>LFRQ01000111.1 GCA_001512835.1 Clostridia bacterium DTU022
AATTTTACCAAAAAGAGTGGTCTCTTGTTTATTTTTTTCCTACAACAATTTTACACTATGGCGCAGGACCAAGGATAATCTTTGCTCATGTCCCTATGAGCATTTTAGTGTTATTGTGATAAAGCGTCGCCTGGAATTTCTTTAAGCTAAAAGGACAAAAGATTGGATGTATAGGGTATGGCTGGCAAATCAAGCGACCTCTTGATTCGCATACGAGTGTTCGGCCAAATGTGCCTCAAACCTCCTTTTCTACACGCTTTAATTGACGCGTGCTTTTTATGTTTATATGATCATTTCCTCAATGGAGGCAAAACAAATAAATAGGCTGAGAAATTTTACCAAAGGGGCGGGCCGGCGGCACCAGCCCGTGGACCGCAGGAATCTGGTCCCGAGCACTGCTTAAAAAAGACCCGGCTCTTTGAGCCGGGTCTGTGTCAGCAGATTCCGCCCCCATATACGCCCAGGGGGCGCAGATGCGGCAAATTGTATATGGCTAAATCCACTTGAGGATGCCGGCAAAAACGATCAGGGCCACGGCGTTGATGGCAAACAGAGTCCCGATAAACGCAGCCTGGGTTTTCGGCTTCCAATGATAGCAGTACGTGGCTGCCGCAAAGAAGGGGATGTACACGGTGATAAATACCGGGAAGGCACCCCACCAGGGATAAACCCAGGCAAAGGTAGGCGTCCGGACCAAGAATATTTCGATGAAAGAAAATATCGCCGCAAAAACGATGGCAAAAAACAGGCGGTTGTTAATGCCCAAAATTTTGGCCTTGGGATCTTCCGGGAGCGTCTTGGTAGCAACCAGCCCGGCTATGGAAAACATGAGGCTGATCTCGACCCCAACCCCGACCAGGAGCAGAAACGCCGTTCCCGTGGGGACGGTCCAAAGGGCATGACCAGAAAAGTGCTGAATCAGGGCGTTGGCTATCTCATAGGCCCAGTGAACCATGTACAGGGCGAGACCGGCAGCTACACAGCGGTAATTCTTCTTGGAGATTTCATTGGCGTACACATAGACTACCAGGGCCAACAAGGGGATGACATACCACTGAAACGGTTCACCACTGCGCAAGATCTCCAATGCTTGTTGGGTCACTTCTGGGTTGTTCATTTTTCAACCTCCTTGCTTTTATAAATTAATGTGCATTGCACCCACCTTTGAACCGATAAAACAGACTGCTTTTGCTTTATCTGCTAGTTCAAAAGGCCGTTACGGGAGATCAGCCCCAAAGACTTTCCCGAAAAGCTAGTCGAGGTGAAAATAGTTGAACAACTCCCCGAAGTCGATAGTAGAAACCACCTTCTCCCGATATTCTTCGTAAAGGGCCCGGCGGCCTTCCTCCAGGTGTCTTGACGTAATCCCGTGGGAAACGGATAGATAGGTTTCGATGAAGGCGGCCAGCTTGTCGCAAGGCTCCAGGATTTCCCCGTCCAGGGGTGAGTAGCGGTCTTCATTGTATTTCAAGTTAATCTCTTCGGTGGTCACGTGGAGGACCTTGTTATCCCGTATAATCTTGCTCTTGAATTCATCCTCGGTAAAGTAGCGAATCTCTTGCTGCCAGCTGGCCGGCAGAAGGGGCATAATCCGCTCTTCCACCTGGCGCACTTCGATCTCCTTGATGATCTCCTCGATTCCCTCCACGGAGCGCTTGACGGGAGAGACGATGTCCCTGGTCAGGACCTCGGGCAGGTCGTGGAAAAGGCCGCCGAAAAAGTTGTTGTACAGCCGGCGGTCGCAAACCCCCAGCTCCATGGAGCAAAAATAGGTAAAGAGGGCCACGATGAGCATATGCCCCAGCACCGAGGTTTCCGGGACCCGGGGGGACTGGGCCCAGCGCTGCTGGAAGCGCAGCTGGCCCACCAGGTCCACAAACTGGCGGGTCTTTTTGCCCAAGGTAAGTTTCTGCACCCCGGCCAGATCATAGTGCTCCTCGATCTCGTTTTCGATCTGTTCCCGGGTCGCCTCCAGGCCGTAGAGGTTCCCGTTGAGGGTGTAGATGATTTGAAATTCCCAGTTGGTGGCCAGGTAGTGGGAGGCCCGCAGAATTTTTTTCTCCAGGGGGCTGTAAGCGGGGTCAAAAAGATAGCGTTCGAAGCGGGGCAGAAAGCCGCCCTTGACGGGGGCAATCTTATCCGTTAACTTCTCCACCACCCAGCGGTTCAGCTGCTCTCCCCGCTCCGCCATCAATTTATGAAAGATAGGCGGCTTGATATCGGTGAGGACGATCCGGTGCAGGTACTCGAAAATGCCGCCCTCAATGAGGTTGCGCCAGTTTACCTCCGCCTTGTGGTCGTTCTCCTCCAGCTTGGCCAGCACGTAGGTAAACACCATCTTGTGGGCCTGCTTGTCCAGTTCCGAAAAACCCTTGGGCCGGATATGGTCATTCCACCGTTGAATGCTGGCCGCTTCGTAAAGGAGCTCCAAAAGCTCTCCGGTAATCATCTTTGCCCCCTCAACTTTACTAAGATTTGATTTCGCCACCTCCCAGCTTATTCCTGCATAAAAACAAAATACCCCTTATGGCAAGGGGTATTTTTACAATCAGGGCTGCCCCCTAGAGAATAATAGCGATTAAGCCACCGCTGCCTTCATTGATAATTTTTTCCAAGGTCAGCTGCAGTTTCTCCTGGGCATTGGGGGGCATGTTGCCCAGTTTTCCGGTAATGCCGTCTTGAACCAAATCATGGAGGGATTTGCCCAGAATCTGCGACTCCCACAGCTTTTGCGGGTTTTCTTCAAATTCAGCCAGGAGATAGTTGACCAGCTCTTCGCTCTGCCTTTCGGAGCCCACCACCGGAGTAATCTCGGATTTGACGTCAACTCTGATCAAATGAAGCGAGGGAGCGCTGGCCCGTAGCCTGACCCCAAAGCGACCGCCTTGCCTGATAATCTCCGGTTCATCAAAAGTCATCTCTTCCAGTACCGGGGGGACGATGCCGTAGCCGGTTTCCCTTACCTGGTAAAGAGCTTCGGCCAGCTTGTCGTATTCTTTCTTGGCGACGGAATAATCCCTTATCACCCTCATGATATCGGCATCCTCGGTAATCTCTTCGCCGCAAAGCTCTCCCAAAATTTGGTTAAACATTTCGTCGGGCGTCTGGATCTCTATTTCCGCTTCCCCTGTCCCCAGGTTAACTTGCAGGCACGACGCGGACTTTACGTATTCGTACTCTCTCAGCTTCTCCACCATCCCATTGATCTCGCGCACCTTGGTCACCTGGGCAATGTTTTCGTTGACAATCCGGTCGTAATGGTCTTTCAGCCAGTGTCCCGTCCCCAGCACCTCCACCCAGCGGGGCAGCTGGACAGCAACATCCCGGACGGGGAATTCGTACAAAGCCTCCTCCAGCAAGACCGCGATATCGCCCTGGTTCATCTCCAGGCAGTCCATGGCGATGACGGGAACATCATATCGAAAAGAGAGTTCCTCCTGCAGTTGCCTGGCTTCTTCGGAACGGGGTTCTCTGCTGTTGAGCAGCACCACAAAGGGCTTCCCCAGCTCCTTCAGCTCCTCGATTACCCTTTCCTCCGCCTCGACGTAGTTTTCCCGGGGAAGATCGGTGATGGTTCCGTCGGTGGTAACCACCACCCCGATGGTTGAATGATCGCTAATCACCTTCCTGGTGCCCAGTTCCGCCGCTTCCTGGAAGGGGATATCGTATTCAAACCAGGGGGTAGATACCATGCGCGGCCCTTCCTCGTCTTCGTAGCCGGCAGCGCCTTCCACGGTGTAGCCCACGCAGTCCACCAGGCGAACGCGCATCACCAGGTTATCACCCACGGTTATCTCCACGGCCTCGTCGGGAACAAATTTCGGCTCCGTGGTCATAATGGTGCGACCGCCGCTTCCCTGGGGAAGTTCGTCCCGGGCCCGTTCGTATTCCATGGGGTCTTCAATTTTGGGCAGGACGAAGAGTTCCATGAATTTGCGGATAAAGGTTGACTTGCCCGTGCGGACCGGCCCGACTACGCCCAGGTAGATATCGCCTCCGGTACGCTCTACCAGATCGCTAAACAGGTCAAACTCCACTGTTCATCCCTCCTTTATCGGCAAATTTGCACTCCTTTCCTCCCGGAAGGAGCCTAGGCATGACCTAACAATATATATATATGTGAAAGGCAAAGCATTATTACCACCGGTACATAAAAAAGAACCGCCTCTACGGTTCCTTGAGGGAGATATTCTCCAAGCCGCTCTCGTTGGCCGCCGCCTTACCGCTGCCGGTGCATAATGGCTTCCGCCGCCTCCCGGGGCGGCTTCCCTTCGAAGAGCACCGCACCAATCTCCCGGGCAATGGGCATCTCCAGGCGGTGCTGTGCGGCCAGCTTCCCCACCGCCCGGGCAGTGAAGATGCCCTCAGCGGCCGCCTTGCTTCCCGGGGCCCCTTCCCCCGGCAGACGCCCCCGGGCCAGCATGATCCCGGCTTCCCGGTTCCGGTTGGGGAGTCTGGAAAAGCAGCCGGCCACCAGGTCTCCCAGACCGGCAAGACCGCTGAGCGTCTCCCTGTGGCCCCCCAGGGCCTCTCCCAGGAGCAGCATTTCTCGAAAGCCGCCCGCGGCCAGGATGGCCCTGGCGCTCTCTCCCAGGCCCAGCCCTTCCATGATGCCCGCCCCCAGGGCAAACATGCCGGCCAGAGCGCCTCCCACCTCCACGCCGACCAGGTCCCCGCCGGTGTAAACCTGCAGGGCCGGCGCGGCAAGCATCTCCGCGATCTGCCGTGCCGGCTCCGGGTTCCCGGCGGCCGCCACCACGGCGGTGGGCAGTCCCCGGGCCAGCTCCTCAGCGTGAGCGGGACCGGAGATTACGGCGATGCGCTCCCGGAAATCCTTAAGCTCTTGTTCCAGTATCTGGGAAGGGCACAGCCCGGTCCCCCCTTCCAGCCCCTTGGCACCGCTAACCAGAAGGGGCCGAGAGGGGAGCATCCCCCTTATGGCCGCCGCCAATTCCCGAAGTCCGCTGGGAGGAACGGCCAAAATAACCAGCTCCGCCCCTTGAAGGGCTTCCCCCAGGCTGTTGGTGGGGCGAACCTGCTCCGGTATCTTCACCCCGGGAAGGTAGGGCTCGTTGGCGCGCTTGAGAAGGAGGTTCTTGTACGTATCGCTGTTCCTGGCCCAGAGCCGCACTGGGGTTTTATTTCGGGCCAGGGCCAGGGCCAGGGCGGTGCCCCAGCTGCCGGCGCCCAATACCGCTGCGCGCATCAATCCTTCTTCTCCTCCGCCTTTACCCTCTGCCCCAGCTTGGGTTCCTTCCCCTGGAGGAGGCGCCGGATATTCTCCCGGTGCCGCAGGAGAACCAGCAGGGCCGCGGCCCCGCCAAAATAGAGATCGACGGGCTCAAAGCCGAAGAGGTAAAGGAAGAGGGGCAGGGAGAGAGCCCCGGCGATGGAGCCCAGGGAGACGTAGCGGGTGGCGGCAATTACCGCCGCGGCTACGCCCAGCACCGCCGCCGTCACCCAGCCCGTCAAGGGAATCAGCACGCCGATTCCCGTAGCCGCCCCCTTCCCTCCTCTAAATTTCAGGAAGACGGGATAACTGTGGCCGATCATGGCCAGCAGGGCGGCGGCCAGGAGAAGCTCCCTCCCCCCGCCGGCCGCCCGGGCCAGCAGCACCGCGACGGCTCCCTTAAGGGCGTCCAGAAACAAGACCAGCAGTCCGCCCGCCGGCCCCAGGAGGCGCATCACGTTGGTGGCGCCGATATTCCCGCTCCCGTAGCGGCGAATATCCGTCCTCTTGACCAGCCAGGTAACGATATAGCCGAAAGGCAGCGCTCCCAGCAAATACGCCGCCAAGAGGGTCCAGAAGGTGACCACTTTAGCCCTCCTTTCCCTGCCGGGGCTTGAGGAGCAGGCGAAGCGGAGTGCCCTGGAAGCCGAAGGATTCCCGGATCCGGTTCTCCAGGTAGCGCAGGTAGGAAAAATGCATCATCTGTGGGTTGTTGACAAAAAGGACAAAGGTGGGCGGCGCCACCTGGGGCTGGGTGGCGTAGTACAGCTTCACTCTTTTCCCCTTCACCGTCGGCGGCGGGTTGACGGCGAAGGCGTCGGCAAGGAGATCGTTTAAAACGGCGGTAGGCACCCGCTTGCGATGCTCTTCCCGGACCTGCTCCACCAGGGGCAGCAGCTTCGACAAGCCTTTTCCGGTCAGCGCGGAAAGAAAAATCACGGGGGCGTAGGGAACAAAGGAAAAAGCGGTGCGGATCTCCTCCAGAAAGCTCTCCCGGGTCTTTTTCCCGGCGGCCAGGTCCCACTTGTTTACCACGATGATAAGTCCCTTGCCGGTTTCGTCCACAAAGCCGGCCAGCTTCAGGTCCTGCTCCACAAACCCTTCATCTGCGTCCAGGAGCAGGAGGCAGACATCGGCCCGCTCCACTGCCTTCAAGGAGCGCAGGACGCTGTAATACTCCACCGCTTCCTTAATCCTGCTTTTGCGCCGGACGCCGGCGGTATCGATAAGGATGTAGCTCCGCCCCTCATGGGTAAAAAAAGAGTCCACCGCCTCCCTGGTAGTTCCAGGGATATTGGTGACGATAACCCGCTCCTCTCCCAGCAGCCGGTTGACCAGGGAGGATTTGCCCACGTTGGGGCGTCCGATCACCGCCACCTTGATGGCTTCAGGAGAGTCCGGCTCCTCCTCCCCGGGAGGGAGAACGGAGCAAAGCCGGTCCAGCAGGTCGCCGATCCCCCGGCCGTGAGCGGCGGATATGGGACTGATCTCTCCCAGGCCCAGGCGGTAAAAGAGGTATACCAGATCCTGGCTTCCGGGATGATCCACCTTGTTGACCACAGGAATGATGGTCTTGCCGCTGCGCCGCAGCAAGTCGGTAATCTCCTGGTCCAGGGCGGTGGGCCCTTCCCGGGCATCCAGGAGGAAGAGAATCACCTGGGCCTCTTCCACGGCCAGTTGGGCTTGCCGGCGCACCTGGACGGTTATGGAATCTTCCCTTTCGAAGGTGATACCGCCGGTATCGATGACCACGAATTGCCGGCCGCACCACTCGGCCACTCCGTAGAGGCGGTCCCTGGTTACCCCGGGCACCTTCTCCTCGATGGCCGTGCGCGCGGCGGTAAGACGGTTAAAAAGGGTGGATTTGCCCACGTTGGGCCGTCCAACGATGGCGACAACGTTCCTCAATGGATCTTCCCCTCCCTTGCCTGCAGCGCCAGGCTCTGCAAATATTCGGCCAGTTCCTGGGGGCCGCCCACGGGCCGTAGGGTTACCCCCAGGGCTTCCTGAAGTTGACCCACGCTGACGCCGTCCAGGAAAAGATCCGTTCCCTCCCGGAGCAGGGCCGGAGAAATGAAGAGGACTTCGCCCAGGTCTGCTCCGGAGAGGCCTTCCATTAAGTCTGCGCCGGTCAGCAGCCCCGCAACGGTCACCGTGGGCCCGAAAAATCGGTTCTCGATGACCCGGAGCCTTAAATCCAGGCCGCGGATTTCGCTAAAAGCCTTAACCAGTTCCTCCAGCAGGGGAGCGGCCTCCCTGCCCGTGGCCACGGCGGCGGAAACGGGGCGCTTCAATTCCCCGGGCAGAGTTATCTTGACCCGGGCCAGCTCATCAAGAAAGATCCGGGCCAGGCCGACCCCGTTCTCCAACTGGGGGTAGCCTTCGTAGGAAGCGGCATCGGGATAATCGGCGCCGGCCAGCCGGTAAAGTTCGTCGGCGGGGAAAACCAGGCGGCTGCCCCGTTCCGCCCGGAAGCGCCGCTGCCAGTTCTCCGCCGCGGCCACGATCTCCGCCGCTTCCGAGGGGGTGACCCGGCGCAGGGGCTCGTCCGTCTCCCGCCGGTAGCGGGTCAGCCCCACGGGAACCAGGGCGATGGACAGCACCCCCGTTCCCATGCTCGCCAGGTCCCGCACCGTCTTCTCCAGCTGGGGGCCGGTATTTATCCCCGGGCAAAGAACCACCTGGGCATGGACCTGGATTCCCTGCTGCAGTAGCCGGTGCAGGTTCCTCAATCCCGAAGCGGCCCGGGGGGTCCCAAACAGCCTCCGGCGGACGACAGGATCGGTGGAGTGCACCGAAACGTAAAGGGGGCTCAGGCGCAGCTTGACGATGCGCTCCATATCCGCCTCGCTGAGATTGTTTAAGGTTATGAAATTGCCGTACAGGAAGGAAAGGCGGTAATCGTCGTCTTTCAGGTAGAGGGCTCGGCGCAGCCCCGGGGGGTTTTGGTCAACAAAGCAGAAAAGGCAGCGGTTGCGGCAGCGGCGCACTGGGGCCATGGTCGGGGGTTGGAACTGGAGACCCAGGGGGGTATCCTCCTCCTTGGTTATCCTTAACCGCTGCAGGCGCCCGTCTTTCTTCCGCAGCAGGAGTTCCACCCTGCGGTCTGCCTCCATGATCTTGTAATCGATTATATCCCGGACCGGCCGCCTGTCCAGGAGCAGCAGCCGGTCTCCAGGGGCCACCCCCGCCGAAGCGGCAGGCGAGCCCGGGGCGACGGCGCTGATCAGGCAACCCTCTTGCTTCCTCATGATGCTCTTTCCTTCCCTGGTCGGTTTTTTCCATTATCCCAAATCTGCTTTTGAAATGTCAACATGGACAGGGAGCAAGATTGAACTAGCCCTTTTTAGGGGCAAGCTGCCGTTCCAATCTTTTCACTTCCCGAACCAGGGACGGGTAGCGCATCTTCAAGCCCAGGGAGAGCAGGGGCCTGCCCAAGGCGGCAAGGCCCAGGCGGCGGGATAGAAAGCCGCCGATGCGGACCGGCAGATTGACATGGGGCAGGCAGTTGATGAAAGCGACGGCTTCCCGGGGTACGCCCATTATCTCCAGCAGGGAGAGCAGAATTTTTTCCAGCTCCGCTCCCCCGCTGCGGCCGCTCAGGGTAAAAACGGCGTCGCCGGCCAGGTTGCGCCCCATGTAATGGAGACAGCCCCCGGCCCGGTTGTCCACCCGATCAAAATAGGGGAGCCGGGTAAACTCCTCGACGGTGGGCGTCCGGTCCCGGGGCAGGAGGTTAAGGTGGATGGAGGCGGCCACCACAGAGGTGTGCGTGCCGCCGTAACAATGGAAGATAATGATCATCTTAAACCTAAACCTTTTCGCTGTTCAATTTTAAGGTGCACTTCCCTTACCGCCAGGCCCACTTCTTCCCAGGCTCTCTCCATCAGGTGCCGGTCCCGGCGGCGGCGAAGCTTTCCCCCGGCCTTAAATATGCTCTCCAATGGCTTTGCCTTCTTAAATCCGGGGATGGCCTCCGCCGTTACCGGAATCCAATCCTCGCCGGGAAAGAGGGCGCAGAATTCGTGCAAGGCATGGAGCACCAGCGGCGGCGAGGCGGTGAAGGTCATGAAGCAGACCCTCCCGCTGGGGTGGAGACCGTAACTGATTAAAGTGGCCGCGGGGGGTCCGCCGGGAGGAAAGCGCCTCCACCAGGAAGCGGCCCTGGCCGCTCCCTGCTCCGGGCCCTCCTCGCTGTAAAAGTGGCGGGTAGCCGCCAACAAAGCCGGAGCCGCCGAATATCGGCTGAAGTAGATGATCAACATGCCGGTCAATGCTTTACCAGGATATAAACGCCGTTTTCCAGGTCGTGAATAACTCCCCCGGTAATCCGGGTCAGGTAAAGGGCGATCTTCTCCTGTTCTTCCTTATCCCGGGCCATGAATACCGGGGCGCCGCCTCCTGAGACCAGCCCCGCCTCCCGGGTAATAATCGCTAAAATATATTTGCTCAGGGATGTTTCCATCATCTCTTCACCGTCGCCCTGGAACTATTAATCGTCCTTTAATCGGCGGCGCCGGCGCCGGCCCGGGACTGCAAAGGCCTGGAGTAGGCGCTTTCCAGCACCGGCACCCGGCTGACGGCCAGAAGGAGGCACTCCATGTCCATCTCTATGGGCACGATAACCATGACTACCCGCCCGGTATCCAGGTCCCGGCGCAGAATGGGCATAAACTCGGGGGTATCCACGTCCTTGTAAATGCCCAACTGCAAGGCCGCATCGTGGGCGATGGCCATGCGCTGGCCGGCGTTGGCCAGCATGGAGCGGGCATCATCGTCCTTGGGCTCAATCACCACCCCCAGGCCCCGTTCCATCACTTTTTGGCGGGCTCCTTCCGAGCCCAGGTTCATGACGTGGATATCGTCCACATATAGATTCGGGCCTTTAAAACGAATTTCCCCGGGCCGGACCGTGGCAATATCCTGAATCACCTCTCCCCGCATCAGCCTTATCGCCAGCAGGAGGACCGCCAGCCCCACGGGAATAGCCGCCTGGAGAGAGAAGATATAGGCCGTCCCGCTGACAATCAGGGCCATCAGCATGGAAAGATAGTTCCGGGCCTCGAAAACCCGGGAAATCCCCTCGATGTAATCCGGCCCCCGGGGAACCAGCTTGGTCATATCCAGGCTGCTCAGGGTCTTCCTCTCCATCTCCCGCACGTCCCGGAACTGGGTGGCAGCCAGGGAGAGAAAAGTTACCGCGGTAAATTCTTTCTCAAAGATGGCCGGTATGGCCAGGGACCCCAGGAGGGAGGCCACCAGCCCCAGGGAAAGATGGGTTACATAGCCGTGGGGGTAGCCGGGAAACTGCCGGTAATCCGACTTAAGCATCAGGTAGCGGGTCAGCAGCCCCCAGGCGCTTCCCAAAAGGGTGGCCGTAAGGTAATCCTCCATCTAAACCCTCCCTGCCGCCAGCTAGCGGCGGTCATCCTCCTCCGGCTCCTGCTCCCCCAGTTTAAGCCCCCGGCGCAAATCGCCAAACTCCCTGGTAAAAAATTGCATGGTCTTTCTCTTAAACTCTGCCCAACTCCCGGCGGAGATGAGAAGATAGACGAATACGGCGATGGCCACGGCGGCAATTAGCATCAGGGCCCTGGAGACGCCCGCCCTCTGCTCCTGCTCCCTGGGTTGAGCCTCTGTCTGCCCCATGTAGATGCCCACCACGTCTGCAAATAAATTCACGGCATTTTCCGCCTGCTCCCGGCGGTTTTCGTGGGCGCCCACTTCCAGGAGCACGGCGCGGGGATTGAGATCCTGGTTGTAGTTTCCCTGAGCCACCAGGATCCCCTTGACCAGACCCGGATAGGTCTCGTCGGCCACTTGTTTCAACCCTTCAGCAAACTGGCTGTTGCTGGCCATATTGGGATTTTGTCCTCCTACCACCAGGAGAATCTTTACTACATCTTCACCCTGCACCTCTTCATCATACTCCTCGGCGGGGACGGCATCCCGGTGCACATCGAAGAGGGCCGCCGGATTTTTGGCGGTCAACTCCTCCGCGGTCCGTCGGGAACGGGCGTAGGCTCCGGCATCGTGGGGCACGTGGGTCTCCTGGACTTGCTCGGCCATAAAGCCGTTCTTATCCAGGGCCTTCTCGAAGACGCTTCCCACCCGGAGGATTCCGCCCCCGTACTCGTTGCTCTCCGTGCCGTCCGAGGGGACATAGGATTCGGCGCCGTGGGAATGGTAAATGCCGATAAACTTGCTCCGCCCCTCCTCCTGGACCCGCTCATTTCCCGAACCCACGGGCCGGACGGAGGCGCTGCCGGCAGGCCGCTCTTCTCCCTCCTCCAGCCGCTTGGCCCAGGCGATATCACCCTCCACGGCAATCACGCGATAGCGGCTGTTGTCGCTGTCTATATACTCGTTGCCGGGATGCAGCAGGCGGGCCGTGCGCATAATTACTGAACCGTCGTTTATATTCTTCATCTGGAAGTAGCCGCCGTCGTCGCGTTCATCCAGTCTTTGCAGTTCGAAGTATTCCTGGGCTGCGAAAGCCATACTGGGAGCAATTAAGAAAAAGAGGACCAGCGCTGCCGTTAAAGTTATGAATATGGAACGCTTCATATCTAGCTTTCCTCCTCGCCATGATTTCCTTCTTCCCGGGGCTCCTCCAACCCGCGGGACAGTTCCTCCGGGTAGCCCTTGCCCGGCTCCGCAGCAAGACGCTCGCGGATCTCCCCAATCAGTTCAGCCAGCCCCAGGGCAATTAAGCCGGAGACAACCACCGCGTCAAAGATGCCGGCTCCGCCGATGACCAACTCGCTCCTGGCGCCGGTAAAAAACAGCTCCAGGCGGGTGAAAAGGTCATTGAGAAAAACGGATCCTACACCGGCGATAAAGGCGGAGCGCCGGGAGCGTCCCGCCAGGTAGCCGGCCACCCCGGCAATTATGGCTACCAGGTACATGGGGTCCATGAGAACAGCGTATGTAGGCTCCAGGGGGAACAGCTTCAGAAAGATATAAACCACCACGGCGGTAACCAGCAGGGCCACCGCCGCCCGGGACCTCTCTGCAGCCGTCCCCGCCTTGATGAACAGGTAAATCACCAGGATTAAGGGAATAATCCCGCCCCCGATATTAATGGAGAGGGTCTGGGTGAGAGGGATATCGGGCAAAAAGCCGCCCACCAGCATGGCCAGGACAAAAAGCAGGGCTTCCCGGTCGCTGAGGTGCAGGCGATCCAGAACGCGCTGGGCCAAGCCCAGGAAGATCAGGATGGCTACAATCAGGAGAATTATGGCACCGGCAGGCATAAGCACTCCTCCCTACACAATTTTTACTGTTCATATCCTGCCCCGGCTTATTCCATTTATGTATGCCCAAGCCCGGAAAGGCCGGCGGCCTTTTACGGGCAATAAAAAAAGGGCCCTTCATGGCCCAAAAAAGTTGACAAATTTGCCGTGTCAGGCATCTTTTCTGAATATTCCATTAAGTTGACAAAGTTGACGTGCCAGGCACCGCTAGGTGCGGTGGGTGAAGGAGGAGGGGTCGATACCCCGGCGCTGGAGCCACTCCGCGGTAAAGCCGGTAATGACCAGGGGGACCCGCCGCAGTTCCTCCAGGGAGGAGGCGCCCGCCATGAGCATAATTAGGCGCAATTCCCGCTCCAGGCGGGCTATTTCCCGAATCAGGGCCTGGCGCCCTCTTTTAAGGAGAATATAGACCGGCATGGCCGCCAGGCCCACCGCCCGGGCGCCCAGGGCCAGGGCTTTGGCAATATTCATGCTTGAGGCCATGCCTCCCGCCGCCAAGACCGGGATCCGGTTCTCTACGGCAACCAGCACCTCCGCCAGGCTAATGGCCGTGGGAATGCCCCAGCTGTACAGCTCGGGGGAAAAGCGGCGCCCGCTGCGCCGCCCCTCGATCTCCAGAAAATTGGTGCCCCCCCGACCGCCCACATCGATGGCCGCCACCCCTGCTTCCAAGAGCTGCCGGGCCTGCTCCCCGGCCACTCCGAAACCCACTTCCTTGGCAATTACCGGCACCTCCACCCGGCGGGCTATTTCCCGGATCCGGTCCAGGTTGCCCTGGAAGCGCTGGTCTCCCTCGCCCATGAACAACTCCTGGGGGACATTCAGGTGAATCTGGACGGCGGAGGCCTCCACCATCTCCACCGCCCGCCGGACCATTTCCGGGCTGGCATAGGCGCCGATATTGGCCCAGATAATACCCCGGGGATTGCGCCGGCGCACTACCTGGAAGCTGGCGGCTGCTGCCGGCTTTTCCAGGGCCACCATCTGGGAGCCCAGGGCCATGGGGAGGCCGAATAAGCGGGCCACCTCCGCCAGGGCGGCGTTAATCTTGAAAGCCAGGGGGGTTCCTCCGGTGACGGCATTAAAAAAAAGAGGTACTCTCAAGGGATCCCCAAACAAAGTGGACTCCAGAGATACCTCTTTCAGGTTCTTTTCCGGCAAGCAATTATGAACAAAGTTGATCTCTGAAAAATCAGCCACTCCCGGCCGATGAAGCAAGCTATACTTTACATGCTCATCTTTCCGGCGCAGCCTGGACATCTCTAGCTGTCTTCTTCCTTTTCGCCCTGGTCTCCGGCACTCTCCACTTCCTCCCCGGAGTTCTCTTCCTTTCCGCCGGAGACGCCAAGGTTGCTTTCTTCAAACAGTTCTCCGAAAACATCGCCCAGGGTTACTCCGCCGCCGTCTCCTTCGCTTGACGCCTCCCGCGCCTGGTCGGCGGGAACGGAAACGTTCTCCTTGACCGCCTTGATGCTGAGACTGACGCGCTTGGCTTCGGGCTTCAAATCCAGGATCTTGACCTTGACCTCCTGCCCTTCCTGGAGCACGTCGGAAGGATGCTTGACGTGGTAGTCGGCAATCTGGGAGATGTGTACCAGGCCCTCCACCCCCGGCCTCAGCTCCACGAAGGCACCGAAATTGACCAGCCGGGTTACCTTCCCGGTGACGATTTCACCGTCGCTGAATTCTTGTCCTACAAGAGTCCAGGGATCGGGCTGGACTTGCCTTAGACTTAAACTAATGCGCTCCCTTTCCGGAATTACCTCCAGAACCTTGACCTCCACCTCCTGGCCCACTTTCAGGACCTCCTGGGGATGCTCGATCCGCTCCCAGGATATTTCGGAGATATGAACCAGGCCGTCGATCCCGCCCACATCCACGAAGGCTCCAAAATCGGTAAGGCGCCTGACCACCCCGGGAATTACGCTTCCCGGCTGGAGGCTGTTCAGAACCGCCTCTTTCTTCCTAACCGCTTCCTCTTCCAAAACCTTTTTCCGGGAAAGGATAACCTTGTCTTTATCCCGGTTTATTTCCACCACTTTAAAAGAGACCGGCTGGCCTAAAAACGGCTTGAAGTCCGGGATATAACGCATGTCCACCAGCGAGCCGGGCATAAAGCCCTCAATCCCGGCCCCCAGATCGATCACCATCCCGGCGGGGACAACCTGCTTTACTTTCCCTTCCAGGACCTTTCCTTCGTTTAAGCACTTCTCCAGCTGCTCCCATTTTTCTTCCCTGGCCACGCGCTTATTGGAAACCAAGATTCTTCCTTCCTGTTCGTCCACGTTCAGGACCAGGACCCTTATATCGGAGCTGGCTGCAAAACGATCCGTCAATTTCTCTCCCTCTCCCAGGTAAACCTCGGAGCGGGGGAGCAGGGCTTCCGTTTTGTAGCCCACGTCTACATATACCTCATCGGGGGTGACCCGGACGATCTTCCCGGTTACTCGCTCCCCGGGCTCCAGGCGCTTCAACTCCTGTTCAAAGATAAACTGCAGCTGCTCTTGCTCTTCGGCCTCCTCCGGGGCCTCCCCTTCCTCCTGGGCCGCGGCTCCTTCCCCTTCGCTTTCGCCTTGGGGGGCGGCGGCTGCAGGAGTCTCTGGAGTCTCTTCTGCACCGGCTGCTTCCCCGGTTACCTCTTCTTGACCCCGGCTCTGTTCTTCACCTTCCTTATCGTGATCGGCGCCCTGCTCTTCACCAGCGGGCTCCTCTTGGGCCTGGGCAGCGGCTGCGGGCTGCTCCTCAGCCCTGCTCTCTTCCACCGCCGCCTCTTCCCGGGCCTCCTGTTCAGCCCCGGCCTGGGGCAGAGCCGCACCGTTGATTTCGTTTTTTTCCTTTTCCCCTGCCTCTTGAACTTCACCGTTAACCCCGTTCTCCAGCTTTTCGTTCTCCATTCTTTCCACTACCTCCTTTATCGTCCAGTGGGGAGTAGATGCCCCTGCCGTTACCCCTACCACTTTAAAGCCTTTCAACTCCTGCAACGGCAGCTCCCCGGCATTCATTACCCGCCAGGTCGGCTTGATTTTCCGGCAGAGCTCTACCAGGGTGCCGGTGTTGGCACTGGTAGCACTCCCCACCACAACCATGGCGTCCACCTGTCGGGCTAAACTAACCGCTTCCTCCTGCCTGCGCCTGGTCTCCGGACAAAGGGTCTCGAAAACCTGCCCGTCAGGCACTTTTTGTAAGAAGGCCTCTTTGACCTGTTCAAAGAGAGCACCGCTTACCGTAGTTTGGGCCAAAAGGGCGGCCGGAGCCCTGATCTCAATATTCTTCAACTCTTCCGCAGAAGCGATGACCTCTCCCCTGTTCCCAGCCCAGCCCAGGACCCCCTTTACCTCGGGATGATTCTTGTCCCCTAGAATAATAATCTGTTTTCCTTGTTCCGACAACTCCCGGGCGTACTGCTGCAAGCGTTTTACCCGGGCACAGGTGGCATCCACCACGGTGATGTCTCCCCGTTTCCGGATCTCCTCCCATACTTCGGGGGAGACGCCGTGAGCACGGATAAGCAAAATCGCCCCGGCGGCTTCCAAGGGCGATCCGATTTCGTAAACCTGGTGCTGAGCCATAAATTCCTTTACAGCTTCATTATGAACCAGGGGACCCAGAGTAAACACCTTACGTCCTCGTTCCGCTTCCTGCAGCGCCAGATCCAAGGCCCGGCGTACTCCCGAACAAAAACCGGCACTCTCAGCCACGCGCACCTGCAACCAAATCACTCCATGCTGACCCGCTTATAGCTTTATCAAATTACGGCATTTCTATCACCGGGCGGGAAGAGCAGCTTAATGCTCTCCATAATATTGCTGCTCATCTTATCCAGGATCTCTTTTTTCAAGGTCTTCTTCTCCTGTCCCGGTTGAACGGCAAGCCTAAAGGGCTCGCCAATAGTAATCCTTAGCTTTTTCCAGGGCCGGTAGGGATCAAGGATGGCTACCGGAACAATGGGCACACCGCTACGCAGGGCAATCAGAGCCGCCCCGTTCATCGGCTTCAGCAGCTTTCCCGTCTTGCTGCGGGTCCCTTCCGGGAAAAGCCCCAAAACTTGGCCTTCCTTCAACAATTGCAAGGATTTCTTGATGGCAGAGATGTCGGCGGTATCTCTTTTGACGGGAAAGGCGCCCAGCCGGGTTAAAACGAAGGTAACCAAAAAGTTTTTTTGAAACAGCTCCTCCTTGGCCATAAAGTGGATCTTTATGCGAGACGGAAAACTGCAAGCAATAAAGACCGGGTCAATCCAGTTGATATGGTTGGAGCAGACAATAAAAGGCCCCTTTTCCGGGATGTTTTCCCTGCCATAGACCTGCCACCGGAAAAAAAGTTTAAAATATATGGAAAAGAGCAGATGACCAAAGCGATACAGCATGCTCCCCAGACCTCCCTTCAGGAAGAAGCAATAATGAGCAGGATGCCGTTAACCACCTCTTCGAAAGAAAGATCCGTTGTATCGATAACGGTCGCCCCGGGAGCCACGCAAAGGGGGGAATCCGCTCTCTGGGAATCGATCCGGTCCCGACGGCGAATCTCTTCGGCAACCTCCTCCAGGGAATCTAGAATCCCCGCAGCCAACTGTTCCTTCATCCTCCGCCGGGCCCGCTCCATCAGCGAGGCATCCAGGTAAAACTTAAAGTCCGCCTCGGGCATGACCCGGGTGGTGATATCCCGGCCTTCCATGATGATACCCCCGGAACGGGCGGCAATCTCCTGCTGCATCTGAACCAGCCTGCGCCTCACGGCAGGGATGGCGGAGACGGGGGAGACCATGTTGTTGACGTAAGGCTTCCGTATCTCCGCCGTTACATCCTCCCCGTCCAGGAGGATGATGTTGCCTTCCTTAACATCCAGTTGCGTATTATTTAGGACTTCTTCCACCTGGCGGGGATCGTCCAGGTCCACCTTTTCCCGGATCATTTTCAGGGTAATGGCCCGGTACATGGCCCCCGTGTCCAGGTACTTGATCCCCAGCCTCCTGGCAATCTCCCGCGCTACACTGCTTTTGCCCGCTCCTGCCGGGCCGTCGATGGCGATTTTAATCTGCTTGTTGTTTGCTTGCGACATTTTGTTAACTTTCGCGATGATTATCTAAAAAACCTTTTTTGGATGAAAAAAAGCTCGCCTTACAGGAGGTCCTCCCTTAACTTCCGGGCTTCCCTTAGATAGACGTGCCGGATCTGCTCCTGCCCCAACTCCGTGTTAACCAAGACCAGAATGCGGATGCAGCGAGGAAGGGCATCGGGAACAGCGATCTCCACATGGCAGAAGAGGGGCACCCGGGTCCAGCCCATCTCCCGGGCGGCCCGGGCCGGGAAGGCCTGATCGAGATCGGGGGTGACGGAAAAGTGAACCGCCGCGATCTCTTCGGGCACCAGCCGATTCTCCTCGACAATCCTTTGCAGCAGTTCCCTGCTAGCGTCCAAAATTTCTGCCGCTTCATTGCGGCGAGCCGTGGTCGCTCCCCTAATGCCTCTTACCTTCATTCATGGCCGCTCCTTTACCCGGCCGCCTCCCGCGGGGATCGCCCAACCCACCAAGTCGTAGTCCCCGTAGGTGACAATTTCCTCTCCGCAGCGGGGATAATCGAGACCGCTGCTGGAGACCACCCTGACCACGGCGGGACGGGCCATGCCGGTATCTCCTCTTACTTCAATCAAGTCCCCCGGTCGAACATGGACAATTATTCCCTGGGGACCCAGGCTCCCGTATACCTCCCCGTTGACCAGGACTTCCAGCGGCTCCTCCCGGCCTTCCAGGGCCAGTTCCACCCAGCAGTCCTCCTCTTCCGCCAGGGAAGGCACCGGGTAGGGTTCCCCTTCCAAAAATTCAACCCGGTTCATGTAGTAGCGAACCTTGCCGTTGGCCATCAAAAGCTGGCTTATGGCCAGCAGGCCCAAGGCCGCCAGGGTTAGGCCAAACAGGTAGCGCTCCCCCCGGCCGGCCAGGTTTAAAAACCAGTTTTGAAGCGTGTTCATGCCGTTCCCCTCCGGTACTAATTCTATACCCGGAGAGGGAAATTATACCTTAAGGCTTGTTCTCCGGACCTTTACCTGGATTCCAGCGCTTTTACGGTCTGGCGAATGGTTTCATTGACTTTGTGCAAGAAACGCTCCATCTCCCGACTGCTTAGCCTCATCAGCGACGGTTCCAGGATCTCCAGGCGTCTAAATTCAGTGCGGTTCACAAAGCGAAGGCAGTCGTCAAGGGAATAGGCCGTTACAGTAAGCTCCAGGGGGGCATAGCAGATGTTTTCCTCTTCTTCTTCATCGTATACGCTATATAAGTCCAAAAACTCCACGTTTTCGATATATATTCCCTGGAGCGGTACGTTGCGCCACATGCCGGCCTGCTGCTGGCGCACCTCCTCGGCGACCTCCTTGGAGCCCTTGGCCCCAAAGAAAAAGCGGGCCGGGCGAGGATTGCCCCGGTAATCGAAACGCACTTTGAAGCGGATCTCGCCCCGGATCTCTCTTCCGAGAAGATTTTCGTACTTCTCTTTCTGCTCGGATTCCAGTTGCGTACGAACCATGCCTGCTCTCCTTCGTTCCATCCTGACTTATGCTTATTCTTTACAGTTCGATCAAATAGATTCGCGCCTCCGGTGTAAAATCCTGCCGGGAAGCGTCACTATTTGGGACCGCGGCTTCGCGAAGCAGCGCGGCAAATGCCGGCTGGAAGGCCGAAGGGTTAATCATTGGAGCAAATGACGGCTGGAAGGCCGAAGGGTTAATCGGGGGAACAAATGCCGGCCGGGAGACCGAAGAGGGTTAATCATGGGGGGAAATGCCGGCCAAGAGGCCGAAGGGTTAATCATTGGAGCCGCGGCCGGCCATCCGGCGCCTAATGGCCTCCCCATCCGGCGCCTCCAAAAGGATCGCTCCCTCCCGGATCAGCTTCCGGAAGAGCGCCTCCCCTCTTCCCCCGGTAAAGTCCCGGGAAGCCATGGGGGGCTCGTCAAGGAGAAAAACGGGCTTCCCCCGGGCCAGGGCGGTCCAGGCCGCTTCCAGGTTTAAATAATTGCCCGGCCCCACGTAAAAGGGAGCCACCACCACCGCTCCCGCCCGGGAGATCAGGGCCAGGTTCTCCCGGTACCGCTTTTCCGAAATGGCGGTAAAAGGCGCCTCCTCCACCAGTTCCAAGCCGAAGCGGCGGGCGGTGGACCAGTCGCTGTCGCCGGCGCTGAGAACGCCGATGGAAAGGGAAAAACCCTCCAGGTACAGCTCCTTGATGATGGGTCCGGCGCTCCCCCCGCCCCCGATGATATGCACCCGCTGCCGGCCATCCATTCGGGGCGCCCCTTCCGGAGTGGCGATGGGGATGACCTGGGGCGTCCCCTCCAGGGGATGGGGTTCCACCAGGACCTTCAGACGGTAGACCTCCAGGATATTATCCTCCGTCAGCACCTCCGCGGGGCTTCCCCAGGCATAGATCCGCCCCTGGTGCAGAAGCATCAGCTTTTGGCAATAGCGGGCTGCCAGGTTCAGATCATGCATCACCAGGACCAGGGTGATCTTCTCCCGGCTGTTCAAGCTGTGCAGCAGTTCCATGATCTCCACCTGGTAGCCCAGGTCCAGGAAGGTGGTGGGCTCGTCCAGGAGGATCAGCGGAGTCTCCTGAGCCAGGGCCCGGGCCAAGGCCACGCGCTGGCGCTCCCCGCCGCTAAGGGCGAAAAGCTCCCTCTCCCGGAGGTGATGGCATCCCGTCAAGGAGAGGGCCCGGTCTATGGCCTCCCGGTCTTCCCGCCTCAGCCCCTGCAGGCGGCTCAGGTACGGGTTGCGGCCCATGGCCACCACCTCCTCCACCAGGAAGTTGAACCCGCTGTTTTCCCTCTGCTGGACAAAAGCCATCTGGCGCCCCAGTTCCCGGCGGGACCAGGTCTCCAGGCTCCGGCCCTCCAGGAGGATCGCTCCCCCTTCCGGGGAGAGCAGGGCCGCCATGTTTTTCAGCAGAGTTGTTTTCCCGCTCCCGTTGGGCCCGATAATCCCGACAAAATCACCCCGGTTAATTGCAAAGCTCAGCCGGTCCAGGACGGGGTGTCCGCCATAGCGGAAAGAGAGTTCGTGGACCCGAAGGGTTACCTCCATCTTTTTCCCTCGCCTTATTTTCATCAAAAGCGGTACTTTTCCCGATGCCTCCGCAGCAGCAGCAAAAAGAAGGGGGCCCCCACAAAGGCGGTAATTACCCCTACGGGAATCTCCACCGGGGCCATGACCGTCCGGGCAAAAGTATCGGCCAGAACCAGGAAGATCCCCCCGCCCAGGGCGGAGAAGGGAAGAAGAAAGCGGTGGTCGGGGCCCACCAGGATCCTCAGGGCGTGGGGGACAATCAGCCCCACAAAGCCGATCATTCCGCTAACGGATACCGCCCCGGCGGTGACCAGGGAGGCGGTAACCAGGACCGCGCGCTTAACCCGCTCCACCTCTACGCCCATGCTCAGGGCCGCTTCCTCCCCCAGGAGAATCAGGTTCAAGTCCCGGGAGAAGTACAGCAGGACCAGCAGGCCGGCGCCAAAATAGGGAAGCACCGGGAGCACGTATTTCCAGCCGCGCATCCCCAGGCCGCCGGCAATCCAGAAGAAGACGCTGCGCAGCTGCTGGCCGGCCAAAATCATGGTCAGGGAGATCAGCGCCGAAAAGAAGGAACTGACCACCACTCCCGCTAGGAGCACGGTGGTTACGGGGAGGCGTCCCCCCACCCGCCCCAGCTGGTAGACGATGAAGAGGGCAAGGAGCGCTCCCAGGAAACCGCACAGGGGGACCGCCAGCTGCCAGGAGAATCCCGAGCCGGGCAAGAAGAGGATCCCCAGCATGGCTCCCAGGGCCGCCCCGCTGGAAACCCCCAGGGTATAGGGATCGGCCAGGGGATTCTGGAGCAGGCCCTGGAAAGCTGCCCCGGCAGCGGCCAGGGAAGCCCCGATTAAGAAGCCCAGCAGGACGCGGGGAAGGCGAATCTTCCAGATGATGGTATAGCTGGTGCTGCTGCTCCCGGGCTCCAAGAATCCCAGGGCCTCCCCGAAGACCCGGAGGACCTCCCCCGGGCTGACGGAGGCCGCACCGATGCCCGTGGCCAGGAGAATAACCGCCCCCCCGGCCAGGGCCAGAAAAATGATTGCCGCCGTTCGCCTTCCCCGCAATTTAGCTCCCTCCGCGCCTTATTCCCCTTCCGGATGGAAGAGGTTGTAGAGCAGTTCCAGCCCCTGGACCAGCCGCGGACCGGGCCGGTTGATCAAATCCCCGTTCAGGTCGTAAATCCCTTCCTCTCGGACTGCTTTTAAATTGCTCCAAGCGGTCTTTTCTTCCAGGATCCTCTCCTTGAAGGGAAAACTGCAGAGGATCAGGTCGGGATCGATGCTGATCAAGGCCTCCTCGCTTATGGAGTTATAGCCCTCCACCTCCACGGCATTAACCCCGCCGGCCGCGGCAATTAATTCGTCTTCCAGGGTGCCTTTCCCGGCTACATACAGCCCGTCCAGGTCCAGAAGCATAACCACCCGGGGCTTCCGGTCCTGGTCCAGCTTGGCCGCCGCACCGGAAATTCGGTCGATGGCCGCCCGCATATCCTGGACAATCTCCTCGGCCTTTTCCTTTGTTCCGGTAAGCTCGCCCAGGCGGAGGATGCTCTCCAGGGTTTCCTCAATTGTGTTGGGGACGATCACTTCCGTTTTAATGTTCAGCTCTTCCAGGCGCTCTATCAAGGCCGTGGCCGTCTCCCCTTCGTGGCCCAGGATTACCAGGGTCGGCTCCAGCTCGATGAGGGCTTCCTCGTTTATATTGAAGGAGTCGCCCAGGCTGGCGATCCGCCCTTCGGCCTTGGCCTCTTCCAGGGCAGGAGGGTAGTTGCAGTAATCGGTCACACCCACAATCTTCTCCTCCAGGCCCAGGGCGAAGAGAATTTCCGTGTTGCTGGGCATCAGGGAAACGATTCTAAGGTCGGTGCCGGCTTCGTCGGCGGGGCCGGAGCTGCAGCCGCCGGCCAGGAGAGCCGCCAAAAGGACCAACGCAAGAATCCACCGTTTTTTCATGGTTAACCTCCTCTTAATTCTCTTCTTCATCATCCATCCAGGCAAATTAAAACCCGGCCTAAGGCGACCGGGATTGGCATTCGTTCATCAACGCACCCCCCTTTCCGCGAAGGCTCAGTACGTCCCCTGCAGGCAGGTTTCCTGGCTTCCGTTCATCTCCTTGCACCCCTTCCCCCGCCTAACGGCGGAGTGGCTTTGGCGCAGGTTTCCCGGTTACAGTGGCGGGACCGCGCAGGACTTGCACCTGCTTCCCTATTATCCTTATCAAGGCACCTGCAAGGATGTTTATGCTATTGTTAAGAAAATTGTATCCTATAGAGAGACTCCTGGCAAGCCCAAATTTACAAAATTATGGGCGGACCGGATGAGGGGGTTCCAGTTTGACCAGCTTGTACAGGCGGCGGACCTCTGCGGGAGCCAGATCCCGGTAAAGGCCGCTTTTAAGCCCGCGAGCCGTGAGAAAGGCAAAGCGCACCCGGCGCAGGCGGAGGACCGGGTGTCCCGCGGCGGCGCACATCAGGCGGACCTGCCTTTTCCGCCCTTCCGTCAAGGTTATCTCCAGCAAAGCCTTCCGCCCCCCCTCGGTCTTAAGCAGCTTTACCCGGGCGGGAGCGGTGGCCTTCCCTTCGACCACCACGCCCCGGGAGATCTTCTTCAGGGCCTCAGCCGTGGGAATCCCCTGGACCCAGGCCCGGTAAACCTTCTCAATCCCGAAGCGGGGATGGGTCAGCCGGTAGGCCAGTTCGCCGTCGTTGGTTAGCAACAGGACGCCCTCGGTATCGGCGTCCAGGCGGCCCACCGGGTAAACTCGCTCCGCCACCCCGGGGAGCAGATCCATGACCGTAGGCCGCCCCCGGGGATCGCGCACGGTGGAGAGTACCCCCCGGGGCTTGTCCAGGAGAAGGTAGCGCTTCCTTTCCCCGGCGGTAACCGCCCTCCCGTCCAGCTCAACCCGGTCGGAGGGGCCGACCCGAAAGCTCAGCCGGCTAACGGTTTCGCCGTTGACCGCTACCCGTCCGGACAAGATCAACTGCTCCGCCCTTCGCCGGGAGGCAACCCCGGCGTGGGCCAGGAACTTGGCCAGGCGCATGGCTTCCCCATTTCCCTCCTTACTTTCTTTTTCTTATACATCTTATCCCAAAGCCGTCGCCGGATCCAGCCCTCCTAGCGGGCAAAGAGCCCCAGCACTCCCGCTTCGCTCAGCCGCCACCGGATCAGGTCCCGGTCGGTGGTGTACAGCTTTAATTGCTGCAGGTGCTCCCAGAGGGTTCCCCCAGCCAGGTTGTAAAGCTCCTGCCTCCCGGCGGCGCTCCGCGCCATCCGGCCGGTGAAGTTTACCATGGTTCCCAGAAGGGTGCTGCAGGGCAGGGCCACCGGCGGGCGCCCTCGGCACCAGAGCCAGGCGTTGTAGCCCGCCAGGGCGCCGGTGGCGATGGCTTCCGTGTGCCCGATGAGGAGGCCCGCCCTTTCCCCGGCCACAAAAAGGTTTTCCAGGGGAGGCACCTGCAGGGTGTCTTCCCGGCAAACCAAGCTCCCGCAGCGAATGGAGTTGCCCACCCCTCCCGCCAGGGGATCCCGGAATACGGCCCGTTCCAGGCCCCGGATTTGGCGCAGCTTCTCCAGGGGAAAGTAGGGCACCATTGCCTTTATCATGCCCGTATCCAGCAGGATCAAGTTCTCCTGGTATTCGGGGAAGAGGTACTGGCGGCAGGCTTTCATTTTGACGTCCAGCTCCCGGCGCCACTCCCGGGGAAGGGGGATGATCTTCACACCCTGGCATCGAATCTCCTCCAGGAGGCGGGGCTCCAGGCTCCCGGGATCCAGTTCGCAGGAACCGCTGAAGTAGCCGGGATTCCCGTCGCTCCGGAAAACGGTGTTCTCTGGGATGCCGGCTTCCACGGCCACGCTGGCCCGGGGACCGAAAGTGGGGCAGCGATAGACGCACATCACGCAGCCGTTCCCGTTGCGGCGGCAGCTGCTCATGGGGCCCGCCGTCCCCGTGGCATCGACAAAGGCGCTTCCGGCGAAGGACTCCTCCCCCGCCCGCACCGCGGAGATCCGGCGCCCCTTCCTCTCCACCCCGACAACCCGTTTCTGAAAGCGGATCTCCACCCCGGCCTCCCGCAGCAGTTCGTACACAGCCTGCTCCACGCGCTCCACATCATAGAGGGAGGCGTGGCGGTGGCCGGGGAAATTAAGATCCTGGTGGCGGGAGAGGGCGTCCACCAGCTCGATCAACTCCCCGGCCCCCATCAGCTTCAGCTCTTCAGCGGCGGTAAAGCGGCCGTTGTTGCGCATGATGCCGCCTACGAGGCCGGAAGCCAGGAGGCGGTCCGTCCTCTCCAGGAGAAGGACCGGAATGCCTCTCCGGGCGGCCACCAGGGCCGCCGAGCAGCCGGCCCAGCCGCCGCCCACCACGACAATATTTTCCATCTTCCTGCCTCCACTTTACCTTTTTGACAAGAACCTAGCCGAAGGCCAGCCGGCAGACAACCACGGAGACCAAAAATCCGCCCAGGTCCGCCAGGAGCCCTACGGGAAGGGAGTGGCGGGTCTTGGAGATCCCCACGGAACCGAAATAGATGGTCAAAATATAAAAGGTGGTCTCCGTGCTGCCCATCATGGTGGAAGCCAGCCGGCCCGGGAAGGAATCGGGGCCGCTGCTTTGCATAATTTCTGTAAGGAGGGCCAGGGAGCCGTTTCCCGAGATGGGGCGCATGATGGCCAGGGGGAGCACCTCCGCAGGGATATGGAGCCCGGCCATAAGAGGGCTTAAGTACTCCACCAGCAGCTCCATGGCCCCGGAATCGCGAAACAAGCCGATGGCCACCAGCATGCCCACCAGGTACGGGATCAGGCGGACGGCAATGGAAAAGCCCTCCTTGGCCCCCTCCACAAAGGCCTCGAAAACATTGACCTTTCGGACCAGCCCAAAGATAATGACCGCGGCAACCAGCAAGGGAACCAGCCAGCTGGAAAGAAAGCTGACCAGGAAAGCGATCATGAGCGCACTCTCCTGCCCCGGAATATGCGGTCCGCCACCAGCGCCACCAGGGTGGAGCAGGTGGTAGCAACGATGGTGGTTCCCACGATCTCCGTGGGATTTAAAGAACCCGTCGCCGCCCGGAGGGCGATTACCGTTGTGGGCAGCAGGGTCAAACTGGAGGTGTTCAGGGCCAGGAAGGTGCACATCTCGTCGGTGGCCTCTTCGGGGCAGGGGTTTAGTTTCTGCAGCTCCTCCATGGCCCGCAGGCCAAAGGGGGTGGCGGCGTTTCCCATTCCCAGGAGGTTGGCGCTCATGTTCATCAGGATGGCGCTCATGGCCGGGTGATCCCGGGGCACCCGGGGGAAGAGGAATAAGGCCAGGGGGCGCAGCAGCTTCTTAAGGACCTCCATTATCCCCGATTCCTCGATTATCTTCATGATTCCCAGCCAGAAAGCCATCAAGCCAATTAAACCGAAGGCAACGGTTACCGCCTGCTCGGCAGACTTAAAAATGCTGGGGGTAATGGCGGAGATCTCTCCCTTCAGCGCCGCCAGCAGGATGGCGATACAGATAAAGCCCGCCCAGAGGTAGCCGATCACCGAACCCCTCCTTTCAAGGGCATGTTTACATGAGGATGGAAACCCACAGTCGCCTCAACTGCTCCAGGAAAGAGATCCTGGGCACATCTTCTCCCGCCAGCAGATCCACGGTGCCCAGCTGTTCATCATCCAGAAAGAGCTGCACTTCCCCCAGCTTCTCCCCCTTTTTCAAGGGCGCATCGTAGCTCTCCTGGATCTGAAAACGGCAGCGAACCCGCTCCTTCTCTCCTTCCTGGAGGGGAAGGTAGCCGTCCCGGCCGGGAACCAGGCTTACCTTGGCCGCTCTCCCCCGGTTTACCCGGGCAGTGATCACCGGCCGCCCCCGTTCCAGCATCTTCTCCCGCTTAAAGGTGTTGAAGCCGTAATCCAGCAGGAGCATGGCATCCTCCCACATCTGGGGGGCGTTCAGAACCACGGTGACCAGCTGCCAGCCGTCGCGGGTGGCCGATCCGGCGAAGCAGCGCCCCGCCGCGGTGGTCCAGCCCGTCTTGATCCCGTCGCCGCCGGGGTAGATCTCCAAAAGGCGGTTCTGGTTGCCAAGATACCTCTCCCACGGCTGCCCGGGCCAGGAGATTGTCCTCCCCGGAGTAGCCACGATCTCCCGAAAGCGGGGGTTCTGCATGGCATAGACAGAGATCAGGCCCAGGTCGTAGGCGGTGCTGTAATGCTCCTCGTCGGGTAGGCCGTGGGGGTTGATAAAGTTGGTATTCATGGCTCCGATCTCCCGTGCCTTGCGGTTCATCAAGAAGGAAAATTTTTTCACCGAGCCGGCCAGGTGCTCGGCAATGGCCACGGCGGCATCGTTGCCGGAGCGCAGCATCAGGCCGTAGACCAGCTCTTCCAAGGTCTTCTTCTCGCCCTCTTCCAGCCAGATGGAGGAGCCTCCCGTCTGGGCCGCCTCCTTGCTAACGGTAACCAGGTCCTCTTCCCTGCCTTCCTCCAGGGCGATGATTGCCGTCATAATCTTGGTCACGCTGGCCATGGGGAGGCGCTGATGCTCGTTCTTCCGCCAGAGGACGCGCCCGCTGTCCCGGTCCATGAGAATGGCGGCCTTGGCGCTAACCTGGAGCTCCTCCCCGGCTGCCGGGGCGGCGGCAAGGAGATCCAGGATAACGAAAAATAAAGCCAGCACCAAGGCCAGCTTTTTTGAATCAGAGAGCATCTCAACCCCCCGGGAAAATGATTTAAACCACGATTGTGGTTATTAATATTCCCCGAAAGTTGGAATTATGAATAGGAGCGCTCAGGCGGCATCTCCCGGTAGCGATCCCTTTTTAGCATCCCCTGGATCTGGCTGATTACCTGGGGGGTAAGGTCGATAAGGCGGTCCAGCATGGCATTCCGGTCCACGGGCAGCAGGCGAACCTGCCCCTGCCCCACCACCAGGAAGGCCACGGGCTGGACGGTAACGCCGCCGCCGCTTCCGCCGCCAAAGGGCATCTCCCCGCCGGAATTGCCGGCCCGCCCCCCCTTCTCTTCGGCGGGACTTTCAAATTCCGTCCCCCCGGCGGCGAAGCCAAACATAACCCGGGAAACGGGGATAATGACGCTCCCGTCCGGGGTCTCCACGGTATCGCCGACAATTTTATTTACATCGACCATCTCTTTCAAATTCTCCATGGCGGTTTTCATCAGGCTCTCAATGGGATGATGTTCCACCGGAAGCACCTCCAAGTACTTTTTTCCTCAGCAGGATGAACAGTATCTTTAAGCCCTGGAAGCCGGTAATTTTCATCTCCACGGTACCGGTAATCTCCAAGGGGGCCGGTTCAAAAACGGGGACGATCTTCAACTGCGGCCTGTTTTCCAGCGTAAGGCAGGAAGCCAGCAAGGAAATCAGGGTCCCCCCCGCCGCCCAGCCGCCGCCGGCCAAAAGTCCGGTGGCGGCGGGATTTTCCAGGCCAAACTTCAGCTCCAGCCGCAAGTCGCGAAAGGGAATCTTCCTTATCGCGCGCCGCAATTCCGGCAGTGCCTTTTTGACATTGGCCGGGTTAACCCGGGAGGCCATGCTCAAAAAGGGCCCCTTAACGGGATCCGGCGAAAGCTCCAGGCGCCACCGGAGCAGTTTAACAGCAAGAAGCAACCGGCCATTATTATTCTCTCTATGGTAGTGGATTAATATGCGCACGGGGAGAAATAAAAACGCCAGGAGCAAGAGCAGCAGCAATCCGGCGAGCAGGACAAGGCAAAGCCACAACACCGGTCGAACCTCTCCTTACCGGGATCGGGGTTGGCGCTGACAGGTTCCCGTGTTAAATACTTTACCCAAAGGGGGAAGAATAAAAACCCGCCCGGCCGGTATTCCTGCCGCCGGCAGCCAGGCTTCCCCTCTTCCGAAGGGGGAAGCCTCCGCCGCAACAGGGCAAGGGGATTTACGGGGTCTCTCCCTTCCCTTCTCCTGCTTCCAAAGCGGGGAGTTCATCCAGGTCTTTCAAGCCGAAGTAACGCAGGAAATCAGGGGTGGTGCAGTAGATCAAGGGCCTTCCGGGGCCTTCCTTGCGGCCCTTGATGCGGATTAGCTTGCGCTTCAACAGGCTGTCCAGGACGTGTTCGCACTTCACGCCGCGGATGGATTCGATCTCCATCCGGGTAACGGGCTGCTTGTAAGCAATAATGGCCAGGGTTTCCATGGCGGCGTTGGAGAGGTTGCCGGCCACCTCTTCGCTGTACATTCTCTCCAGGTAGGGAGCCAGTTCCGGCAGGGTGCCCATCTGGTATCCCCCGGCCACTTCGAAGATCTGGAGGCCCCGCCCGGAGCGGGCAAATTCCTCCTGCAGATCCTTGACGATGCGCTCTACCTCGGCCTTAGAAAGGGAGATGATCTCGGCAATTCTCTCCGCCTTCACGGGTTCTTCTTTCAGGAACAGGATGGCTTCCACCAGCTTCTTCTGCAGTGCGTATTCCAAGGCAGACACTCCCTTATAACTTTGCTTGCGGCCTGGCTAGCCCCGGCGGTCCCGGCCGGGGGCCTCCTTCTTCTCCGGCAGGGGCCGGCTCCCCCTTAAAACCACCAGGATGGGCCCGAAGGCCCGGTCCTGCAAGAGATGGATTTTTTTCTGCCGGGTCAGCTCCAGCAGGGCGATAAAAGTGACAATGATCTCCGGCAAGGTTTCCTTCCTGATAAAATCCCGGAAAGGAAGGGCCTGCCCCTTCTCCTTCAGGCGGCGGAGAATGAAGGCGGTCCGATCCTTGACGGCAAAATCCTCCACCTGGGGGATCTCCGGTACGGCAGCGGCGGTGGCGGCGGCTTCGCAAAAGCGGCGCATAATTTCCACCAGGATTTCCGCTCCCTCCCAGTAGGTATAATACGAGTCCTGCCGGCTGATCAGGATCATCTTCTCCCCCCGGGTGGAGCGCAAAAAGATCTTCTTCTGAAGCCGCTCCCTCTCCTTTAGCCACTGGGCCGCCTCCTTGAATTGGCGGTACTCTTCCAACCGCTGGAAGAGGTCCTCGGGGGAGTTGATGTCCAGGAAAAGCTCTTCTTCCTCCCCTTCCCCCTCCCGGACCGGCCGGGGCAGAAGCATCTTGGATTTCAGGCGCAGCAGGGTGGCCGCCATCACCAGAAACTCGCTGGCAATCTCCAGGTTCAACTCCTGCATGGAGCGGATATACTCCAGGTACTGCTCCGTGATCTCGGCGATGGAGACGGACCAGATATCCACCTCCGCCTTCTTGATCAGGTGGAAGAGAAGGTCGAAGGGCCCTTCAAAGACGGGCAGCTTTATAGTGTATGCTTCCTTGTTCATGAACAACCTTCCTACAGTTTCATGGCCCGGCGGACCGCGGCCAGGGTTTCCCGGGCCACTTCCCGGGCCCTGGAGTTGCCGTCCTCCAAGATCTCCTCCAAGAGCCGGGGATTCCTCTCCAGTTCCATCCTTTTCTCGTAGGCGGGCGCCAGGTGCTCCACCAGCTTTTTGGCCAACATCTCCTTGCACTGCACGCAGCCGATCCCGGCCCGGCGGCACTCCGCGGCGATCTCTTCCAGGGCCGGCGCGTTGAAGACATGGTGGAACTTGTAGACGGGACAGACCTCCGGCCGCCCGGGGTCCCGGCGCCGGGCCCGCTGGGGATCGGTGACCATCAGCCGAACCTTCTCCTGGATCTCCTCCCGGGAAGCGCCCAGGGAGATGTAGTTGTCGTAACTCTTGCTCATCTTGCGCCCGTCAATCCCCGGAAGCAGGGTAAACTGGCTCAACAGCGGGCGGGGCTCGGGAAAGATGGACCCGTAAATATGATTAAAGCGGCGGGCCACCTCCCTGGTCAGTTCCAGGTGGGGCAGCTGGTCTTCCCCCACGGGGACGGCATCGGCGCGGTAGGCCAGGATGTCGGCGGCCTGCAGCAGCGGGTAGCCCAGGAAGCCGTAGGTGTTGATCTCCCTTCCTTCCAACTGCCGCAACTGTTCCTTAAAGGTGGGGCAGCGCTCCAGCCAGGCGATAGGGGTGATCATGGCCAGGAGCAGGTACAGCTCGGCATGCTCCTTTACCGCGGACTGGCGGAAGATAACCGCTTTGCGGGGATCCAGGCCGGCGCTAAGCCAGTCCAGCAGGATCTCCCGCACGTATTCCCGCAGGCGGTCGGTATCCTGGTATTCCGTGGTGAGGGCATGCCAGTCGGCAATAAAGAAGTAGCACCGGTACTCCTCCTGGAGCTTGACCCAGTTCTGCAGCGCCCCCACATAATTGCCCAGGTGGAGCCTCCCGCTGGGACGCATTCCGCTTAGGATAACCTCTTTTCGATTTGTACTCAAGTCAAGGACACCCCCTGCGACAAATAGATGCTAGATGGGAAGGAGAAGCCGGATCACGAAGGTCATGGCGGCGTATATGGCCCTCGTTACCGGGAAAATAATCGCCCCCAGGGCCCGGGTTAAGATGAGCAGCAGCAGTATAACCGTGGCATAGGGTTCCAGCTGCCGGTAAAAGCCCTGCAGGGAGCGGGGAGCCAGAACGGCAAATATTTTTGAGCCGTCCAGGGGGGGGATGGGCACCAGGTTAAAGACCCCCAGGACGATATTGACCCAGACCACGGCAAACAAAATCTCGAACAAGAGCGGGCTGCCTACATTGATGACGGCCAGCAGGTAAAAGAGAAAAAGGCTGACAAAGGCCAGGAGAAAATTGGTTAACGGGCCGGCCAGGGAGACCCAAAAGATCCCCTTCCGGTAGTCCCGGAAATAATACGGGTTGATGGGTACCGGCTTGGCCCAGCCGATGCCGAAGAGCAGGAGCGTCAGGGTGCCCATGGGATCCAGGTGCTGCAGCGGGTTCAAGGTGAGCCGCCCGTGGGCCTTGGCGGTGGGATCGCCAAAGTGATAGGCCATCCGGGCATGGGCATACTCGTGAAAGGTAATGGCGATGAGCAGGGCGGGAATCCGCAGGGCCATGGCTTTTAAATCGAACAGGCCGGACATGGCTGGCTGGTCAAGCCTCCTTTTCCTTCTCCAGGTAAGCCCGGACAAAGCGGCGTTCATCCTCCAGCGTATGCAAGGCGCCGTCCAGGACGGCATCGCGAAGGGCGGCCAAGATCTGCTGGTACATGGGTCCCGGCTCCAGGCCCAGTTCTTTCAAATGGTGCCCGGTGAGCAGGGGCCGCATTTTCCGGTAGCTCTCCAGGTACTTGACCACCAACTCCTCCACCTTCTCCTGGGGCTGCAGGGCGCAAATTAATGGGAGCGCTTCCGGGGGGAGCCGGTCCAGGAGCTTGACCAGTTCGCTGGGGAGCAGCCCGGGACGGGATAAAATCTCCAGGGCGGCAGGAAGTTCCCGGCAGCAGCTAAGGACCCGGCGGCTGCGCTCCCTGGAGAAGCGCAGCTTTCTGACCAGCGTTGTCTGTTCCTCAGGCCGCAGATGGTAGATCAGGGCCGCCAGGTAAGCCAGCTCCAGGTCGTATTCCTCCTCCCCCATCCAGTTTCCCAACCGCTTCACGCAGCCGTCGAGCCGCTGCAGCCGCTCCCAGGTGGAGCGCCGGGGGCGAAGGGAAGGGTAAATCAGGGCCAGGGCCTTCAGATCGTGCAGCCGTTTTAAAATCGCCGACGGAGCGTCTTCTTTGAAGATAAAGCTAAGCTCGTGATTCAGCCTCTGCCGGCTAACCTTGTCTATTACTCTCCCCCGAATCGCCTTCTGTATCATTTTGAGAGTATTATCTTCAATGGTAAAGCGGAAGCGCTGCTCGAAGCGGACCGCCCGGAGAATGCGCAGGGGATCGTCCACAAAGCTAAGGTTGTACAGGGTGCGAATCAGGCCCTTTTCCAGGTCTTTCCGCCCGTTGAAAAAATCGATAATTTTGCCGAAGGATTCCGGGTTCAAGGCGCAGGCCAGGGTATTGATGGTAAAATCCCGGCGGAAGAGATCATTTTTCAGGCTCGAGGCCTCCACCTGGGGCAGGGCCGCCGGGGAGGCATAAAACTCTCTCCGGGCCGTCACCAGGTCCAGGCGCAGCCCCTCCTCCAGAAAAAGGGTGGCCGTTCCAAACTGCTGGAAGCGCTGGAGCTTACCGCCCAGGTAGCGCTGCAAAACGGAAGCAAAACTCAAAGCGTCGGACAGGACAACGAAATCCAGGTCCTGGGGGAGGCTCCAGCCCAGGAGCAGATCCCGGATCATGCCGCCCACCAAGTAAACCTGGACCTTCTCCCGGGCGGCGATCTGCCCCACCAGGAGAAGCAGCCGCTGCAGCCTGGGGGGCAGCTTCCGGTTGATCAGCGGCAGAAGGTTGTCCACCTCTGTGGGCGGGAGGGCCTCTTCCGGCGCCGGATCCGCCTCCTTCTCCGGCTGCTCCTCGGGAATCAGCTTCCCCCGGCGGTCCAGCCGGTACATGGTTCTTAAAATATCGGAACGGGTAACGATGCCCACCAGATCGCCCTTTTCGTCCACCACGGGGAGCCGCCCGATATTATGCTCCACCATCAGCTGCCGCATGGAGGTAACGGAATCCCCGGGAGAGGCGGAGATAATCTGTCGCTGCATGAAGCCTTTTACGGGAGCATGGCCCAGTCCCTTCTGGATGGCCTTCTGAATATCCCGGCGGGAGATAATGCCCACCATCTTGCCGTCTTCCAAAACGGGATAGCCGCTGTAGCTGCGGCTGAACATCAACTCCATGGCCTCGGAGACCCTGGTATCGGCGGTGATGGTCTCCACGGGAAAGGAGGCGATCTGCAGGGCGGTGGTCTTTGGGGGGAGTCTTTGCTCCAGCAGCTCCAGCAGCTTCTCCCGGACCTCCTCCAGGACCCCCTCCTTGATGGTCACCGTAGCGGCGCTGGGATGCCCCTTGGCACCAAAGGGAGCCAGCAGCTCCCGCAAATCGACCCCGTCGTCCAGGGCTCTCCCCGCCAGGTAGAGGCTCTTATTCATCTGCACCAGGACCAGCACCAGCTCCACGTTCTCCAGCTCCCGGAGGTAGTGAACTAAAGCGCCGACCCCCTGGACATACTCCTCCACCTCCACGGCGCTGAGAAAAACATTCCACTGGCGAATCTTAACCGTCCGGCCATGGTCAAAAATTTTTTCCAGCAGGCTTTTCTGAGCCGGATTCAGGGGCAGGCGCAGGTAATCCTGAAGGATTCTAATATTCACTCCCTTTTCCCAGAGATAAGCGACGGCGTTGACATCGCGCTCGCTGGTGCCGTTAAAAGTCAGGCAGCCGGTATCCTCGTAGATGCCCAGGGCAAAAAGAGAAGCCTCCAGTTCCGTCAGTTTTAAATCCCGCCGGCGGATCTCCTCCACCAGGAGGGTGGTAGTGGCCCCGATCTGCTCCACCACCATCCGGTCGCCGGTCAAATCCTCCGCCTGATGGGGATGATGGTCGAAGATATGGATCTGCCCGGCCTTCTCCACCACGGAGCGGTAGGGTCCCAGCCGCTTCAAATTCCGGGTGTCCACCACCACCGCCAGGTCGGGCACCGCCTTTAAGTCGAAGTCGTGCTTGTACAGGGGGAGGACATCGCGGTACAAGTTTACGAAGGAACGGACATTGGCATGCATCGGTTCCGGAAGCAGGACCTCGCTGTCGGGATAAAGCTTGCTGGCCGCCACCAAAGCCGCCAGGGCATCAAAATCGCCATGGACATGAGTAACGATGACAATCACTCTGGCTTCCTCCGGACATGATACCGCTATCTTTTACCGTTTGATTATATCACAAAGGGGAATTGGTTACCACCGGCTCCCAGGGGACTGCCGCCAAGAAGCCGGCAAGTGCAGTTCCGCCACCAATGCATTCAATAACCGCCTTCATTAGCGGGGGCGGAGGCGGTCCTTGTCGATGGTGCGCAGGTAGCTGGGGCGGAAGACGTGGACGGGAACGGGGCGGCGCACGAAGATGCTGAACAGGGCCTTGAGATCAAAAGGCAGCAGCGGCCACATGTAGGGGAAGCCGAAGGAGCGGGTGGTGAAGAGGCGCAGCAGGATTAGGCCCAGGCCCGCCAGGAAGCCCGGCAAGTGAAAGAGGCCCGTCAAAAGGATCAGCAGAATTAGGGCCACCCGGTTGGCCATGCTCAACTCCCAGCTGGGGGTGGAGAAGACGCCCATGGCCACAACGCCGGTGTAGAGGAGCACTTCGGGAACAAAAAAGCCCACCTCCACGGCGATCTGTCCGATGAGAAGCCCTCCCACCAGGCCCAGGGCGGTGGCAAAGGGAGAAGGAGTATGAATGCTGGCCATGCGCAAAAGGTCCAGGCCGAAGTGGGCGATCAGGAATTGGATGAACAGGGGAATGGCAGCCTCCTCCTTGGGCCCGATAAACTTCAGGCTCTCGGGAAGATATTGCGGTTCCAGGACCAGCAGCATCCAGAGGGGGATGAGTATCAGGGAGAGCAAGATCCCCAGCAGGCGCACCCAGCGGATGTAGGTGCCGATGATGGGGCTGTTCCGGAACTCCTCGGCGTGCTGCAGGTGATGGAAGAAGGTAACGGGAGCAATCATGACCGAGGGGGAGGTGTCCACCAGGATTACCACGTGGCCTTCCACCAGGTGGACCGCCGCCACGTCGGGCCTCTCCGTGTAGCGGACCTCGGGAAAGGGGTTCCAGAAGGAGCGGGAGACAAACTCTTCCACCGTTTTTTCAGCCATGGGGAGGGCGTCAATTTTGATATGGCTGAGGCGGGAGCGAATCCGCTCCACCACTTGCGGGTGGGCCACATCCTTGATATACATAATGGCAATGTCGCTGGCGGAGCGCTGGCCGACCCGCTGCACCTCCACCCGCAGCTGGGGATCCCGGATCCGCCGGCGGATCAGGCTGATATTGAATATGAGGGTCTCCACGAAACCGTCCCGGGAACCCCGGGTTATCTTCTCGATATCCGGCTCTTCGGGGGAGCGCCCCGGGTACTGCCGGGTGTCGATAATTATCGCCCGGTCTTCCCCGTCGATCATTAAGGCCATCTGCCCGGCCAGCACCTCGACCACCACGTTATCCATGGTCTCCACGGTGGAAACCTCCACGTAGGGGATCACCGCCAGCAGCATCTTGTCCACGGTTTCCGGAATGATCTCCTCCCGCCTGGCCTTGAGCAGTTCCCGGAGGATAAGGGTGGTGGTGGTACTGTCGATAAAGCCGTCCACGAAGAGCAGGGCCGCTCTCTTGCCGCCGATGACAATCTCCTTCAGGATCAGGTCGAAATTTTTTTCTCCCGGCTCCAGGTGTTCCTTGATATAGCCAAGGTTTTGGTCCAGTTTCTTATGCACCGGTTTGCTGTCGGCACCCATGCGCTTCCCCCAAAAAATTGCGCCAGATTCAACGGGGCGCCTGAAACGCCCCCTCCCCAGGAAAAAAGAGAAGAAGCGGGTCCGGGCGGCCTTTAGTTTACCGCTCTACCCGAAAAGCCAGTTTAAGGTTGACCTTATACTCGTAAATCTTGCCCTGGTCCACGTTGGCCGTAAGGTTAAGCAGCTCGACTCCGGTGATATGTTCCAGGGTCTTGGAGGCCTCCGCCAGGGCGTTCTCCACGGCATCCTCCCAGCTTACCTTCGACACGCCCACCAGTTCAATAATTTTGGCTACCGTAGTCAATCTCCATCCCTCCTTCCCCGTTTTCTGCTTTCAGGCATAGGGAAAGAGGGGCGCTTACCGGCCGGGAACGGCGGGGCGGCTCGGGTTCCACCTGGAACCAAAAGAGATAGACCAGGAATCCGGCCACCAGGATCAGGACGAGGGACAATAAAATAACCGCCGCGCTGCGGAAGAAATAGCCTTTGAAGAACATGCTACTCCCTCCCGTCATTTTACACAGCGGTTTTAGTATGCTTTAAAGGGGGCGATCATATACCGGCCTGGCACTGCATCAGTTCCCGCAGGCGGAAGAGGATCCGCTTCTCCAGGCGGGAGACCTGGCGCTGGGAGAGGGCCAGGCGCCGGGCAATCTCCTCCTGGGTCAACTCCTGGAAATAGCGCAGCTGGATCAGTTGCCGCTCCAGGGGGGCCAGCCGCTTCATCCCTTCCTGAAGGGAGAGGCGCTCCACCAGTTCCTCCTCCAGGAGCAGGCTCTCGGAGGAGGAGAGTCTCTCTTCCTGCAGCGGGGCAAAGGGCAGCGAGACCTCCAGGAGCATGGCGATCTCTTCGGGGGAGGTTTCCAGGACCGCCGCCAGCTCCCCCACGGAGGGCTCCCGTCCCAGCTCCTGGCAAAGACGCCGGCGGCAGCTCTCCAGGGTCCTGGACTGCTCCCACAGGGAGCGGCTCAATTTTATAGGGAAGCTCTTTTCCCGCTGGTAATTTAAAATCTCACCGCGGATCCAGGCGGAAGCAAAGGTGGTGAATTTTACCGGCGCGTTGAGGTCGTACCGCTCCACCGCCTTTACCAGGCCCATCATTCCCACCTGGTAGAGATCCTCCCTCTCTGCAGCGGAGAAGCAGAGCCTCCCGGCCAGGGCCGAGACCAGGGGGGAGAGCCGGGTGCTGATCTCCCTCCAGGCGGCGGAGTCCTTCTCCCGGGCTCGCCGCAGCAGCTCTTTAAAGCGCTCCTCTTCCATGAACCGCCTCAGCTCTCTCCGTCGAGACTCTTGGAGCGAAGGCGCTTGCTCATGATCACGGTGGTGCCGGCCCCGGGCTTGGAACGCACGGTGAGTTCATCCATAAAGTTCTCCATGATGGTAAAACCCATGCCGGAGCGTTCCAGTTCGGGCTTGCTGGTGTACAGGGGCTGGAGGGCCTGCTCCAGGTTTTCGATACCCACGCCCTGGTCCGATACCTCCACCGTCAGCGTATTCCCTTCCAGGTAGGACTTGATTTTGATCAAACCGATCCGGTCTTCGTAGGCATGAATGATGGCATTGGTTACCGCTTCGGAAACGGCAGTCTTGATTTCGCTAATCTCTTCCAGGGTAGGATCCAGGCGGGAAACAAAAGCGGCCACCACTACCCGGGCAAAGGCTTCGTTTTCGGACAGGCTGGGTATCTCCAGCTTCATAAATGAGCGACTCTTCAAAATTATCTGTCCCCCCTTCGCTGGCCGGGACCTTGTCCCAGGTACAGGAGTGCCTCTTCTTCCCGGTCAAACATGGATACAATTTTCGGAATACCGGATATCTCCAGCACTTTATAAACAGTGCGAGGCACATGGCAGATCGCCATCTGCCCTCCCATTTCCCTGACCTGCCGAAAACGGCCCAGCAGCAATCCTACACCGGAACTGTCCATGAAGGTTAGGCCTTCCAGGTTAAAGATAATATTGCGACACCCGGATTGCTGCATCTTCTCCTCTATCTCCTGGCGCAGCCGGGCGGAGCTGTGGTGATCCAACTCCCCCTTCAAGCGCACCAGAAGATAATTCCGGCGCAGAATTATTTCCGTTTCCATGGCAACCTCCTTCTTAATCTCCCTGGAAAAATAATTCTGCGCTGATCATTTTTTCCCTGCCCCAGGTGAAGCAAGAGAACGGCCAATATTTAACGGCCAAATTTTACCCACTGCTCCAGCAGCCGGGAAAAGATTTCCCACTGGGAAGCCCTAACCGCCCCCTGGGCGGCGACCAGGGGGAAGCTGGCTTCCACTTCCCCGGCCCTGATCTTAAGCTCTCCCACCTGCTGCCCTTTTCCCAGAGGAAGTGTAATGGGCTTCAAAACCAACTCCTCCTCTGTCTTTTCCTCGGCCCCCCGCGGCAGAAGCAGGGCCGCCCTGCGTCCGGCCACCGCCTGGATCCGGCTCGGGACGCTCTTCTCCAAAGGGATCTCCGTTACCACGGCACCCTTCTCGTGCAAGGTTATGCTTTTATAGTGGGCAAATCCGTAGTCCAGGAGCGTCCGGGCGGCCTCGTAGCGATCATCCACCGTGGGCGAGCCCAGGACCACGGCCAGGAAGCGGGTTCCTCCCCGCTTGGCCGTGGCGGAAATGCCGTTGCCCGCCTCCCGGGTATAGCCGGTTTTCAAGCCGTCGCAGCCGGGGTAACTCAGGATCATTCGGTTGGTATTGCTCAGGAAAACCTCTCCCGACTTGATCTTGCCTTTGAGAAAATGTTCGTCCATCCAGATGGTGGACCAGTTGTGGATTTTCGGATGCTCCAGCAGGGCACAGCTCATCACGGCGATATCCCGGGCGCTGCTGTAGTGGTCGGGATGGTGAAGGCCGTGGGGGTTGCAGAAGTGGGTGTTCTTCAGGCCCAGCTGGCGGGCCTTCTCATTCATCATCTCTACAAAAGTCTCCACGGAGCCGCCGATATATTCGGCCACAGCGATGGCGCCGTCGTTGGCGGAACCCACGGCCATGCCGATGATCAACTCTTCCAGGGAGAGTTCGTCCCCCTCGCTAAGAAACAGTTCCGAGCCGCCCATGGAGGAGGCCCTGGCGCTGACGGTGACCCGATCCTCCAGGGAGACCTTCCCCGCCTCCAGCTGTTCCATGACCAGCAGCAGGCTCATAATCTTGGTCAGGCTGGCCGGGTAGAGGCGCTTGTCCGCCTCCATCTCCCAGATCAACTCCCCGCTGTGGGTCTCCATCAGCAAGGCCGCCTCGGCCTTTAGCTCAAATTCGGGCTCCTCTTGGGCCAGGACCGGGGAACTCCCCCAGCCCAGAAAGAAAGAGAACACCAAAAGAAAAATGGCGCCGCCAATTCTGTACATTTCCCATAACCCCTTTCTTTTTTCTTATTTTTTCCGCCCCGGACAAAATCATACCGGGGGCGAAAGGGGTTATGAAAAGCAGCCGTAAAGGTTAAAAGCCCAAAGCGCGCTGCACCAGGGGCGGCGCCTGGACAGGCTGCTCCTGGATGACCAGAGCCCGGTCCAGCAGCGCCGTCACCTCCGGGAGCTTTTCCCGTTGGTTGAGGTGGAGCAGGCCCACCCTTTCTCCCGCATCCACGGGGTCGCCCACTTTTTTGTCCAGCACCAGGCCCACGGCGGGATCGATGGCCTCCTCTTTCCGGCTCCGCCCCGCCCCCATGAGGGCGGCGGCCCTGCCGATGAGATCGGCCTTCAAGGAGTGGATATATCCCTCACGGGGTGCTTCCCAGGGGATCAAAAAGCGGGCTTCGGGGAGGCGGCGCTCTTCCAGGGCTTTCAGGTCGCCCCCCTGAGCCTTGACCATGGCGGCAAATTTGCGCCATCCCTCCCCCTTCTGCAGCAGTTCTTCCAGAAGGGCGGCCCCCTCCGCCGGTCCGGAGGCTTTGCCGGCGGCGGCCAGCAAGTGGCCGCCCAGCTGGAGCACCAGCTCCACCAGGTCGGGGGGGCCTTCACCCTGCAAGGTCTCCACAGCCTCGTACACCTCCAGGGCGTTGCCCACAGCCCGGCCCAGGGGCTGGCTCATGTCGGTAACCAGGGCGACGGTGCGTCGATTAAACCGGCGGCCCAGCTCCACCATGGTCTCCGCCAGTTCCACGGCCTGCTCCGGCGTCTTCATAAATGCTCCGCGTCCTGCTTTTACATCCAGGAGGATGACCTGGGCCCCGGAAGCAATCTTCTTGCTCATGATGGAGGCGGCAATCAGGGGAATGCTCTCCACGGTGGCGGTTACATCCCGCAGGCTATAGATCACCCCGTCGGCAGGGGCCAGCTCCCGGCTCTGCCCCACCACGGCCAGCCCCGGGTCCCGGATCAGCTCCCGCAGAGCGGCGCCGTCCAGCTCCGTTTTGAAGCCGGGGATGCTCTCCAGCTTGTCCACGGTGCCCCCGGTATGGCCCAGGCTGCGCCCGGACATCTTGGGGACCGCCAGCCCCGCCGCCGCCAGCAGGGGAACCAGCACCAGGGTGGTCTTGTCGCCCACCCCGCCGCTGCTGTGCTTGTCCACCACCGGCTTCACCTGGTCCGACCAGTCCAGCACCTGTCTCTTATACACATCT
>LFRQ01000044.1 GCA_001512835.1 Clostridia bacterium DTU022
CTGGTGGAGCCGGACAACTTCTTCCTGATTACCCGGGACCTCAACAGCACGGTGAAGCTGTCGGACGAGGTTGTGGAGGAAGTGGCCCAGGTCTGCCGGAAGCTGGGTTACGGTGCCCAAAAAATGGCCCTGCCCCTGGGTTCCGGGTCCACGGACTCCGCTGCCCTGGCCCGGGCGGGGATCAAGACTACCTGCATCTTCGGCATGAATATCGGAAGAATCATCGAGGGCAAGGGCTACTTTAATTATTACCATACCATCCAGGATACTCCCGATAAGGTCAGCGGCACGGCGCTGCGGCAGGTATTGGAAATCTGCCTGAATTACCTGAAGATGAAGGACGAAGCAGTCAGTGCCTGATAGAGCCGGCACGAACGGGTTTCTTCTACCGGCTCCAAGGCCAGTAAGCAGTGGCTAAAGAGAATTGGGAATTGGACCGGCATGAACCGGTTTGCTCTTCCGGCTCCCGGCAGGGAGCCCTTTTATCGGCCAGGGCAGGGTAAT
>LFRQ01000038.1 GCA_001512835.1 Clostridia bacterium DTU022
GTTTTGGCCTTGGCGGCGGGCACCTCTCCAAACTTGGGCCGCTTGGTCAGACGGTCGATGAAGGGAACGAAAGCATTCATGAACAGGATGGAGAAAGCCGTCCCCTCCGTGGGGGCCAGGACCAGCCGGAAAAGCATCAGGAGCACCCCGATGCAGATGCCAAAGATTATCTTCCCTTTGGGAGTAACGGGGCTGGTAACCCAGTCGGTAGCCATAAAGATAGCCCCCAGCAGGACACCGCCCACCAGAATGTGGTAAAGGGGGTTTTTCCCGAACAAGAGAGCCATTACCGCCACCGTGCCAATAATGGAGACCGGTATGTGCCAGTCAATATGCTTCTTGTAGAGCAGGTAGCCGCCCCCCAAAAGCAGGGCCAGGGCCGAAGTCTCTCCCAGGGCGCCCCCGGGATGGGCCAGAAAGATCTGTCCCAGGCTGGGCATCCCGGAATACAGGCCCTGCTTCATCATGGCCAGGGGAGTAGCCTGGGTAGCCACGTCGATGGTTCCAATGAAAGGACGCATGCCGGTAAAGGCTGCCGTGACATATTGGAATAAAGGCACGATCAGTATCACGGAGAGCCGGCCAAAAAGAGCCGGGTTGAACCGGTTCCAGCCCAGGCCGCCCATGAGCTCCTTGGCCACGCCGATGCCGATAAAAGTGGCCAGGGCGGCCGTCCACCAGGCAGTACCCGGGCCAAAGCAGAGGGCTACCAGCAACCCGGTGACCATGGCACTGCCGTCGTTTAAGGTAACCGGCTTCTTCATCACTTTCCTAAATAATATCTCCGTTAGCGCCGCCGCAGCCAGGCAGACCAGCACCAGAAAAATGGCATGCCACTTGTACCAGTAGATGGAAACCAGGGTCACCGGAAGCAGGGCAATAATAACATCGCGCATGGCCCCGGAAACAGTGTCCGGCGACCTGAGGTGCGGCGACGGGGCAACCGTCAACTGCAGTTCCTTATCCACCTTCAATATTCCCTCCTCGTTGAACGCAAAGTGCGCTTAATTGCCAGGCCGAAAAGCCGGCCCCACTACTTGCGACGAGCCGCAGCAATCTGTCTCTTGGTTTCCCGGACAAACTGGACTATGGGACGGTTGGAAGGGCAGACATAGACACAGACGCCGCATTCAAAGCAATCCATGGCGCCCCACTCCGCAGCCAGGTTATACCGGCCCGTCTCCGCATACATCCCAATATAGTTGGGATAGAGAAACATGGGGCAGTGATCCACGCACTTGCCGCAGCGAACACAGGCCTTGTATTCGCTCTTCACTACCATGCTGTGGGTAAAAACAAGAATGCCGCTGGTGCCCTTGACCACGGGAATATCCAGGCGGGTTTGGGCCCATCCCGTCATGGGACCGCCCATGATGATCTTGCCCACCTGGGCGGCATCCTTGAAACCGCCGCACTGCTCAATCACAAAGCCAATGGGCGTTCCCAGCCTGACCAGCAAATTGCTGGGACGAGCTATCCCGTCGCCCGTAACCGTAAGAACCCGCTCAATAAGCGGCTTCTGGTAGCGACAGGCTTCATAGATGGCAATGGCCGTGGATACGTTCTGAACCACTACCCCCACGTCAAAGGGCAGCTTGCCCGGAGGAACTTCGCGATCCATTACCGCTTTGATCAACTGCTTCTCCGAGCCCTGGGGATACTTTACCTCCAGGGAGACTACCTCCATATCCTTCTCCCCCGAAATTATGGATTTAACAGCCTCAATGCCGTCAGGCTTGTTCCTCTCAATCCCAAAGTATACTTTGGGTGCCCCCACCACTTTCTTAATCAGCTTGGCTCCTTCCACCAGAGCATCGGCTCTCTCCACCAGAAGGCGGTGGTCGCAGGTAAGAAAAGGTTCGCATTCACAGGCATTGATAATTACCGCATCAATGGAGCGGGGAGGACTAAGCTTGACGTGGGTGGGAAAGGCCGCGCCGCCCATCCCCACAATCCCCGCTTCCTTGATGGCCGCCTTAATCTCCTCCGG
>LFRQ01000127.1 GCA_001512835.1 Clostridia bacterium DTU022
ATCTTCATAATCTCTTCCAGGGTGACAACCGCTTCTTTCCCATCGGGCCCGATTATCTTGATCTCCCAGGCCGATTCCTCTCCGTTCTCGTCTTCCTCGTTAGTGCCGCCGTTTTCTCCCGTTTGATCTCCGTTTTCGTCTGCCGGCTCACCTTCCTGGTCACAGCCGGGAACGATGAAAAGGGCGGCCGCCAGGATTAACGCCAATAACATTAGCCAACTTTTCTTCATTTTCTCTACCCCCTGTAAAATAGGCTTAATAAAATGCTAACCCCATGCGGCACAGAGGCTTGGCCCGTGATGGGAAACTCAGCGGGCCACCTTCTTCCCCCATGGGGAGGCACAACCGTTTCCGGTCATGCCCGGCGCCTGCAGTGCCCGGGAATTTTTTATACCAGAGACTGCAGGCCGAAAGCAAAGCTTTTCAACGGTTAATTCTTCGGCTCCATCCTCCCCCCGCATTATTGTTGCTGCCGGTGGCAGCAGGCCTTGCCGGTTAACCGCAACCGAAAGAGCCGGCCCATGGTGGACCGGCTCTCTATTGCCCGGGGGCTAAGATCTCCTTTCCACCTTGGGAGGCCAACCGGTTTCCCGGTTAACCCTATCGACCGATCTTCATACCGTCATGGCTTAGAATAATCGGTTCGGAGATTCTGAAAAGTTTGTTGACTTAGCTACATTCGACACAATTAACAGTAGATCCTTTTTTTAAGCATAATTCATCAATTTATTTTTGTATAAACCCCTCAATAACACTTTAAGGCATTTTCACAACCGCCTGCCTTATTTCAACCGTCCCTGTACCCGGTGCGAAAGGCAGAACAGTTCCCGGGCCTGCTCCTCTCGCGTCCCCCGGTAAGATTTCGTCTCGAGGAGCCGATCACCCTTCGGTAAGATTATAAACTAAGCGATGGCAGGATATTGCGAATCGCTTTTTTTTGTGATAATATATATGCGCCATGCCGAAGTGGCGGAACTGGCAGACGCACACGACTCAAAATCGTGCGGGCTTTGCCCATGTGGGTTCGACTCCCACCTTCGGCACCATAAGAGTAAACGCGAGGTTTCAAGTTCATTCTTGAAACCTCGTTTTATTGATGAGCCCGTTGGCGAATTTCTTCCTCCCTACCTATCGCTCTGTTCGTCATAGAGGGAGGCCATGATATCCCGGCGGGAGACAATCCCCACCAGCTTGCCGTTATCCACTACCGGCAGGCGGCTCACTTTTTTTTGCACCATCAGGGTGGAAGCGGTCTCCAGGGTGTCTTCCGGGGCTACAGCAATTACCTCCCTGGTCATCATTTCCTCCACCTTGACGGCCATGGCCCGCTGCAGTTCATGAACAAATTTTTTCGGGCTGCCCAGGTAGATAATCCCCCCCAGGATCTCCAGGTATCCCGGGGCCTTAATCCTGGAAGCCCGGCGAATTAAATCCCCTTCGGTAATGATTCCCACCACCTGACCGGAGCTGTCTACCACGGGCAGGCCGCTGATATTGTTATCCAGTAATAACTTGGCGCACTGCTCCACCGTATCCTCCGGAGTTACGGTAATCACCGGGTGTGACATAACTTCTTTAACCAGCATTCAGGGAGCCCTCCTTATTTTAATGACGTTAGCTTCTGTTTTCTCACCACAGATTTCCCCGGTCTATACTTAAATCCCTTCCGCAAGCCTCTCCTGCCGTTCCTCCCAGGGATAGCGGTAAGAGAAGGCTAGCATTGCCAGGCGTCTTCAAAGAAATGCAGGTGAATGGGAGTTAAAACCTTGAAGGCTTCGGCCATCTCGAAGCCCCGCCCCTGGGCCAG
>LFRQ01000107.1 GCA_001512835.1 Clostridia bacterium DTU022
GAAAAGGCGAGGGCAAAAACTGGTGGTGCCTCCTCTTTCCCTCTCTCTGCTTCCCCCTGGCAGAGTGCGAAGAAGATGATGAGGCGCTGACCGATGAAGACCTTCCGGACCCGGAAAAGCAGGAGCGGTGCTGGTCTTTTTACCTGCTGGAGTGGTGGAAGCGATGGTGGGCCAAAGTATTGAAAAAGGTAAATGAATCAAATATAATGTCCATGGGCAACGAACAAATGAATAAAGCTTAGAAGAACTACTGAACCGGGGGAGGGCGTACTATTGTATTTTAAGCTTGCCGCTGCCACCGTCGGTGGTCTGGGCCTTTTTTTGTTTGGCATGCAGATGATGGCCTCGGGTTTACAGAAGGCGGCCGGTGATCGCTTGCGGCATTTCCTGGAGGTGCTGACCAACCGGCCGATTTTAGGAGTTTTGACCGGCGTAGTGGTTACCGCCCTCATCCAGAGCAGCAGCGCCACCACGGTCATGGTCGTCGGTTTTGTCAACGCGGGCTTGATGAACCTTTCCCAGGCCATCAGCACCATCATCGGCGCCAATATCGGGACCACCATTACCGCACAGATCATCTCCTTTCGGATAACGGACATCGCCCTTCCCTTGATTGGCATCGGTGCCTTTTTAAATTTTTTCGCCCGCCGCCGCCTGCATCTTTACCTGGGTCAGGCCCTGCTTGGGTTTGGTCTCCTTTTTCTCGGCCTGACGACCATGTCGTCGGGGTTGAGACCCTTGCAGGACTCCCCCGCTTTTCACAATCTTCTGGTCCAGTTTAGCACTTATCCCCTTTTAGGTGTGCTCGCCGGCACGCTGTTTACCGCCCTCATCCAGAGCAGCAGCGCCGCCACGGGGGTGGTGATCGCCCTTACCATGCAGGACCTGATCTCTTTTGATTCGGCGATCCCCCTTATCCTGGGCGCCAATATNNGGTACCTGCATCACCGCCCTTCTGGCCAGCCTGGGAACCAGCACGGCCGCCCGGCGGGCCGCCGTGGCTCATGTTCTCTTTAACATTACCGGCGTTGTCCTGGCCCTGCTCCTGCTGGAGCCCTTTACCAGCCTGATTCTCAAAACCTCTGACGAGGTTCCCCGCCAGGTGGCCAACCTCCATACCTTGTTTAACTTGTTTAACACGGGAGTGGTGCTGCTGTTCCTAAAAGGCTTCACCCGCATTGTCTGCCTGCTGGTGCCGGGTCCCGAAGATGCCGCCCAAATCGGTCCCAAGTACCTGGACAAGCGGATGTTAAAATCCCCGGCGGCGGCCATCAGCGGCGCCAAGCGGGAGCTGCTGCGCATGGCCGGGATGGCCCAGGAGATGCTCGGCGATTCCATTAAAGTATTCCTGACCAACGATACCAAGAGAGTTAAGCATATCGAGCAGATGGAGGACCTGATCGACGATCTGGAGAAGGAGATCAATATTTACCTTTCCGAGCTTTCCCAGAGCTCCCTGACCCAGCAGGAAACCAGGATTATCAGCGGCTTTATGTCGGCGGCCAACGACCTGGAACGGATCGGGGATCACGCCAAGAATATCATGCAGCTGGGAGAGCTAAAGGCCGAAGACCGGCTGCCGTTCAGCGATACGGCTTTGCAGGAAGTGAACTCCATCTACCAGGAGACCGACCGCATGATGGCCAAAGTAATCCGAGCCCTGGAGGATGAGGATAAAAAGCTGGCCCGGGAAGTGATGGCCGAAGACGACAACATCGACCTTATGGAGAAGACGCTGCGGCAAAGGCATATCGAGCGGATCAACAATAAAAGCTGTGTTCCTCATGCCGGGGTTATCTACCTGGACCTGTTGAGCAACCTGGAGCGTATCGCCGACCATGCCACCAATATTGCCCAGGTAGTCCTGGAAGACTTCTAGCCCTTTCCCGGCGGAAAGTAATTTTTTTCCGCTTTGGGCAAAGGTAGAATATAGGTAAACTTAAACTAGAGCAAGTAAAGCTGGCGTTGGCAATGACCAGAAAACGGGTACAAGGCACTCTCTATCTCCCTGCCACCGAGTCCGCCCTGGAGTTGGCGGCGGGGATTATTGCCCGGGGAGGCCTGGTGGCCTTCCCCACGGAAACGGTTTACGGCTTGGGGGCCGGCGCTACCGATGAGCAGGCGGTGGCCCGCATTTTCCAGGCCAAGGGGCGCCCCCCGGACAACCCTCTGATTGTCCATATTGCCTCCCTGGAACAACTCTCCCTGGTGGCGCGGGAGATCCCCCGGGAGGCCTACCGGCTGGCGGAGCTTTTTTGGCCCGGCCCTTTAAGCCTGGTCTTATACCGCTCCCAACAAATCCCCCCGGGAGTAAGCGCCGGGCTGCCCACCGTTGCTGTGCGCATGCCCAACCACCCCGTGGCCCTGGGTTTAATAAAAAAGGCGGGAGTGCCCATTGCCGCGCCCAGCGCCAACCGCTCCGGGCGCCCGAGCCCCACCTCCGCCTTTCATGTGCTGGAGGACCTGGCCGGGCGCATTGAGGCGGTGCTGGACGGAGGCCGCAGCCTTATCGGGGTGGAATCAACGGTCCTGGATTTGACGGCTTCCCAACCCACCCTGTTGAGGCCGGGAGGTGTAACCCGGGAGCGGCTGGAAGCCGCCCTGGGGCGCCAGGTGGTGCTCCCCCGTTGGGACGGGACTTCTCCTCCGCCTTCCCCGG
>LFRQ01000007.1 GCA_001512835.1 Clostridia bacterium DTU022
TTGCCATCCGGGAAGGCGGCCGCACCGTAGGAGCCGGCGTGGTAACGGGTGTAATCAACTAAAAAGCAAACTTAATTCTCGTAGGATTAAAGGCGATGAAGTAAAAGGTTGCCGGAATTCCGGGTATTTTTTATGGAGCATGCCTGCATCAATCAGGCGATAAGGAGGTCGTGTTTTTGGCTAGCCAAAAGATACGCATCAGATTAAAGGCCTTTGATCACCAACTGCTGGATCAATCGGCCGGAAAAATTGTCGAAACAGCCCGCCGGACCGGGGCGGAAGTATCCGGGCCGGTTCCGCTGCCGACCGAGCGCAACCTCTATACCGTGATCCGGGCTCCCCACAAGTACAAGGATTCCCGGGAGCAGTTTGAAATTAGAACCCACAAGCGCTTAATCGATATCTTGGAACCGACCCCGAAGACCATTGACGCCCTGATGAGGTTGGATTTGCCCGCCGGTGTCGATATCGAGATTAAGCTGTAGGCTTGGAGCTGGAGGTGTAACTTGGTGAGGAAAATGATTTTAGCCCGAAAGGTAGGCATGACCCATGTCTTTGACGATCAGGGGCGTTCCATTCCCGTGACCGTTTTAAAGGCCGGGCCCTGCTACGTGACCCAGATCAAGAAGACGGAAAAGGACGGCTACAACAGCATCCAGCTGGCTTTCGAAGAGAAGAAGGAACACCGGGTCAACCGCCCTCTGCGCGGTCATTTTCAAAAGGCAAATGTACCTCCGTGCCGGTTCCTGCGGGAAGTGCGCGTGGATAATCCCGAGGAGTACCAGGTTGGCCAGGTCCTGGCCTCGGACCTGTTTGCCCCGGGGGACTATGTGGATGTGAGCGCCGTCAGCCGGGGCAAGGGGTTTGCCGGTTCCATCAAGCGGCTCGGTTTTGGGCGTGGTCCCGAAAGCCACGGCTCCCACTACCATCGCGGCCCCGGTTCCCTGGGGGCTGTCGAACCCTCCAGGGTTTTTAAGGGGCGTCTTCTCCCCGGCCGGATGGGAGGCCGGCGCCGCACCGTTCAAAACCTGCAGGTAGTTCAGTCCGATGCCAGCAAGAACCTGCTTCTGGTTAAGGGTTCCATCCCCGGCCCTCGGGGAGGGCTGGTGGAGGTCAGGACGGCGGTTAAGGGTGGACGCCGGTCATGAAAGGAGATGCCTTAAGCAAAATGCCTAAACTAGCCTTATACAATCAAGAAGGCGTGCCCGTGGGCGAGCTGGAAGTGCCGGAAGCTATCTTTGCCGCTCCCGTTAAAGAAGCGGCCGTCTATAGCGCGGCCATGGCCCAGGAAGCCAGGCGCCGCCAGGGGAACGCCGCCACCAAAAACCGCGGCGAGGTCAGAGGAGGCGGCAGCAAACCCTGGGTGCAAAAAGGAACCGGCCGGGCCCGCCATGGCAGCATCCGTTCCCCCATCTGGGTGGGCGGGGGCACCGTTTTCGGCCCCCGGCCGCGGGACTACGGGTTTGCCGTTCCGAAGAAGGTCCGCCGGGCGGCCGTTAAATCGGTGTTAAGCTCCAAGGCCCAGGAGAACAAGCTGCTGGTCATTGAAGGCTTCAACCTGGAGCGTCCCCGGACCAAGGAGATGATCCAGATCCTGAACAAGCTGCAGGTGGCGGGGAAGGCCCTGATTGTCACGGCAGAACCGGAGCCGAACGTGATTAAGTCGGCCCGCAATTTGCCCGGGGTTAAAACCATCCTGGCCGACCAGTTGAACGTGCTGGACCTGTTAAATCATGACTATCTGCTCATGACCAGAGCAGCCCTGGAACGGGTGCAGGAGGTGTTCGGAAAATGAGATCACCCCGGGAAATAATTATCCGCCCCCTGGTTACGGAAAAATCTACCGATATGCTGGAGCAGAACAAGTATACCTTCGTGGTGGCCCGCGACGCCAATAAAATCGAGATCAAAAGGGCTTTGGAGCAGATCTTTGACGTTAAGGTCAAAGCGGTGAATACCATCAATTACCGGGGCAAGTTAAAGCGCCTGGGACGGATGCCGGCCGGATTCCGGCCTCGCTGGAAGAAAGCCATCGTCACTTTGACCGAGGACAGCAAGCCCATCGAGATCTTTGAAGGACGCTAGCAAGGGAGGGATCAGCCATGGCTGTTAAGCGGTATAAGCCGACGTCACCGGGAAGACGGTTTTTGACCGTCGCCACTTTCGAAGAGATCACCAAGAAAGAGCCGGAAAAATCCCTTCTGGCGCCTTTAAAAAAACGGGCCGGAAGAAATGTTTACGGCCGCGTAACCGTTCGGCACCGGGGCGGAGGTCACAAGCGCAAGTACCGGATTATCGATTTTAAGCGGGATAAGGAGAACATCCCGGCCAAGGTTGCCGGCATCGAGTACGATCCCAACCGCTCAGCCTATATTGCCCTGTTGAATTATGCCGACGGGGAGAAGCGCTACATTCTCTCTCCCCTGGGCCTGCGGGTGGGGCAGACGGTAATGTCCGGGCCTGAAGCGGAGATCCGGCCGGGCAATGCCATGCGTTTGCGCCATATACCGGTGGGAACTTTTGTCCACAATATCGAGCTGAAAGAGGGAGCGGGAGGGCAGCTGGCCCGCGCCGCCGGGACGGCCGCTCAGCTGGTGGCCAAGGAAGGGCGCTTCGCCCATCTCCGGCTTCCCTCGGGGGAGGTGCGCCTGGTATCCCTGGATTGCCGGGCCACCATCGGTCAGTTGGGCAATATTGAACATGAGAATATTACCATCGGCAAAGCGGGGCGCAGCCGCTGGCTGGGCCGTCGGCCCACCGTGCGCGGTTCGGCCATGAACCCCGTGGATCACCCCCATGGCGGGGGCGAGGGCAAGGCACCCATCGGGCGCAAGAGCCCCGTTACTCCTTGGGGCAAGCCGACGCTGGGCTACAAGACCCGCAAGAAGAACAAGGTATCGGATAAGTATATCGTGCGCTCCCGGAAGGGCAGTTAACCACTGGAAAGGAGGGTTCAGGGTTTGTCCCGATCTTTAAAGAAAGGCCCGTTTTGTGATGAACACCTGTTGGAAAAGATCCGGCGGATGAACGAGAAGGGGGAGAAGCGGGTAATCAAGACCTGGTCCCGGCGTTCCACCATCTTCCCCGAAATGGTAGGGCATACTATTGCCGTGCATGACGGGCGCAGGCATGTTCCGGTCTTTATTACCGAGGATATGGTGGGACACAAACTTGGCGAGTTTGCCCCGACCCGGACTTTCCGGGGGCACGGTCATCATACCGAGCGCTCTACAGCCCTGAAGTAGAGTGGAGGAGGTAGCTTAAAGATGGAAGCAAGGGCACAAGCCCGGTTTGTCCGCGTGCCGCCCCGCAAAGCCCGGGCGGTAGCCGACTTGGTTAGGAACAAGCATGTGGATGAAGCATTGAGCATACTGCGTTATACTCCGCGGCGAGCGGCCAAAGTCGTGGCCAAGGTGGTGGGCTCGGCGGCGGCCAACGCCGAAAATAACCATGACCTTAACCGGAGCAGGCTGTTTATCGACCGCATCTATGTGGATGAAGGTCCGGTTCTCCGGCGGGTCCGACCCCGGGCCCGGGGGAGGCGCTACCTGATCCGCAAGCGCACCAGCCACATCACGGTTATCGTCAAGGAGAGGAAGGAGGTCTAGGCGTGGGGCAGAAAGTCAGTCCCATCGGATTCCGGATCGGCGTAATTCGCAACTGGGATGCCCGCTGGTATGCCGACAAGAATTACACCGAACTGCTGCACGAGGACTTGAGAGTACGGGACTACCTCAGGAATAAATTGGCCGGGGCCGGGGTCTCCCGGGTCGAGATTGAACGGGCGGCCAACAACCTGCGCATCAACATCCACACCGCCAAGCCGGGGGTGGTCATCGGACGCGGCGGCAGCGGCGTGGAAGAGTTGCGCAAAAACCTGGAGAAAGAGACGGGTAAAAAAGTCCACCTCAACATCGTGGAGATCAAGGTCCCCGAGCTGGATGCCTACCTGGTGGCGGAGAGCGTGGCCAACCAGCTGCAGCGCCGGATTGCCTTCCGGCGGGCCATGAAGCAGGCCGTCATGCGCACCATGCGTGCCGGAGCCAAGGGGATCAAGATCTGCTGCAGCGGAAGGCTGGGAGGAGCGGAAATGGCCCGCAACGAGAGCTACATGGAGGGAACTGTTCCCCTGCAGACGCTGAGAGCGGATATCGATTACGGCTTTGTCGAAGCGCATACCACCTACGGCCGCATCGGCGTGAAGGTCTGGATTTATAAAGGGGAAGTCTTTCCCTCGAAGCAAGTTGCGGATAAAGCAGGGGAGGTAGCGGGCAATGTTAATGCCTAAAAGGGTAAAGTACCGCCGGCAGCAGCGCGGTCGCTTGAAGGGTACGGCCAAGGGCGGCACCGAGATCCATTTCGGTGACTACGGCCTACAGGCCCTGGAGCCGGCCTGGATTACCAGCCAGCAGATCGAAGCGGCCCGTATTGCCATGACCAGGTATATTAAGCGGGGCGGCAAAGTCTGGATTCGTATTTTCCCCCACAAGCCGGTCACCGAAAAACCGGCGGAGACGCGGATGGGCAAAGGGAAAGGTTCTCCCGAGTACTGGGTTGCGGTAGTGAAGCCGGGCCGGATCATGTTTGAACTGGCCGGAGTTAAGGGAGATGTGGCCCGGGCGGCCATGCGCTTGGCGGCAAACAAGCTGCCCATTAAAACCAAGTTTGTGAAAAGAGAAGAAATGGGTGGTGTTACTGAATGAAGGTAACGGAAATCCGCGAGCTGAGCACCCAGGAACTGCATGAGAAACTGGAAGATTTGAAGGAAGAGCTTTTCAACCTCCGGTTTCAGATGGCTACCGGCCAGTTGGAGAATGTGATGCGCATTCGGGATGTCCGCCGGGGTATTGCCCGGATTAAAACCGTAATTCGCGAGCGGGAGATAAATACGGGAAAGAAATAAATGAAATCTCATTGCTGTCGAGAAGGGAGGCCCGGTGACTTTTGGAAGCAAAAAGGAAGCGCAAAGTCCGTACCGGACGGGTAGTCAGCGACAAGATGAACAAGACCCGGGTGGTAGCCGTAGAGCGCTTAACCAAGCACCCGCTGTACGGCAAGACTATCCGCCGGACTAAAAAGTATAAGATTCATGATGAAAATAATGAATCGCGCGTAGGCGATATCGTCCGCATCGAAGAGACCAGGCCTTTGAGCAAGGATAAGCGCTGGCGCCTGTTGGAGATTGTGCAGCGTTCCCAACTGTAGAAAGCCAGAGCAGAGGGTAAAGGAGAGTCTTAAAAGCGATGATTCAGAATGAGACTATCTTAAACGTAGCCGATAATTCAGGCGCGAAGAAGGTGCTCTGTATTCGTGTCCTGGGCGGGTCGCAAAAAAAGGCCGGCCAGATAGGCGATATCATTGTTGCTTCCGTCAAGGAGGCCATACCCGGCGGGGTAGTCAAAAAAGGGGACGTAGTCCGGGCGGTGATCGTGCGCACCAAAAGCGGCCTGAACCGCAAGGACGGTTCCCACATCCATTTTGACGACAATGCGGCCGTAATTATCAATGAGCAGAACAACCCGCGGGGGACGCGGATATTTGGACCGGTGGCCCGAGAGCTGCGGGAGAAAGATTTTATGAAGATCATATCCCTGGCCCCGGAAGTGATCTAGGCCGGATAAAGGAGGTGGCATGACCGTGGCACAGAAAAAGTTGTTTGTCCGCCGGGGTGACAGAGTTATGGTTCTCTCCGGGAAATACAAGGGCAAAAAAGGGAAAGTAATCGAGGCCCTTCCCGCCCAGGGGAAGATTAAGGTGGAAGGGATCAACATCATCAAAAAGCATGCCAAGCCGACTCCCAAAATACCCCAGGGGGGGATTCGGGAGATGGAGGCGCCTTTTCCGGCTTGCAAGGTGGCTATTATCTGCCCGGGATGCCAGAAGCCGACCCGGGTAGGGAAAAAGATTTTGCCTGACGGCCGGCGCATACGCATCTGCAAAAAATGCGCGGAGTCCCTGGATAAGGAGAAGTAAGGAGGGTTGTATGGAGATGTCGCGCTTGAAACAGAGATACCTGGAAGAGATCAGACCCGCCATGATGGAGCGTTTTAACTATAAGAACATCCACCAGGTTCCCCGCATCGAGAAGGTGGTTATCAACATGGGGGTGGGCGAAGGGAAGGATAATCCTAAGGTGCTGGACGCGGCGGTACACGACCTAACCCTTATTTCAGGGCAGAAGCCGATAGTTACCAAAGCGCGCAAGTCGGTAGCCAGTTTTAAAGTCCGGGAAGGGATGTCCATCGGCTGCAAAGTTACCCTGCGGGGAGTGCGGATGTACGACTTTCTGGATAAGCTTTTTAACGTGGCTCTGCCTCGGGTCAGGGATTTTCGGGGGATGTCGCCCCGCTCCTTTGACGGCCGCGGCAACTATACCATCGGCATCAGGGAGCAGCTTATCTTTCCCGAGATCGACTACAGCAAAGTGGAGAAGATCATGGGGATGGATATTGTTATTGTTACCACCGCCGAAACCGACGAAGAAGCCCGGGAGCTGTTAAGGCTGATGGGAGCTCCCTTTAGAGCGGCTTAATCGCCGGGGAATCAAGCTGATGAGACAAGGAGGAAAAGGATGGCCAAAAAATCGCTGATTGCCAAGGCCAAACGCAAGCCCAAGTTTCGGGTGCGTCAGTATAATCGCTGCCGCCTCTGCGGCCGCCCTCGAGCCTATTTGCGCAAGTTTGGCATGTGCCGCCTTTGCTTTCGTCGCCTAGCCAACGAAGGCAAAATACCGGGGGTTAAAAAGGCCAGCTGGTAGACGGGGGCAGAAGGAAAGGAGGTTATTTCCGATGATGACGGATCCTATTGCCGATATGCTGACGCGGATTAGGAACGCCAACATGGTCCGGCACGAGAGCGTGGATATCCCCGCCTCCAATATGAAGCGGGCCATCGCCGAGATCATGAAGCAAGAGGGTTTTATTAAGGATTATGAATATATCCCCGACAACAAGCAGGGCGTCATCCGGATCTGGTTGAAGTACGGGGCCAACCGAGAGCGGGTTATTACGGGGTTGAAGAGGATCAGCAAGCCCGGGCTGAGAGTTTACGTGAAAAAAGACGAGTTGCCCAAGGTCCTGGGGGGGCTGGGCGTGGCCATCATCTCCACCTCCCAGGGGGTAATGAGCGACCGCGACGCCCGCAAGAAGGCCATTGGCGGGGAGGTTTTGTGCTACATCTGGTAGGCTGGGAGGAGGTCCGTATCAATGTCACGAACCGGAAGAAAACCGATCCCTCTGCCCGGGGGAGTTCAGGTGCAGATTGCCGGTAATCATATTAAAATTAAAGGCCCCAAGGGCGAGCTGGAGAAGGAGCTGCCTCCAGGGATTGCCGTGGAGCAGGAAGAAGGACAGCTGCTGGTCAAGCGCCCTTCCGACAGCCCGCAGCACCGTTCCCTGCACGGCCTGGTGCGTTCCCTGATCCACAACATGGTGGTGGGAGTTACCGAGGGCTTTTCCCGCACCCTGGAGCTGGTGGGCGTGGGGTACCGGGCTTCCATGCAGGGGAACAAGCTGGTTCTAAACATCGGCTTTTCCCATCCTGTCGTCATTGAGCCGGAGCCAAACCTGTCGCTGGAGGTTTCCGGCAACAACAAGATTGTGGTCAAGGGAATCGACAAGCAGCAGGTGGGCGACTTTGCCGCCCGGATCCGCAAGATAGCCCCTCCGGAACCGTACAAGGGCAAGGGGATCCGCTACGAGAACGAGCACGTCCGGCACAAGGTAGGCAAGGCGGGCAAGTAGTCCACGGGGAGGTGTAACGGTTATGATCAAACAGGTTTCGCGCAATGTTCAGCGCAAGCGCAGGCATAGAAGAGTGCGCAAAAAAATTACAGGCACTATGGAGCGACCCCGGTTGAATGTATTTCGCAGCAACAAGCACATTTATGCCCAGATCATAAATGACTTGTCGGGGAACACCATGGTGGCGGCCTCCAGCCTTGATCCCGCCCTCCGCCAGGAGCTGGGCAAGGGCTCCAACATTGAGGCGGCCCGGAAGGTGGGCGCCCTTTTGGCCCGGCGGGCCCTGGAAGCCGGGATCGAAAAAGTGGTCTTTGACCGGGGCGGCTACCTCTATCATGGCCGGGTGAAGGCCCTGGCGGAAGCAGCCCGGGAGAGCGGTTTGCAGTTTTAGAAAGGGGGGATTCAGAGAAGGTGAGCAGGATAGAAACGACCCAGGAGCTAACGGAAAAGGTTGTCCGGGTGAACCGTGTGGCCAAGGTAGTAAAAGGAGGGCGTCGTTTTAGCTTCAGCGCCCTGGTAGTAGTGGGCGACCAGAACGGGGTAGTCGGCGCCGGCACGGGAAAAGCCGGGGAGGTGCCCGAGGCCATCCGCAAGGCCATCGAAGATGCGAAGAAAAACTTAATTCGCGTCCCCCTGGTGGGAACCACCATACCCCATCCCGTAGTGGGACGCTTCGGTGCCGGGAAAGTTTTGATGAAGCCGGCCTCCCAGGGAACGGGAGTTATCGCCGGCGGCCCTGTCCGCGCCGTTCTGGAACTGGCGGGAGTAAAGGATGTCCTGACCAAGTCGCTGGGCTCCTCCAACGCTTTGAATATCGTCAACGCCACCATAGCCGGGCTTAAGAGCCTGAAAACGGTGGAGGAAGTCAGCGCTATCCGGGGCATTGATGTGGAACAGCTGCTTAGTTAGGAGAGGAAGCAGATGGCGAGCAAAAAAGGGAAACTGTTAATTACGTTGGTCCGCAGCCCTGTAGGCTGCCGCCCGGAGCATCGCGGCACGGTGCGCGCCCTGGGACTAAAAAAAGTGGGGCAGACGGTGGAGCACCGCGATGAGCCGGCAATTCGCGGCATGGTCCAGTCGATAAATTTTCTGGTTAAAGTCGAGAAAAGCAGTTAATCGGGAGATAAAAGGAGGTGCCAGGATGCGCCTGCACGATTTGAAGCCCCCCGCCGGAGCGAAAACGGCGGCCAAGCGGAAAGGGAGAGGGCCGGCTTCCGGTCTGGGCAAGACCGCCGGACGGGGCCAAAAGGGACAGAAAGCGCGCTCCGGCGCCAAGCTGCGCCGGGGTTTTGAGGGCGGCCAGATGCCTCTGTTTCAACGCCTGCCCAAAAGGGGATTTACCAATATTCACAGGCAGGAATGGACCATTCTGAACCTGGGGGCCCTGAATTGCTTTGAGGATGACACCGTGGTTACCCCGGAGCTGCTCAAGGAAAAGGGATTGATAAAATCCCTTAAGCATCCCGTTAAAGTCCTGGGGGAGGGAGAAATCAGCCGCCGACTGACGGTAAAGGCTAACCGCTTCAGCAAACAGGCCCAGGATAAGATCGAAGCCGCCGGCGGAAAGGCTGAGGTGATCTAGCTTGTTGGAAAGCGTTCGCACGGCATGGCGGATACCGGAATTAAGACAAAGGATCTTGTTTACCCTGGCCATGTTTGTAGTGTTCCGCCTGGGCTCGGCCATCCCGGTGCCGGGAGTGGATGCGGCCAGGCTGGCCCGGTTTTTCCAGGAAGACACTATTTTCGGGATTATCAATATTATCGGGGGCGGCAACTTAAGCAACTTTACCATATTTGCCCTGGGCATTATGCCCTACATTAACGCCTCCATTATCATGCAGCTGCTGACCATAGTTATTCCGAAATTAAAGGAATGGAGTGAAGAAGGGCCCGAGGGGCGCAAGCGCATTACCCAGATCACCAGGTACGGTACTATCGTCATTGCGCTGATGCACGCGTTCGGCTATTCCTTTGTCATTGCCAACGAGGCGATAGTGAACAAGACCCCCCTTTCGTACCTGACCATTATCATCACCCTTACCGCCGGGACGGCCTTCCTGATGTGGGTGGGGGAGCTTATCAATGAGAAGGGGATTGGCAACGGGATCTCCCTGCTGATCTTCGCGGGAATTGTGGCCGAATTTCCCATGACGGCAGCCCTGGCTATTGAAGACCTGCGGGTGGGCCAGGTGGCTGTTTACACGGTGATCCTGGTGGTCATCCTGCTGCTGGCCCTTAACGTGTGCATTGTGGCTCTGGACCAGGGGCAGCGCCGGATTAACATCCAGTACAGCAAGCGGATCGTGGGGCGCCGCGTCTACGGGGGCCAGTCTACGCATATTCCCATGAAAGTAAACCAGGCCGGAGTTATTCCGGTGATCTTTGCCTCGATTATTATCAGTTTTCCGGCAACGATTTTGAGGTTTTTCGACCATCCGGTCACCAGGAAGATGGCCAGCGCCCTGGCCATGGATGGGAACCTCTACCTGGTTTTATATATCCTGTTGATTATCGGTTTCTCCTACTTTTATACGGCGGTGCAGTTCGACCCCTTTCAGGTGGCGGGGAATATTAAGAAACACGGCGGCTTTATCCCCGGCCTGAGGCCCGGCCGCCCAACGGCGGAGTTTCTCTCCAAGGTCATTTCGCGGCTGACCACGGTGGGAGCTTTTTCTCTGGCTGCCATCGCCGTCTTCCCCATCGTCATCGAGCGGGTCACCGGCATGAGCTTGATGTTCAGCGGCACCGGCTTGATTATCGTGGTGGGGGTAATCCTGGAGACGATGAAGCAGATCGAGAGCCATATGCTCATGCGCAGCTACCGCGGGTTTATGAAGTAGCAGGAGGCGGCAATGATTAATTTGAAAACGCCTGAGGAGATTGCCTTGATGCGCGAAGCGGGGCGGATCGCCGCCCGGGTTCTCCAGGAACTGGAGCAGGCTCTGGCCGTGGGCGTAACCACCGCTCACCTGGATAAGCTGGCCGAGAAGCTGATCCGCAGCCTGGGAGGAGAGCCGGCCTTCCTGGGCTATCAAAATTTCCCCGCCTCCATATGCACCTCCATCAATAACGAGGTGGTGCACGGCATCCCAGGGTTGCGTCGTTTGCAGGAGGGGGATATAATCAGCATTGATGTCGGAGTACGCTTCAAAGGGTATTATGGCGATGCGGCGGCCACCTTTGGCGTTGGGGCCATCAGCGCGGAAGCCCGGAGGCTGATCCAGGTTACCAGGGCCTCCCTGGAACGAGGGATTCAAGCGATGCAGGTGGGGGGATACCTGTCGGATATCTCCCATGCCGTGCAAAGTTTTGTGGAGGAGCATAACTTTTCGGTAGTCCGTCAATATGTAGGTCACGGCATCGGCAGCCAGATGCACGAAGAGCCCCAGGTCCCGAATTTTGGACGTCCGGGCCGGGGACCGCTGCTCCAGCCGGGGATAGCCCTGGCCATTGAGCCGATGGTTAATGCGGGCCACTACGAGGTAAAGGTCCTGGAAGACCGGTGGACGGTGGTTACCAAGGACGGAAGCCTTTCCGCTCATTTTGAGCATACGGTGGCTCTGGGGGAAGAGGGACCGGAGATCTTGACTGTTCTCTAATCCGGAGGAGAGGCAGGAAGATGGAAGAGCTAAAACCAGGTCAACTGGTGCGTTCTTTGGCCGGCCGGGATAAAGATGAACATTACCTGGTGCTGAAAGTAATTGACCGGCGGCAAGTATTGCTGGTTAACGGCCGCAACCGCCCTCTGGCCCGGCCCAAAAAGAAAAACGTGGCGCACCTTCAACGCTATGATCGAAGGGCTGATATTGAGGAGGCTGCCCGGTCCGGGAAACTGACCGACAGCCTGGTGATCAAATATTTGAAGGAGCTTGTGCCACAAAAGGGGAACGGAAGGGGGTTGGTCCATGACGAAAAAGAAGGATATCATTGAGGTAGAGGGGAAAGTAATTGAGCCTCTCCCCAATGCCATGTTTCGGGTGGAGCTGAAGAACGGCCTGAAGGTGCTGGCTCATGTTTCCGGGAAAATTCGCATGAACTATATCCGTATTCTTCCCGGAGACCGGGTTTTGGTAGAGCTCTCTCCTTATGACCTGACCCGGGGACGGATTACCTATCGTTACAAGTAAGGAGGCTGTTTGGAATGAAGGTCAGGCCCTCAGTTAAACCGATGTGCGAAAAATGCAAGGTTATCCGGCGCAGGGGGCGGGTGGTGGTGATCTGCCAAAACCCCAAGCACAAGCAGAGGCAGGGCTAAAAGAATAAAAAGCTTTCCTTGGGGCATACTAGCCTTGTTTAGCTTTTTTTGGGAATGGATCCAAAGGAGGTGGAAAGATGGCCAGAATAGCAGGAGTAGACTTGCCGCGGGACAAAAGGGTGGAGGTGGCCCTGGGATATATTTACGGCATTGGGCGGAAGCGGGCCGCCACCATTCTGGAGCATACCGGTGTAAACCCCGATACCCGGGTGCGGGACTTGACGGAAGATGAAGTCAGCCGCTTGCGGGAATTTATCGATAAAAATTATAAAGTCGAGGGCGACCTCCGCCGGGAAGTGGCTCTAAATATCAAGCGCCTGGTGGAGATCGGCTGCTACCGGGGGATTCGCCATCGCCGGGGCTTGCCGGTACGGGGCCAGCGGACCTCGACCAACGCCCGGACCCGCAAGGGACCCCGCAAGACGGTAGGTGTCCGCCGGAAGAAGTAACCAGCTGAATGAAGGGAGGAGGAAAAGAGCTTGGTTAAGAAAAAAGCCAGCAAGCCCAAGCGCCGCGAGCGCAAAAATGTGGAGCGCGGGGTAGCTCATATTAAATCGACCTTTAACAATACTATTATCAGTATCACCGATATGAACGGGAACAGCATATCCTGGTCCAGCGCCGGGAATGTCGGGTTCAAGGGCTCCCGGAAATCCACCCCCTTTGCCGCTCAGCTGGCTGCGGAGGCGGCAGCCAAGGCCGCCATGGAGCACGGCATGAGACAGGTGGAAGTATATGTCAAAGGTCCCGGAGCCGGCCGGGAGGCGGCCATCAGGTCTTTGCAGGCAGCCGGACTGGAAGTTAACGTGATCAAAGATGTGACCCCTATTCCTCACAATGGATGCCGGCCGCCCAAACGGCGCCGCGTTTAAATTACAGGGATGGGACAGGAGGTGTTAATCAGCGCATGGCACGATATACAGGAGCTGTTTGCCGTTTGTGTCGCCGGGAAAGAATGAAGCTGTACCTGAAAGGGGATCGCTGTTATACGGATAAATGCAGCGTTGTCCGGCACCCCTACCCCCCGGGGCAGCACGGCCAGGGGAGGCAAAAATTTTCCGAGTACGGGCTGCAGCTGAGAGAGAAGCAGAAGGCCCGCCGCATTTACGGGGTTCTGGAGAAGCAGTTCCGGCGCTACTTTAAAGAAGCGGACCGCCGTAAAGGGGTTACCGGGGAGATCCTGCTCCAGCTGCTGGAGAGCCGCCTGGACAACGTTGTCTTCAGAATGGGTCTGGCCCGTTCCCGCCCCGAAGCGCGCCAATTGGTACGGCACGGCCATTTCCAGGTAAACGGACGGAAGGTGGATATTCCCTCCTACCTGACCCGGCCCGGGGACCAGGTGGCCGTTCGGGAAAAGAGCAGGAAGCTGCCGGTTTTCAAGCAGATCGCGGAAGCCAGGGAGCAGCAAGGCATCGTGGACTGGCTGGAAGTGGATTTTGAAAAATTGAGCGGCCGCGTCCTGCGCATCCCCCAGCGGGAAGAGATCGATGTTCCCATTCAGGAACAGTTGATTGTGGAACTGTATTCCCGCTAGGGATAAGCCGGGCCAAGGAACACCCTCGGATATAACCATTTCAAGGAGGGTTCACCGGAAAGATATGATTGAAATAGAGAAACCGAAAATAGAATGGGTTGATAAAGACGAGCAGAACAACTACGGAAAATTTGTGGTGGAACCCCTGGAAAGAGGCTATGGTATTACTTTGGGCAATGCCCTGCGCCGCATTCTTCTTTCTTCTCTTCCCGGGGCCGCCATTACCAATGTGAAATTTGAAGGAGCGCTGCACGAATTTTCCGTTTTGCCGGGAGTGCTGGAGGATACCATCGAGATTATTCTCAATTTGAAGTCCTTGTGCATGAAGATTCACAGCGACGAGCCCCAGCTGTTGATCATCGATGCCGACAAGGCGGGAGAGGTTACGGCGGGCGATATCCAGGCTCCTTCCGATGTGGAGATCTTGAACCCGGACCTGCACATCGCCACCCTGGAAGAAGGGGCGCGGCTGTACATGGAGATGACCGCGCGCAACGGGCGCGGCTACGTCCCGGCGGAGCGCAATAAGATACCCCATCAACCCATCGGGTTGATTCCCATCGATTCAAATTTTTCGCCCATCAAGCGGGTTAATTACCAGGTGGAGAATACCCGGGTGGGGCAGGTCACCGACTACGACAAGCTTACCCTGGAAGTCTGGACCGACGGGAGCATCCGCCCCGATGAAGCGGTCAGCCTGGGGGCCAAGATCTTAAGCAAGCATCTCTCCCTCTTTGTCAACCTGACGGAGCAGGTGGACGAGGTGGAGATCACCGACGAACGCCAGGAGGAGGACCGGGAACGCCTGCTGGATATGACCATCGAGGAGCTGGATCTCTCCGTACGCTCTTACAACTGCTTAAAGCGGGCGGGGATTAATACCGTGGGCGAGCTGGTCCGAAAGACCGAGGAAGAGATGATGAAGGTGCGCAACCTGGGCAAGAAGTCTCTGGAAGAGGTAGAAAACAAGCTGAAAGAGCTGGGTTTAAGCCTAAGCAAGGCCGGAGAGTAAGCCGGCCCATAGCAGTATTCTTATAGGCAGCGGTTAAGGAGGAGAGCTCATGGCCTATCAAAAATTAAGCCGAAAAAGCGGGCCGCGCCGCGCTCTTCTGCGCAGCCAGGTTACCGCGCTGCTCAAGGAGGGGCGCCTGGAGACTACGGCCGCCAAGGCCAAGGCGGTCCGCCCCCTGGCGGAGCAGATGATTACCCTGGCCAAGAAAGGGGGGCTCCACGCCCGCCGGCAGGCCCTGGCCTTTCTTTACGACGAAGACGTGGTCACCAATTTGTTCGAAAAAATTGGGCCTCGCTTTGAAGGCCGGGAGGGCGGCTATACCCGGATCATCAACCTGGGTCACCGCCGCGGCGACGGAGCGCCCATGGTAATCCTGGAGTTAATCAGTTAAGATCGATTGCAATCATGGCGGAAGTCCTTTTAGAAACCAAAGCCCTCTCTTTTGCCTACGGGGAAGAGGGGAGAAACCGGCCCGCCCTGGAGGACATCAATCTAAAGGTGCTCCAGGGGGAATACGTGGCCATCATCGGGCCCAGCGGCTCGGGGAAGACAACTTTGCTCAAGCACTTCAACGCCCTTTTGACCCCTTGCCGGGGCCAGGTCCTGGTCAAGGGGCTTTCTACGGCGGAAAAGGCCAACCATCCGGAGATCCGCCGGTTGTGCGGGATGATCTTCCAGAACCCCGATAACCAGCTGGTGGCCAACACCGTGGAGGAAGACGTCGCTTTTGGGCTGGAGAACTACCGGGTTCCCCCTGCCGAAATCCGGAGCCGGGTGGCGGAGCTCTTGAAGCAGATGGAGCTTGAAGATCTGGCCCGGCGCCCTCCCCACCTTCTATCCGGGGGGCAGAAGCAGCGGGTGGCCATTGCCGGAATCCTGGCCATGCGTCCCCGCTGCCTGTTAATGGATGAGCCCACCTCCATGCTGGATCCCCGGGGCCGGAGAGAGCTTCTGGAAACGGTCCAAAAGCTGAACCGGGAGCAGGGGATCACGGTCCTGCACGTTACCCACTATCCCGAGGAGGCGGCGCTGGCCCGGCGCGTCCTGGTGCTGGAAGGGGGCCGCCTGGCGGCGGACGGCCCTCCGCGGGAAATCTTGACCGATCTGGCCTTGTTGCACAGCCTGGGCCTTAGGGGAACCGCCGCGGCGGAAATGGCCGCCTTCCTGAGAGAAGCGGACCTTCCACTCCCTCCCAAGCTGCTGGGTCAAGATGAGCTGGTGGAACAGATATGTTCATTGCTACCCGCGATCTAACCCATACCTACATGCCGGGAACTCCCTTCGCCACCCAGGCGCTCAAGGGAGTTAATCTTACTATTGAGCGGGGGAGTTTCTGTGCGGTGACCGGGCCTTCCGGTTCCGGCAAATCCACCCTGGTGCAGCATTTCAACGGGCTGCTCAGGCCTACCAGCGGCCAGGTCCTGCTGGAGGGGCGCCCCCTGGGAGAGGGTAAGGATTCCCTGCGCCGGGCCCGTCGGCAGGTGGGGCTGGTTTTTCAACTGCCGGAGCAGCAGTTTTTTGCCGAGACTGTTTTCGACGAGGTGGCTTTTGCCCCCCGCAACCTGGGCCTGGACCCCGCCGAGGTGGAAAAAGCGGTGGAAGAGTCCCTGGAACAGGTGGGTCTGGACCCGAAGGAGTTGAGAGAGCGCTCCCCCTTCCACCTCAGCGCCGGGCAGAAGCGCCTGGTGGCTATCGCCGCCGTTTTAGCCCTGAAGCCGCAAGCCCTCGTTTTGGACGAGCCCATGGCGGGGCTGGATCCGGCGGGGGAGCGGAACTTGTTTGACTTGCTCCGGGACTTGAACCGCCGCCGGGGCCTGACGGTGGTGGTGGTTACCCACCGCCTGGAAGAGATCGTGAGCCTGGTGCACCGGGTTTATGTCCTGGAGGAGGGCTCTTTGATAATGGAGGGGAGCCCGGAGGAGCTCTTCCGCCGCCGGGAGGAGTTGGACCGGGTGGGTGTGGCGCCGCCGCCCTGGTGGGAACTGCTCCGGGAACTGGCCGGGAAAGGCTACCCGGTGAATACCTCGGCCCTGACCAGGGAGGAGGCCTGCCGGGAGATCATCTCCTTGTTTAAGGGGGAGAAGCGATGAAGCCCAGCATTACCCTGGGGCAGTACTTCCCCGGCAGCAGCCTGCTGCACCGCCTTAACGCCCGCTTTAAGCTGCTGCTGCTGCTTTTATTCCTGGTGCTCCTGTTCCTGGTGGAGACCTTTGCCGGCCTGGGCCTGCTCCTGGGCCTGCTCCTTCTCCTGGCCGCTCTGACCCGGATCCCTTTTTCCTACCTGCTGCGCGGCTTGAAGCCCATTTTTTATATCGTGGTCTTGACTCTAATCGTCTATTTCTTTTTTTCCCGGGGCGGGGTGGTCCTCCTGCGCCTGGGGCCCGTCACCGTGGAGTCTCAGGGAGTAGTGCAGGGCCTCTTTATCGTCGGCCGGCTGGTGATCATTGTCCTGGCCACCATGCTGGTTACCCTGACCACCACTCCCCTGAATCTGACCTACGGGCTGGAGAGTTTTCTCAAGCCCCTGCGCCTGGTCAAGGTGCCCGTGGCGGAGATAGCGGTGATCATGACCATAGCCCTGCGCTTCATCCCCACCCTGATGGAAGAGAGCCAGCGGATCATGAAAGCCCAGGAGGCCCGGGGAGCGGATTTTGAAAGCGGCAGCCTGTGGCGCAGGGCCCGAGCCATGACCCCGCTCATCGTCCCCCTCTTTGTCAGCGCCTTCCGCCGGGCCGACGAGCTGGCCCTGGCCATGGAGGCCCGGGGGTACCGGGTGGGGGCGGAGCGGACCAGGATGCACCAGGACCCGGTAACCGCCCGGGACTGGTTGGCCTTGCTCTTTTTGGCCCTGCTTTTTGCGGGGATTGTAATCGCCGGGATCTAGTGGGAGGCAGGAAAGTGAGCAATATTCGACTAACGGTAACCTATGACGGGACCGAATACAGCGGTTTTCAGTGGCAGGCGAACGCGCCCACCATCCAGGGGAAGCTGGAGGAAGCCCTGGCGCGGATCTACGGTCAGCCCCTGCGGATTGCCGCCGCCGGCCGGACCGATGCCGGGGTGCACGCCCGCGGGCAGGTGGTAAATTACCAGGCGCCCTTTCCCATCCCCGTGGAGAGAATCCCCAAGGCTTTCAACGCCTGCCTCCCCCGGGATATCGTCGTGGTGGCGGCGGAGGAAGTGCCCCCGGAATTCCATGCCCGGTACAGCGCCCGGGGCAAAAAGTACAGCTACACCATCGACCGGGCTCCCTTCCCCCAGGTTCTCCTGCGCCGGTACAGCTACCATGTGGGCGAGCCCCTGGAAATAGAAGCCATGGCGGCGGCCGCCGCCCTGCTCCAGGGGAAAAAGGACTTTGCTGCCTTCCAGGCCCGGGGAAGCAGCGCCCAAAACACCGTGCGCCATCTTTTCCGAGTGGAGGTGCGGGAATATCCCCGGGAGCAGCTGCTGCGGCTGTTTTTCCACGGCGACGGCTTCCTTTACCGGATGGTGCGCCTGATGACGGGCAGCCTGCTCCGGGTCGGTTTGGGAAAGCTGGCTCCGGGAGACCTGGCGGCCGCCCTTTCCGGGGAGCGGCCCGAGGCCGTTGGGCCCACGGTCCCGGCCCGGGGCCTCTGCCTGGAAGAGGTCTATTATTGACGAGACCCCGAGAAGAAAGGATTAGCTTGACAAGGGCCCGGCCCGTATATTACAATTAAGCTTGTGGCAATGGCAGGAAGAGAAGAAGGAGAGGGAAGTAATGCGCACCTACATGGCCAAACCGCAGGAAATTCAGCGCCGTTGGTATATAATTGACGCTGCGGGGCGCTCCCTGGGGCGGGTCGCCAGCGAGGCGGCCAGCTTGCTCCGGGGGAAGCATAAACCGATATATACCCCCCATGTGGATACAGGCGACCACGTGATTGTCATCAATGCCGCCAAGGCCGTCTTGACCGGGAAAAAACTGCAGCAGAAGTTTTATATCCGCCATTCGGGCTATCCCGGGGGTTTGAAGAAAGTGGACTACGCCACCATGATGGCCCAAAAACCGGAAAAGGCGGTCTACCTGGCCGTTCGGGGCATGCTGCCGCGCAACCGGCTGGGGCGGGCCATGATTAGCAAGCTCCGGGTTTACCGCGACAGTAGTCATCCTCACAAAGCTCAGAAGCCGGTAGCCTGGAAAGGGCCTGCAGAAATGGAGAAAGGAGGCCCTGCCGATGAGTGAGATTCAATACTTCGGAACGGGGCGCCGCAAGGAGTCCGTGGCCCGGGTCCGGCTGCTGCCGGGAAGCGGGCGCATCATAATTAACGGCAAACCCATGGATCAGTACTTTGGCCTGGAAACCTTAAAGCTTACCGTCCGGCAGCCTCTGGTGGCCACGGGCACCCTGGACCGCTTTGATGTAATCGCCAAGGTTCAAGGCGGAGGCTTCTCCGGCCAGGCCGGTGCCATCCGCCACGGGATTGCCCGGGCGCTGCTCCAGAGCAACAGCGAATACCGTTCCGTCCTGAAAAAGAGCGGCTTCCTCACTCGCGATCCGCGCATGAAAGAGCGGAAGAAGTACGGCTTGAAAAAAGCCCGCCGGGCACCGCAATTCTCCAAGCGCTAATTTCCCACCTTGCCCGCAAAGGAACGGTCCTTCTCAAAGGGACGGTTCCTTTTTTATTTCTGCAAAATACATCAGAAGGTCGGTTTTTAGTGTATCAGGGGGGCGGTTCTTTGATTTGCATTTTTGTAAATGAGAACGTCCCCCCTTAAAGGGGTGCAAACAATCCCTACAAAGATATATAAAACAAGTAATCCCGTCGCCGTCCTAATTCCCGGCCGGCCAACTATAAAGGATAAAAGGATAATGCTTTATACCGTATAATATATTTTCAGGCCCCAGTTGTTTAATGGAAAAGTGGGCGAGAAACGGTTACGATTGGGCAGGAGAGCAATATGGAACAAGCCAAATTTGTTATCAATACCATTATGTCAAGGGAAGACTATCGGAAATTTTTGTACATCGCTACCTTTAGAAGGAATAAAGGGATGGTTCCTTTGCTGGGCTTAATCTCTTTGCTGGGAAGCTTAATCATCAGCATGGAGAGCGATAGTTTAAATCTCACTAAATTTTTAATAAGCTGGATTGGATTGTTTGCCCTGGCCATTGCCGTGGCTGTACTGAGAGTGGAAATGAGAACGGCACAACGCCTAAAGACGGACAAAACAGGTGCCTTTGACAGCGTCAACACTTTAAAATTTTATGAAGACAGAATTGTTATGGAGAATAAAGCCCTTAAGTCAACGGGCGAGTTAAAGTACGATCAATTTTATGCTTTAATGGAGAGCAAAGATTATTTTATGTTTTATTTAACGGCAAACCAGGCCTCTTTGGTAAGGAAAAAAGATCTGGATGATCTTAATGCCTTTAAGGAGTTTATGGTCAAGACATTTGGGAAGAAGTACAAACGCATATAATCTCAAAGGGGACTCGGTGTAAAAGGGGACGGCTCTTGTTTTGCATCTTTGCCAAAAGAGACGTTCCCAATTTCATTTTTGTATAAAGGAAGGGACCTTTTTCCCCTGTTCTCTTGCTGCAAGGCGGCTTGCTGCTCTTTTGTACATGGCCCCAAAAAGCCTGGCGCCGGGGCAGGCCGGCAGCGGGAAGCCCTTCTCTCTTCAGCGGAGGAAGCCCCCCTGGCGGAGGCCGGGCAAGGCGCCCTTCCCCGGCAGCGGGCCTTTTCAAAAGGATTCCGCAGCGGAAGCGTAGAATAAGTGGCCATGCATAAACTTTATCTGGGTTCAACGGATCTTTTGGAGAGGCAGCTGGCCCGGGATATCCGCCTTTTGAAGGAAGGCCGCTCTCTCCGGCGCCGTCTGGTTCTGGTGGAGAGCAACCTGGCCGGGGTATACCTGCGCCGCCGCCTGGCCTTTCTGGGCGGGAGCCATTGCGCCGTCAGCTTTTATACCCTAAAAGACCTGGCCCGGGAGATGCTGTCCCGCGGGGGTGAACTCTCCGCCCTGGAGCCCCTTCCCCTTTACGGCGAAGAATGGCTGGCCGCCCTGGTGGCCCGGGAGGGGAAGGCCGGTTATTTCCAGCCGGTGGCGGAGCAGGGCGGCTTTGCCCGCACCCTGCTGCAGACCTTTCGAGACCTGGAAGAGGCGGGGCTGGAGGAGCTTCCCTCCATCAGCAGCCGGGAACCCGAGCGTTTGGCGGCCTTGCAAGCCCTCTACCGCAGCTTTCAGCGCCGCAAGGAACCTTTTCTCTGCCAGGCGAAGCTATTCCGCCGGGCCGCCTCCCTCGCCCCCGGGGCCGACCTTTATCCGCTGTTTATCTACGGTTGCTTTGATCTCCCCCCCCTGGAGAAAGAGTTTCTGGGCCGCCTTTTCGATGGCGGCGCCGTCACCATATACTGGCCGGAAGCGGTTATAAGGCATAAAGCTTCCCGGGAGTTGATGGATTGGCTTCTGGACCGCGGTTTTGTCCGGGAAGAGCTTTCTTTCGGGGAGGAGGCTCCCGGCAACCTGGGGCGGCTCCAGCGTTCCCTGGTCCACCCTTCTTCCGGCGAGGCCGCCCCGGCTCCCGATTCCACCGTCAAGCTCATTTCCGCCCCGGAAGAGACCCGGGAAGCCCAAGAAATTGCCCGGGAAATGATCAACCTGGCGGAAGAGGGGCTTGGCTTCGGGGAGATGGCCGTCCTGGTCCGGGATCCCTCCTACTACTCCCTGCTGGCGGAGACCTTTACCGCCCATGGGATCCCCTTTTACCTGGCTACCGGGATCCCCCTGGGGCAGACCCGTTCGGGGCGGGGATTGATTCTCTTCCTGGAACTGGTGGGCGGCGACTTCCCCCGGGCCGAGGTGATGGACCTGGTAACCTATGCTCCCCTGGATTTTAAGAAGGTCCTGGGTCTTGGGGAGGAGGCGGTCAGCCCCGCCCTCTGGGATTACCTGACCATGGAGGCCGGGATAACCCGGGGGCGAGAGCAGTGGTTCCGCAGCCTGGACCGGTTGCGGAAGCGCCTCCAGCACCAGGTTCAAGAGGCCGGGGAGGAGGCCGGAGAGGAAGAACCGGATCTTTACGGCGCCCGGGAGCACCTGGAGGCCCTGGACCGGCTTTGCTCTTTCCTGGAGCTTCTCTTTAATGCGGTGGAGCGCTTCCCCCTGCAGGGGAGTTGGAGCGAATTTGCCGGGGCCTGCTCCGATTTCATGGTCAACTTCTTCTCCCCGGGGGAAGAAACCCAGGCGTTGTTGGATTTGCTGAAGCAGTTGGGCAGGCTGGACCGGTGCGGGGAGAGAGCTGATTTCAAGCCGGCCAGGACCCTGCTGAACCAGGTCCTGCAGCAGAGCCGCCTGCCTGCGGGGAGGTTTCAGCAGGAGGGGGTCAACGTGCTGCCGCTCTCCAGCGCGGCTGTCCTGCGGTTTAAGGCGGTCTTTATCCCCGGCCTGGTGGACAAGAACTTCCCGGCGCCGGTGCAGATCGACCCCCTGCTGCCCGAGGCGGAGAGGGAAGCCATTCCCGGGCTGGCCCCGCGGCGCCGCCGGCTGGCGCAGCAGTCCCTGGATTTTGCCCTGGCCCTGGGTTCCGCCTCCCGGAAGCTGGTCTTGTCCTGGCCCCGCCAGTCCGGGCAGGACAACCGGGAGCACAGCCCTTCCTTTTACTTGATTAACCTTATGGAGGCCCTGTGGGGGTCGGAGTTCGCGGGCAAACCCATTACCTCCTGGCCGGGCTTGAACTGGCTCCCTTCTTCTTTCCTGGAACCCGAAGCCAGGCCCATTAACGAAGCGGAGTTCGACCTGAAGGCAGTCGGGGAACTGGCGCCTCCCCTTGGGCCGCAGGAATACCTGCAGCGGGTGGACCCCTGGCTGGCGCAAACCTTGCGGGCCGACCGGGCGCGGAGCGGGGAGACCCTGACGGAGTACGACGGTTTCTTCCCTCCGGGGGGCGAAGCCTGCCGGCTCCTATCCTTGCGGCTGCAGCGCTCCAGAGGGATGGTCGGCGCCACCGCCCTGGAGACCTACGCCCGCTGCCCGTACGCCTACTTTATGGGGCGGCTGCTCCGCCTGCCGGCCGTGGAGGAGCCGGAAGAAAGCTTTCGCCTGGACCCCCTGGAGCGGGGACAATGGGTTCACCGCGTCCTGGAACGCTTCTATCGACGTCTGCTGGACCGGGGGCTCTTCCCCCTCTCCCATTTTGAAGCGGCCTGCCGGCAGCTTTTGGACGAAGTCTGCCGGGAGCACTTTTCCCTCATGGAGGAGGAGGGGCTTTTGGAGTACCCCCTGCTTCTGGAGACGGCCTGGGAGCAGATCCGGGATTCCCTGCAGGCCCTGCTGACCTTTGAGATGGAGGACCCGCTGCCCTTGCGGCCGGAACAGTTTGAAGTCTTTTTTGGCGCCGAGAACGCCGGGGGCCCCGTCTCCTTGGAGCTGCCCGACGGGGAGAAGATCTATTTCCGGGGGCGAATTGACCGCATTGATCGCGCCGGAGATGCAATCCGCATCATTGACTACAAGACGGGGCGCAAGAAGGGGCGCGACGAAAGCCTGGAAGGAGGCACCGCCCTGCAGCTGCCGGTTTATCTCCTGGCTGCGGCCAGGCTTTTCCGCCTGCCGGACCTGGAGCAGGCTACGGCCTGCTACTATTTCCTGGACCCGGCAGGGGTGAAGAGGGTTGCCTTCTCGGGGGCCGGATGGCCGGAAAAGGAGGAACAGCTCAAAGAGACGGTAGCCGTCCTTTACCGCGGCATCCGGGAAGGCCGCTTCTTCCCCTTCCCTATGGATGAGTACCAGTGCCGCTACTGCGCCTATAAATATATCTGCGGCCCGGAGATAAAGTACCATTTTCAAGGCAAGCTTTCCGACAGGCGCCTGGAGGACTTTCTTAAGTTAAAGGAGTAAAGGAGGGGAAAGCTTGGAGGAGAAGAGCGCCAGCCCTTCCGGCCCGGTAGATAAACGGGCCCGGGAACTGG
>LFRQ01000067.1 GCA_001512835.1 Clostridia bacterium DTU022
ACCACCACCGGCATGAAAATATAGGTGTACACCTTGATTTTCTGGCCCAGGGGGATCTCCTTGATCTTGACCCCCCGCAACTGAATGGCTGTCAGCGCATCCTGCACCTCTTCCACGAGCACCGGCAGGAAGCGAATAGCCAAAAGAACCATGAAAGCGATTTCATAAGGGATCTTTAAACGTATCAGCCCCAGGACCAACTCCATGGGCTTGGCGGTGAGCAGGAGCAGGGCGCTGGAGATAATGATTAGCATGCGCACCACCACCGCCACCCCCTTGAGCAGCCCCCCCATGGTCACCAGTTGAATCCCGCCGATGGTAATTATGGGCTCTCCCGAAGGAGCGAAAATGCTTTGGACGATTAGCAGGACCAGGAAGAGATAAAGAAAGCGCCTGAACCTGGAGAAGATTGATGCCGGGCTGAAGCCGGCCATGAAAAGCAGGAGCAGGGAAAGCAGAAGCAGGCCCGCCAGCCAGAGAACATCGGTAATAATAATGGACAGGGTGGAGATAACCACCACCAAGACGATCTTGGTGCGCGGATCAAGCTTTTCCACAAACTTTATCGTCGCCATAAATCTTCCCCTCTTTTAGATGCAGGCGGCGTTCGCAGCAAGCGGAGCTAAACTCCCGGTCGTGGCTGATTAAAATATAGCCGGCACCCCGGGCCTTAATCTTCTGCAGCAGCGCGGCAAACCTCTCCTTGCGCCTCTGGTCCAGGCCGGTGGTGGGTTCATCGAAAACGACAAAGCTCGGCTCCAGGGCCAACACGGCGGCGATGGCCAGCCGCTGCTTCTCCCCCTGGCTTAAATTAAAAGGAAACTGGTGGGCGCAGTGTTTCAACTCAAAATAATCCAGCATCTCCTCCACCCGGCGCTCCACCAGGGCGGGATCAAAGCCCCGGAAATTAAGGCCGAAAGCAATCTCTTCCTTGACCGAGGGGGAAAAGATCTGCTTCTCCGGGTTCTGGAAAAGGTAGCCCACCCGGGCGCCAATATCGGCGAGGCTGTACTCCTGCAGGTCCTTCCCCTCCAACAAAATCTGGCCGGAGAGGGGCTTTAAAATGCCCACCAGCAGCTTCCCCAGGGTGGTTTTTCCGCTTCCGTTGGCTCCCGTCAGGGCCACAGTGTCTCCCCGGCCAATCCGGAAGGAAAGCCCCTGGAAAAGCGGCTCCCGCCGCGGGTAAGAGAAGCACAAATCCCTTACCTCCCAGAAATCCATCAGCGCACCTCCCCGGAAAAGCTGCCGAAACAGCGCTCCGGCGCATTGGGATCCTGGAAAAACAACTCCCCTGGCTCCAGCCTGCCGGTCCGGTCCCCGTTTAAGGTCAGGATCCAATCGGCCAGGCGCAAGCGGTTCAGGTTATGATCCACCATGACGATGGTCTTCCCTTCTTCCTTTAGCAGGCGGATTACCTCCAGGATGCGGGCGGAGCTCTCCTCGTCCAGCTGGGAGGCGACTTCATCGAGGACGAGCACCGCCGGGTCCAGGCAGAGGACCGCCGCCAGGGCGGCCAGCTGGCGCTGCCCCCCGGAGATCTCGTTGGGGTTGTGAGGCAGCAGCCCTTCAATAGCCGTAAGGGAGGCCACCTTGCCGATGGTGGCGGCGATCTCTTCCCGGGGGCGGCAGAGATTTTCCGGCCCGAAAGCCAGTTCGTGCCTGATCTGGGGCAGAAAGAGCTGCGTTTCGGGATCCTGGAAGACGATGCCGGCCCGCGTGGCGATCTGGGGCAGGCTAAGGGAGCGGGTGTTCTCTCCCAGGAGGAAGACCTCCCCCTCCATCTGGGCCTGGACGCTGTGGGGAATAATCCCGCTCAAGGCCAGGCAGAGGGTGCTTTTCCCGCAGCCGCTGGGTCCGGCCACCCCCAGCATCTCCCCCTGCCGGAGGCTGAAATTAAGATGGCGGTACAGCCACTCTCCCCCGGGGTAGCCCAAAGAGAGATTTCTGGCCTCCAGGACAACGGTCACTGAACATCAACCTCGATGGCAAACTGGCACCATCGCTGTCCGAATTGGTCCTTCCGCGCCACCAAAAGCAGGGGCCCCATGCCGCCTTCAGCCTTGCTGCGCAGGGGTTGGCCGCCCTCCAGGTAGACCACGAAAATATGGTCATCCATGAGCACTTCTTCCATGGTATAGGCCACGGAGTAGCCGTCGATGGCCCGGACTACTACCTGGCTCCCCGCTTCCAGCAAGGAAGGCTCGGCTTCCTGCAATACCGCCTTTAAAGGCACTCCGGTCAAGACCAGGTCCCGGGGGGGCTTTCCGCTGGAGCGCAAAACAATCTCGAATTCCTCTTCCCCCAGCTTTTTCATCTCTTCCAGGCGGAGAGTGGCCACCTCCTCACCCCTTTTCATGACGAGAATGCCCGGGTTATCCACCAGTTCCTGCTTCCCGGCCAACTGCTCCCGGTTGATATAGGCCAGCACCCCCACCACCACCAGCAAAACAACGATGATCGCTATCAGCAGTCGGTTCTTCTTTATAGTGGTTCACCTCGCCGGATTAATTGTAGCTAACATAGGGGACATACATATCCTCGCACCTGAATTCGCCATGATTGCCACCGTCATCGGTATCATGCATCCCGTGATCGGAGAGGAGGATCCTCTTTCCTTCCCAGGCGGCAAAGAGCTTCCCCACGTAACCGTCGATAACGGTCAACTGCTTCTTGGTTTCCGCCGCCAGGGGGCCGTAGGTATGACCGCAGTCGTCTACCGAATGAAAGTGGACAAAGACCAGGTCGTAGTTACCTTTACGAAGGTGTTCCAGGGCGCTTTCCAGGATTTCATCATCCGTTTGGCCGTCCTGGTTCCGATCCGTATTAAGTTTGACCTCTCCTTCCATATTAATGACGATGGTATTCCCTTCGATGATCACGCCTTTTTTGCCCCGCTTCTCCAGCTCTTCCAGTATCCCCGGAACCTGCAGAACCCGGTCCTTTCTGCTTTGAACCCCTGTTTGATCCGGCGTCTTGCCGCTGAGCATGGCGGCACAGCAGCAAGGGGTGATGGAGGGGTAAACACTTAGAGCCCGGTCCACGGCAGCGCCTTTTAGTATATTGGGAGCCAGGTTCTCCCGGGCCGCCGCCTCGTAGAGGGGGTAGCTGAAACCGTCCACCAGGACCACCAGAACCTTTTCATCCTGCTCCACCAGGGACAGCACATCTTGGAAGAGATCGGTAATGCAGCGCTCCGGGGGATCCAGGACCAGCCCCACCAGGGGGAGGCGCGGCGTACTGTCGAACCGGTTCAGGTAGATCATATTGCCGTAAGCCTCCAGGTAGCTGTCTTTGCTGAGCAGATGCATGCTCCCGTCCTGCCCCACGGCCAGCACCTTCTGCACGGAACCGGGAACCAGGTCCCGCACCTGCCGGAGGGCATGCCGGGAAACCACCGTCCCCTGGTACTGCACCCCGTCTACTTCCCGGGCTGATTGCCCCTGGGGGTGGAAGTAAAGCCAGTGGCTTTGGCTGAGAATCTGCCCGGGGGTAACAGCCGGGTAGTTGCGTTGGGAATCAATTATGAACAGGCCTTGACGGCCGTCCCCCTGGACGATAATCTCCTTGATGTTCTTGATGGCCGTGTTAATGGGATAGCGCCCCGATACAAACTGCCATCCGTTCTCGCTGCTCCAGGCCAGGAAACTGTCCGCCAAGTCGCCCACCTCGATGGTTGCCGTGTGCTTGTCCGCCCCGACGAAAGTCACCCGGCTCAAGCCTTGCGGGCCCGCCTCTTCCAAGACTTTCTCCAGGGGAAGCGCCTTGTAGCTCTTGCCGTTGGCGGAGACGCTCTCCAGCGCCGCGGTATTGGAGAACTCAAAAACCTGATCCACATCCCCCACAATTAGCACCGGAGCGGCGCTCTCTTCAGGGGCACAACCCGATAATATCAACAGGAACAAAAAGATCACCAGAACAGCAATTCCTTTACTTTTCATTTATAAAAAGCCCTCCTAGTGAGCCGAAGACTGCAGTTTATATTTTTTCAACTGCTTATTCAAACTGTAGGCAATCAGTCCTCCCAGCCCCCCGGAAAGGGCCGCAGCCGACAGGCCCAGGACCAGGGGAAGCCAGGGGAGGCGGAAAAAAGCCAGGTTAACCATGAAAGTTCCGGTAACATTGGCGGCCACCCCGCCCAGGAAGGCTCCCAGGGGGGTATCGACGCCGCTGCGGAGAAGCAGGTAGAGCAGATCCACCGCCACTCCCGGAGCCAGGTAGGTGATAATGCTGGCGGCGCCGTGGGTGCCAAAAATGCCGAGAACGATAACCAGGAGGGCCTGGACCAGGCCGATGAGGGTGGCCGCCCCGGTTTTCCCTACCAGGCCGCGGCCCAAAACGATCCAAAGCATGTAGAAACCGCCGGCCACAACCCCCCCGGGGACATACAGAGGGCCGGTGATGATATGGGCCAGGGGGACCACTACCGGCTTGATGGCCACCCCCAACACCGCCATCATCGTTACGATTAGCAGGTCAAACATGGTGAACTTATCCAAAAAACGGCGCCCCACCTTAAGCCCCCCTTCTCAAAAGCGGCAAAACCTTGCCCCAACTCCAGCCCGGCCCGCCCGCGGCCGCTCCGGCCGTCAGGCGGTATCCGGGCGGCTACTGCAGGACAACCCCGCCGCCCTTAAGGACGAAAGTAATTCCGGCCAGATCCTCCGCCGCCAGCTCCCGCTGGTCATCCGCTCCCCCATGGAGAACCACTCCCTCTTCCGCCAGGAACCTTTCCAGCAGGTTCAGGAAAAGCTCTCCCGATACCTTGCCCTCTCCTGCGTCCAGAGCGCTGACCACGAGATAGGCGCTGTCGCCGTGAATCAGCACCGCTGTCTTTTTAACGTACATGGTTGTGGGGATGGCGGGGGAATAGAATTCCGGGGCATCCTCCCCTGTGCGGCTGATGAAATAATTTTTGCCGGCCTCCAGCGTCTCCTTTTTCACCAGCCCGTCGGCGGCAATGATGGTCACCCTGCCTTCTTCTTCAATCCCCAAGAGGGCTTTCAGGTCAATGTCGCTTTCCGCGCTCTCCGCACCGGCAACTGCGGGCGTATTTTCAAAAATATAGAGGGATTTCACCGCCGAGCCGCCGCCGGCGATTAATTGAACTTCGGCCAGCGCTTTGATCCAGTACAAGGACCTGACATCGGGAATAACCACTCGCAAGGGCCGGTCCTTTTCCCGAATCGGTCCACCGTGAAGCTCGTAAGCCAAATAGAAGGGCTTGGACCGCAAAATATCCTCGGGGACCTCTACGCTGTAGCCGTCTGCAGCCACCAGGCGCACGGAAGTATAATCGTCAAGAGAGCTGCCATGCTTCTCCAGGATGGTATTCAAGGCCACTCCTTTGAAAGGTACCGTCGACTCCTCCCCCGATGAACTAATGGAGACGGCTTCTCCGCTCTCCGCGGGCAGCGCCTTTATCTTATCAATGGTAATCTTGATTTCCCCATCGGGAAGCCCGCTGATGGTGATGCTCTCTCCCTCACCTGCAGCAGCGGGATCTTCCGTCTGTTCATCGGCACAGCCGCTAAAAGCAAAGAGCATGAACACTGCCAGCAGCAGCAGCAAGAATACTTTCTTTATTTTAATCATTTTACTCCCCCACGGATTTGCTGGATAATATACCTGGCAAGGCCCGCCACCGACGGAAAAACCGGCCTCCGAAGGTTGGTCTACTTCACTTCGATGGTGCTGATTTTACCAACCCATACGTTAGAGGTTTCCTCCGTGGTTACCAGCCGGATGGGCCCGTTTTTCTCGTCACCGCTCATATCTTCGCCATCCCGCTCGTAGGCCAGGATGGTATTTTCCGAGAAGGCAATCTCGCCGCTGATGGCGGCGCCGTAGCCGTCAGCCGCCGTTAGCGTCACCTCGTTGGCCTCGGTGATCCCCGCCTTCTCCAGAACCTTGCTTAACAGAACCCCTTTAAAGGTGGAAGGTCCCCTTTTGGATTCCGCCTCCAGTTCAACGGCCTCCATCTTCATAATCTCTTCCAGGGTGACAACCGCTTCTTTCCCATCGGGCCCGATTATCTTGAT
>LFRQ01000110.1:0-2705 GCA_001512835.1 Clostridia bacterium DTU022
GAGCGGTTCCCGGAAGAATATCCAATATCCTCCGGACAGCAAAGGGAAGCTGTGGCCCCAGGTGCAGGAAGAACCTGCTTCGCTTCCCACCGGCCGCCAGGCGGAGGGCTTTTATCCTCCATTGGGGTGAAGGGTTTGCCCTCGGCCCGGGGTGTTTTCCAGACGTTGGACGGGTTTTAAAGCTGCGGGCCCAGGGTGCCGGCCAAGTTAGGCCGGGTTTGACGCACCAGGCCGGGTCGCAAGCTGCCGCTGCCGGAGTAGTATGCCGGCAAATTCAGGCTGGGTTTAACCCCCGGGGCTTCGGAAAGCGGGGACCGGCAGAGCCGTGGGGAGCGAAGGCCGGTCCTTCCCGATAAAAGCCGGAAGTGGCCCCGGCCGGAAAAAGGTGGTGGGCTGCTCTCCCAAAAAAGCCGGGGTTAAGCTTCCCGGGAAAAACGGGAGTCTTCCTTCCCAGGGGACCGAGGTTTAAGCCGGAAAAAGCCGGGCTAGATCTTCCCGGGAGAAAGCCGGCGGCCGCCCTCTCCGGAAGGGGATTGCCTGCAGGAAAGGGCTTATTTTTTATGCCCCGGCCATGTGCTATAATTAGAGATGTCGAAAAATACGAGGAGGCGGAGGAGAAGGATGCCAGACGGGGCCTGCTTTAAATTGCAAACCAGTTTTGTCCCCGCCGGAGACCAGGGGCCGGCCATCTCGGCCCTGGTGGAGGGCCTGCAGGAAGGCCTGCGCTACCAGACGCTGCTGGGGGTGACGGGCTCCGGGAAGACCTTTACCATCGCCAATGTCATCGCCCGGGTCCAGCGGCCGACCCTGGTTATCGCTCCCAACAAGCTGCTGGCCGCCCAGCTCTGCAGCGAGTTCAAGGAGCTTTTCCCCGACAACGCCGTAGAATATTTTATTAGCTACTACGATTACTACCAGCCCGAAGCGTACCTGCCGCAAACGGATACCTATATCGAAAAAGACTCCTCCATCAACGAGGAGATTGACAAACTTAGGCATTCCGCCACCAGTGCGCTCCTGGAACGGCGGGATGTGATCATCGTGGCCAGCGTATCCTGCATTTACGGCCTGGGCTCTCCTCAGGAGTACCGGGACCAGGTTCTCTCCCTGCGGGTGGGCAGCCAGGTCCGCCGGGAGGAGATCCTTGACCGCCTGGTGGCCATCCACTATGAACGCAATGAAATAGACTTCCGCCGGGGCACTTTTCGGGCCCGGGGGGACGTTATCGAGATCTTCCCCTCCTCCAGCAGCGACGCCGTCCTGCGGGTGGAGCTGTTCGGCGACCAGGTGGAGCGCCTGCGGGAGGTGGATCCCGTCAGCGGGAAGGTTATCGGCGAGCGCTCCCACGTGGCCGTCTTTCCGGCCACCCATTATATTACCGCCCCGGAACAGCTGCGGCGGGCCGTCAAAGACATCGAAGAGGAGCTGCACCAGCGGCTGCTGGAATTTAAGCGAGAGGGGAAGCTCCTGGAGGCGCAGCGGCTGGAACAGCGGGTGCGCTACGACCTGGAGATGCTGCAGGAGATCGGCTACTGCACCGGCATCGAAAACTACTCCCGCCACCTGGACGGCCGCCCTCCGGGAAGCCGCCCCGCCACCCTGCTGGATTATTTCCCTCCCGACTTCCTGGTGGTGGTGGATGAGTCCCATATCACCATCCCCCAGATCCACGGGATGTACCGGGGGGACATTTCCCGCAAGAGCACCCTGGTGGAGCACGGCTTCCGCCTCCCCTCCGCCCTGGACAACCGGCCGCTCCGCTTTGAAGAATTTGAATCCCTCATCAACCAGGCCATCTTTATCTCCGCCACCCCCGGGGATTGGGAGCTGGAAAACAGCGGCGCCGTGGTGGAGCAGATCATCCGGCCCACGGGCCTGGTGGATCCTGTCGTGGAGGTCCGCCCCGTGGAGGGGCAGGTGGACGATCTCTACGGGGAGATCCGCCGGCGGGCCGCCAGGAACCAGCGGGTCCTGGTGACCACCATGACCAAGCGCATGGCCGAGGACCTGACCGACTACTACCGGGAGCTGGGGCTGCGGGTGCGCTACATGCACTCCGACATCGACGCCCTGGAGCGCATGTCCATTATCCGGGGGCTGCGCCTGGGCGAATTTGACGTGCTCATCGGGATCAACCTGCTGCGGGAGGGGCTGGACCTCCCCGAAGTCTCCCTGGTGGCCATCCTGGATGCCGACAAGGAAGGCTTTTTGCGCTCGGAGCGCTCCCTGATCCAGACCATCGGCCGGGCGGCCCGCAACGCCGAGGGGAAGGTGATCATGTATGCCCAGCAGATTACCCCCTCCATGCGCCGGGCCATCGACGAGACGGAGCGCCGCCGCCGGAAGCAGGAAGAGTATAACCGGAGGCACGGGATTACTCCCCGGACCATCGTCAAACCCATATACCCCCTCATCGAAGCCACGGCGGCGGCGGAGCCGGAGGAAGATTACCTGGCCGCCGCGGCGGACCTCAGCCCTCAAAAGCGGCAGCGGCTGCTCCAAAACCTGCGCCGGGAGATGAGGGCGGCGGCCCGGGAGCTGCGCTTCGAAAGAGCCGCCGAGCTGAGGGATATCATCTTTGAACTGGAGCAGCGGGGCACGGCTTCCGGGACCCGCCGGAAGCGCGCCGCCGGGGGAGAGGTGAAATAAATGCCTGACGAAATCATTATCCGGGGTGCCCGGGAACACAATTTAAAAAATATCAA
>LFRQ01000110.1:2719-10797 GCA_001512835.1 Clostridia bacterium DTU022
TTTGATACCATCTATGCCGAAGGGCAGCGCCGCTACGTGGAGTCTCTCTCCGCTTACGCCCGGCAGTTCCTGGGGCAGATGGAGAAGCCCGATGTGGACCTGATCCAGGGGCTCTCCCCCGCCATCTCCATCGACCAGAAGACGGCCAGCCGCAACCCCCGCTCCACCGTGGGCACGGTAACGGAGATCTACGATTACATGCGCCTCCTCTATGCGCGCATCGGCCGTCCCTACTGCCCCCACTGCCGCCGGCCCATCCAGCGGCAGGTGGTGCAGCAGATGGTGGACCAGATCATGACTCTGCCCGAGGGGACCCGCCTCCAGGTTCTGGCTCCCCTGGTCCGGGGGCGCAAGGGGGAGCACCTCCGCCTCCTGGAAGAGATGCGCCGCCGGGGGTTCGTGCGCGTCCGGGTAGACGGGGAGATCCGGGAACTGGAAGAAGAGATTGTCCTGGACAAGAACAAGAAGCACAACCTGGAGGTGGTGGTGGACCGCCTGATCCTCCGGGAAGACGAGGCCGGCCGTCTGGCCGAGTCCCTGGAGACAGCCCTCAAGATCGGCGACGGCCTGGTCCTGGTCCAGGAGGTGGGCGGCGGAGAGCATCTTTTCAGCGAGCGTTTCGCCTGCCCGGAATGCGGGTTCAGCTTCGAGGAGATCAGCCCGCGGATTTTTTCCTTTAACAGCCCGTACGGCGCCTGCCCCGAATGCAGCGGCCTGGGAACCCGGATGGAATTCTCCCCGGAGCTCATCATCCCCTTCCCGGAGCTCTCCGTCCTGGAGGGAGCCATCCATCCCTTCAAGGGGAATTCCGGCGGCTATTACCAGCAGTTCTTGCAGGCGGCCCTGCGCCAGCTGGGGATTGATCCTGCCCTTCCCTTCAAGCAACTGGGCGAGAAGCAGCGGGAGTTGCTCTTCTACGGCTTTCCCGAGCCCGTCTCTTTTCGCTACGTGAATCGCTTTGGACGGGTCCGAATTTTCCGGAAAGTATTTCCGGGCATCATCAAGCTGCTGGAGCGCCGTTACAATAACACCGAATCCGAGTTGGTGCGAGCGGAACTCTCCCAGTACATGGTGGAGAAGACCTGCCACCAGTGTCGGGGCCGGCGCCTTAAAGACTCCAGCCTTTCCGTGCTGGTGGGAGGCCGCAATATTGCGGAAGTGGCCGCCCTTAACGTGGAGCAGGCCGGCCTCTTTTTCAGCTCCCTGGAGCTTACGCCCCGGGAACGGCAGATCGGGGAGCGGGTACTGAAGGAGATCCAGGAGCGCCTGCAATTCCTGCGCAATGTGGGCCTGCCGTACCTGACCCTGGACCGGGCCACGGCAACCCTTTCCGGGGGCGAAGCCCAGCGGATCCGCCTGGCCACCCAGATCGGTTCAGGGCTGACGGGGGTCATTTACATCCTGGACGAGCCCAGCATCGGGCTGCACCTGCGGGACAACGCCCGCTTGCTGGCTACACTGCAGCAGCTGCGGGATCTGGGCAATACCGTCATTGTCGTGGAGCACGACGAGGGGACCATTCGCTGTGCCGACCATATCGTCGACATCGGCCCCGGGGCCGGGGCCCATGGCGGGAGAATCGTGGCCCAGGGCACCCTGGAGGAGATCATGGCCACCCCGGGCTCCATAACCGGCGACTACCTGGCCGGGCGGAGAAAGATCTCCGTTCCCCAGCGGCGCCGGAGGCCCACGGAGCGCCGCCTCTGCATCCGGGGCGCCCAGGAGCATAACCTGAAAAATATAGACGTGGAGATCCCCCTGGGGCTTTTTGTCGGCGTCTCGGGGGTTTCCGGATCCGGCAAGAGCACCCTGGTTAACGGAATTTTGGCCCGCGCCTTGGCCCGGCAGCTGCACCGGGCCCGGACTACCCCCGGCCGCCACCTGGGCATCGAGGGGATCGAGCACCTGGACAAGGTTATTGAAATCGACCAGTCCCCCATTGGGCGCACCCCCCGCTCCAACCCGGCCACCTATACCGGGCTTTTCGACGGCATCCGGGAGCTTTTTTCCCGGACCGTGGAGGCGCGCAAGCGGGGCTACCGTCCCGGCCGCTTCAGCTTCAATGTCAAGGGGGGGCGCTGCGAGGCCTGTCGGGGGGACGGCATCCTGCGCATCGAGATGCATTTTCTTCCCGACGTCTACGTCCCCTGCGAGGTTTGCCGGGGCCTGCGCTACAACCGGGAGACCCTGGAGGTCAGGTACAAGGACAAGAATATTGCCGAGGTCCTGGATATGACCGTGGAGGAGGCCCTCTCCTTTTTTGAGGCCATCCCCCGGGTGCGGCGCAAGCTGCAATACCTGTACGATGTAGGCCTGGGCTATATCCGCCTGGGCCAGCCGGCCACCACCCTGTCGGGAGGGGAGGCCCAGCGGGTGAAGCTGGCCACGGAGCTTTCCCGGCGCAGCAACGGCCGCACCATCTACATCCTGGACGAACCCACCACCGGGCTGCACCTGGAGGATATCAGCAAGCTGCTTGAGGTCCTGGAGCGCCTCACCGACGCCGGAAACACCGTGGTGGTCATCGAGCACAACCTGGAGGTCCTGAAGCGCGTTGACTACCTCATCGACCTGGGGCCGGAAGGCGGAGATGACGGCGGCCAGGTGGTGGCGGCGGGCACCCCCGAAGATGTGGCCTGCTGCCCCCGGTCTTACACCGGGCAGTTCCTCAGGCAGGTGCTGAATATTGATTCCCGGTGCCGGGCCGGGCAGAACTAGACCTGGGAGGACCTGATGGAAGAGAAGCTGGAGCAGAAGATTAAACAGGCTCCCGACGCCCCGGGAGTCTACCTGTTCAAGGACGGGCAGGGGCGCATTATCTACGTGGGGAAGGCCCGCTCCCTGAAGCAGCGGGTGCGGTCCTACCTGGCCCCGGCGGAGGACGCCCCCCGCCTTAAGGCCCTGCAATCCCAGGCGCGGGACATCGAGTACATCGTAACGGACAACGAAGTGGAGGCCTTGATCCTGGAGTGCAACCTGATCAAGGAAAACCGCCCCCGCTATAACGTCAACTTGAAGGATGACAAGGACTACCCGTACCTGCTTCTTACCCAGGAGACTTACCCCCGCCTGGAGTACCTGCGCCTCTCCCAGATCGAAGGGCGGCGGGGCCGAAGGAAGCTGCCGCCGGGAAGCTACCGCCTTTTCGGCCCGTACACCAGCGCCGGCGCCGTCAAGGAGACGGTCAAGTTCCTGGGCAAGGTCTTCCCCTTGCGGCGCTGCCGCCGTCCCCTGGACGGCACCCCTAGCCGGGAGCGCCCCTGCCTGAACTTCCAGATGAAGCGCTGCCTGGCTCCCTGCCGGGGGGCGGAAGCCCTTTCCCCCGAGGAATACAAGGAGCTGGTAGAGCAGGTGGCCCTCTTTTTGCAGGGACAGCAGGGAGAACTGGAAAAGGTCCTCAAGGAGAAGATGAAGCAGGCGGCAAAGGAGCAGCGCTTCGAGGAGGCGGCCCTGTACCGGGACCAGTTGCAATCCCTGCAGCAGATCCGGGAGCAGCAGAAAGTGCTCTCCGTGTCCCGGAAGTGCGACCAGGACCTGCTGGCCCTGGCCCGCCATGAAGACGAAGTGGCGGTGCACGTCTTCAAGATCCGGGAGGGGAAGCTGCTGAGCCAGGATCACTTCCCCCTCTCCGGAACCCAGGAACTTACCGATGAGCAGATCTTGACGGCCTTTATCAAGAACTACTACAGCCGGGGGACCCCCATTCCCCCGGAGCTGATTTTGTCCGCCTCCCTGGAAGAGGAGCCCCTGGTCCGGGAATGGCTGCAGAAGCAGGCGGGCCGCCGGGTGACCCTGACCGTGCCGCGGCGCGGGCGGCGGAAACAGCTCCTGGAGATGGCCCGCCGCAACGGGGAGCTGCAGCTGCGGGAAAAGAAAGCCGTCGCCGGCCGGAGGGTTGAAGAACCCTTGAAAGAGCTGGCCGAACTGGCGGCCCCGGGGCGGGAGCTGGAGCGCATCGAAGGGTACGATATCTCCCATTTGCAGGGCGGCCAGGCTGTGGGGGTCATGGTGGTCTTCACCCGGGGCCTCCCCGACAAGGGGGAGTACCGGCAATTTCTCCTGCGGGAGACCCCCGCCGGAGACGATTATGCCGCCCTGCAGGAGGTGCTGCTGCGGAGATTTTCCCGGACGGACTGGCCCTCTCCCGACCTGCTCCTCATCGACGGGGGCCGGGGGCAGCTCAATGCCGCCCGGGAGGCCCTGGCCCGGACCGGACACCCGGAGCTGCCCTTAATTGCCCTGGCCAAAAACCCGGAACAGATCTTTCTGGAAGCTCTGGAGAAGCCCCTGCTTCTGCCGGCCCACAGCCCCCTGCTGCAGCTGCTGCAGCGCATTCGGGACGAAGCTCACCGCTACGCCGTCGCCTGCCACCGCCGCCGGAGGCAAAAGGAGGGCCTGGGCTCTCCCCTGGAGAAGATACCCGGCATCGGACCCCGGCGCCGGGCGGCCCTGCTTAACCATTTCGGCAGCCTGGAAAACCTTTACCGCGCCACCGAAGCAGAGATCCGGGACGTCCCCGGCTTCAACGCCCGCCTGGCCCGCCACCTCCACCGGCAGCTCCACAGTGCAAAAGGGGACGCTTAAACATATCACTTAGGAAGGTTCTCTTGATCTTTTTTTTTCGGTGTATATTCACGTGGCCGGTTCTCTTGATCTATTTTCTTCCGGGTACATATCACGGGAGCGGTTCTCTCGATCTATTTTCTTCCGGCGCATATCACGGGGACGGTTCTCTTGACCTACTTTCTTTCGGCGGAAAGCCGGCAGGAGACGGCTGGCGAGCTCCCGGTCTTGCCGGCAAGCCCGGCGATCCCCTGTTTTTTGAATCCGGGGCGGGGCTGCCGGCGAGGCTGACACATTGGAGGCGGACAGCTGCCGCTGCCCTCTTCAACCTGCGGAAGCGGTGCGCCCGCTTTGCGAATCTTGGGAAGCAATACTTTGCAGAACTTTGCATGGCATAATTTGCGTCAAAAAGTGCGTCCCTTATTCTCATTGGGCAGCAATGTTTTTCGGAATGATGACCGGGCAATGCGAGCCAAAAGGTACGTCCCCGGCTAAATATGCTATAATGTTTTAAAAAGCTGAGGATAAAGAGGTTTTGGAATGAAGTACCGGCTGCTGGCCATCGACCTGGATGAGACTCTCCTGGACGGGGAGCAGAAGATCTCTCCCCGCAACAAGCGGGCCGTCAGGGAGGCGGTTAAGAGAGGAGCCATCATTACTATTGCTACCGGTAGAATGTTCCGCACCAGCCTGCCCCACGTCCGCGAGCTGGAATTGAACATGGATTGGCCCATGATCAATTATCATGGGGCCTTGATTAAAACCACGGAAACGGGAACGGTGATCCATCACCAGCCCGTGGATCTCTCCCTGGCTCTCCCCATTTGCCGGATGGCCGAAGAAAGAGGTTTTCACGTGAACCTCTTTATCGACGACCGGCTTTTTATCCGGGAGGACAATGAAATTGCCCGCTATTACCAGCGCCTCTCCGGCGTTGATGCGGAGGTGGTGGGCCCCCTCTCCGCTTACCTGGAGCAAAGGGGCGAGCCTCCTTCCAAGATAACCATTATTGACCAGGAAAGCGGCCTGGATCCCTTGCAAGAGATCCTCCGGGACCGTTTCGGGGATCAAGTAAACGTGCTGAAACCTTATCCCATCTTCTTAGAGGTAACCCACGCCCGGGCTACCAAGGGGCAGGCCTTGCAAAGGCTGGCCGGGATGAAGGGCATCAAGCGCGAAGAAATCATTGCTTTTGGCGACAGTTACAACGATATCGACATGCTGCAATATGCCGGCTTGGGCGTCGCCGTGGCCAACGCTCCTGAAGAGGTGCGGGCGGCGGCCGATCTGATTACCTCCTCCAACCTGGAAGACGGGGTGGCCCGGGTTATCGAAGAATATGTCCTAAAATAAATGGAATAAGTTAATACGGGAGGTCGGCAAGATGACCAAGAACAAGCAACCCCTGGTGGCAGACCTTCATGTGCACACCGTAGCCAGTGGACATGCCTACAGCACCGTTCAGGAGATTGCCAGCGCCGCTGCAGAGAAGGGGTTAAAGATAATAGGGATTACCGATCACGGCCCCGCCATGCCCGGCGGCCCGCACCTTTATCACTTCAGCAACCTGCAGGTTTTGCCCCGGCGGCTAAACGGCGTAGAGATATTGAGAGGGGCCGAGCTAAATATCTTGAACGAAGACGGCGAGCTGGACCTCCCTCCCTCTTACCTGGGCGGCCTGGACCTGGTTTGGGCGGGGCTCCATGTGCGCTGTTTTTCCGGTTCCGATCTGAACGCCAATACCCGGGCGGTCCTGCGCGCCCTGGAAAATCCTTATGTGGACGGGATCGTTCATCCGGGCAACCCTGATTTTCCCCTGGATGCTGAAGCGGTGGTGCGGCGGGCCTGGGAGCTGGACAAGCTGGTGGAGATTAACAACAGTTCCTTCCATTTCCGCCTGGGCAGCCTGGAGCCTTGCCGCCACTTTGCTTCCCTGGTCCGGAGTTTCGGCAGCGATGTGGCTGTAAACAGCGACGCTCATTTTGCCGGCGACGTGGGACGCTCGGAGATGGCTTTCCGGGTCCTGGAAGAGGTCGGGCTCTCCCTGGAGCAGGTGGTCAACACTTCGGTGGAGAAAGTCTACCGGGTTCTGGAGAGGCGCCGCCAGCGGCTGAAAGAGATCACCTGAAGCGGCGTTAATTACTTTATTTGACAGAAAAGGTTGCTTATGATAATGTTAAATAAATAATAGCCGGGGGATAAGAAGCTTGCAACTCTCCACCAAAGCCCGATACAGTGCCCGGGCGATGATCGAATTGGCCGCCCGCTACGGCCAAGGGCCAACTTTGTTAAAGGATATTGCCCGGAAGCAGGGGATTTCTGAAAAGTACCTGGAGCAGCTGATGGCTCCTCTGCGCGCCTCGGGCCTTATTTTCACCCTTCGGGGCAATCGCGGCGGGTATGTTCTGGGCCGGGATCCCTCCGAGATCACCCTGTACGAAATAATCAATATCGTGGAAGGTTCTCTGGCACCGGTGCCCTGCGTTGACAAGGAGCAGCTTTGCGAACGGACCTCGTACTGCGTGACCCGGGAAGTGTGGAGGAGGCTTAAGGAGGTCATTATTAAGGAACTGCAAGGGATAACCCTGAAGGAACTGGCTTCCAAGCAGGAAGAAATTGCCGGGAAGCAAGTTTAACACCCACCGGGGCAACTTGGAGCAAGGGAGCAAGGGGCCGTGCTGCTGACGCGGCCTTTTATTATATAATAAGAGCAGGATAATCAGGGACAAGCTTGAATAGTACTCTTGAACTTTCAGGGGAGATGGGCCCATGGAGATCCGGGAAATCGGCGAGGTCAGGCTAATCGAGCACCTGACGGGGCTTCTGGGGCAGGCGAGCTGGGGCGGCTCCCGCGGGGTGGTCCGAGGCATCGGAGACGATGCGGCGGTGCTGCAGGTTACTCCCGGGCGCCGGCTTTTGGTTTCCTGCGATGCCCTGGTGGAAGGCCGGCATTTTGATTTTAACTATTATACTCCCTACCAGGTTGGCCGGAAGGCGCTGGCGGTCAATATCAGCGATATTGCCGCCATGGGTGGACAGCCCCGCTGGGCCCTCTTTTCCCTGGTTCTGCCGCCCCGGGCACCGCTGCAGGTGGTGGAAGGGATCTACCAGGGGATTGCCGACCTGGCCTTGAAGGAAGGGGTGGCCGTGGTGGGCGGCGATACTACCTCCAGCGACGGCCCCCTGATGGTTGACGTGATCATCCTGGGCGAAGCCGGCCCCGAATCCGTGGCTTACCGCTCCGGGGCGGTTCCCGGCGACTATATTCTGGTCACGGGTCACCTGGGCAGCTCCGCCGCCGGCTTGCTCTACTTGCAGCATCCCGAATGGGAGGAGCAGCTCTCCCGGGAGCAGGCGGCGCCCCTCCTCGAGGCCCACCTGAACCCTCCTTCCCGCTGCCGGCTGGCCATGTACCTGGTGGAAAACTGGGAGGTGGTGGCCATGATTGACCTCAGCGACGGCCTGGCCGCCGGCTTGCTGGAGCTGGCCTCCGCCAGCGAAGTGGGCGCCCGCGT
>LFRQ01000026.1:0-1613 GCA_001512835.1 Clostridia bacterium DTU022
GCGGTACATAATACCGACACTCGGTTTGGCACCGCCGCCCAGGTCTGCCGGCACATCGAGGAGATTACGGGCCGGAAGCCCTGGAAAAGCATTGTGGAGGCGGAACCCATCGGCCCGAAGAAAATTCTGGATCTGCTCCTGATTGCCCCCTGCACCGGGAATACCATGGCCAAGTTGGCCAACGGCATCGTAGACAGCGCCGTCCTGATGGCCGCCAAGGCGCAGCTGCGCAACGGGAGGCCGGTAGTGCTCTCCATCGCCACCAACGACGCCCTGGGCTTAAATGCCCGGAACCTGGCCACCTTGCTGAATACCAAAAATATCTATATGGTGCCTTTTATGCAGGATAACCCCTGGGAAAAGCCCAACTCCTTAATATCCAGGGCGGAGCTAATCGTGCCCACCATCGTGGAGGCGCTGCAGGGCCGGCAGCTGCAGCCTGTTCTCTACCTGGCGGCCGGGCAGGAGAATACGGGTAAAAGATAGAAATTCATATGCTATGATTTTTATTTACAGCGGGCGGTAGAGAGAGCCCACAGGAGGTGCTTCCAGTTGACGGGGAATTTTGGTGCGGTTGTCACCGCCATGGTAACCCCCTTCGACGAGCGGGGGGAGGTTAACTACGAAGCGGCGGCGGAGCTGGCTGCTTATCTGGTAAAAAACGGCTCCACGGGGCTGGTTCTGGCCGGGACCACCGGCGAATCCCCCACCTTGAGCATGGAAGAGAAGCTGGAGCTGTTCCGGGTTGTAGTCGAGGCGGTGGGGGAGAAGGCCTACATCCTGGCGGGAACAGGGAGCTACTCTACCCGGGACGCCGTGAAGCTGACCAAGGCGGCTTCGGAAACGGGAGTGCACGGAATCCTCTCCGTAACCCCCTATTACAACCGGCCGCCCCAGGAAGGACTTTTCCGCCATTTCCGGGAGGTGGCCGGAGCCACCGATTTGCCGGTGATGATCTACAATGTGCCCAAGAGAACGGGGGTGAATATCAGCCCGGAGACTACCCTGCGGCTGGCGGAGATCGAGAACATCGTCTCCATTAAGGAGGCGGGACAGGATCTGGAGCAGGCCGCCGCCATCTGCCGGAACGCCCCGCCGGGCTTTACGGTGTATTCCGGGGATGATTCGTTGACACTGCCCATGCTGAGTGTAGGCGCGGTGGGGGTGGTCAGCGTTGCCTCCAACATTGCCGGCCCCGCCATCGCCAGGATGATCGCTGACTATCAAAACAACCGTACCGAAGAAGCAGCCGCCCTTCACCGGAAGCTGCTGCCCCTGTTCCAGGGCCTGTTTATGACCAGCAGCCCCATCCCCGTCAAGGCCGCCCTGAAGATGATGGGCTTTCCCGTGGGCGAACCGCGTCTGCCCCTGGTCCCCCTGGAGGCGGAACAGGAAGCAAGGCTGCAGCAACTGTTAAGGGAATACGGCCTGATCTAGGTTTTAAAGCGTCGGACCATCAAGGAATCTGGCAATAATAAATTTATCAATGGAACCATGAATTTGTTGCGGCAAGGGGGGAAGGTATTGCCCAAAAAGAAGAAAGAGAACCACGCCCTTCAGCTGATCGTCCTGGGCGGGACCGGGGAAATCGGGAAAAACATGTTTGCAATTAA
>LFRQ01000026.1:1642-3196 GCA_001512835.1 Clostridia bacterium DTU022
CCTGCTGGAGCATCGCTCCCAGGTCAAGGCCATTATTTTGACCCACGGGCACGAGGACCACATCGGCGCCCTCCCCTTCATTATATCCGAGCTGCCGGTCCCCGTTTACGGGACCAGGCTCACCCTGGGCCTGGTGGAGGCCAAACTCATGGAGTACAACCTGCACCAGCAGGTGGATTTGCGGGAGATAACCGCCGACGACAGCATCGCTATCTCCGGCTCTTTTAACCTGGAGTTTTTCCGTACCAACCACAGCATCCCCGATTCCGTGGGCATCGCGGTTAATACCCCCGTGGGCACCATCGTGTACACCAGCGATTTTAAATTTGACCAGACCCCCGTGGACGGGCGGGTAACGGACTTTCACCGGCTGGCCGCCCTGGGGCGCCGCGGAGTGCTGGCGGCCCTGGTGGACAGCACCAACGCCGACCGCCCCGGCTACACCGCCTCGGAGAAGCAGGTGGGGGCGACCATCGACGACATCTTCAGGCTGGCCGAAGGAAGGATTATTTTCGCCACTTTTGCCACCAATATTCACCGCATCCAGCAGGTGATTGCCGCCGCCCGCCGCTACGGGCGCAAGATATGCATTATCGGGCGCAGCATTATCAACTCGGTGGAGATTGCCTCCAAGCTGGGCTACCTGGATCTGCCGGCGGAGATGATCGTGGAGGTGGACCAGATTCAAAAGTTCCCCTTCAAGGAGCTGGTTCTCCTCACTACCGGGAGCCAGGGGGAGCCCATGTCCGCCCTGACCCGGATTTCCCAGTCGGAGCACCGGGTGAGCATTATCCCCGGGGACACCGTAATTATCGCTGCCTCGCCCATTCCCGGAAATGAAAAGCTGGTTTCTCGGACGGTGGACAACCTTTTCCGCCGCGGGGCGGAAGTAATTTACCAATCCGTATCCGGGATCCACGTCTCCGGGCACGGCAGCGCCGAGGAGATTAAACTGATGTTGAACCTGCTGCGTCCTTCCTACCTGGTGCCGGTCCACGGCGAGTACCGCCACCAGGTCCACTGCGCCAAGATCGCCGCCAGCCTGGGGATCCCCAAAGAGAATATCTTTCTTACGGAGCCGGGGACGATCATGGAGTTTTCGGAAGACCAGGGGTGTATCAGCGGCTCCTTGACCATGTCCGACGTTCTGGTGGACGGCCTGGGAGTGGGGGACGTGGGGAACGTTGTCCTCAGGGACCGGAGGATCCTGGCCGAGGAAGGGATCGTGGTTATCGTGGTGGTGATCGACGGGATGACCGGCGAGATCCTGGAGGGCCCGGAGCTGGTGACCCGGGGATTCGTCTACGTGCGGGAAGCGGAAGAGCTCCTGATTGAGGCCCGGGAGATCATCACCTCCCGGCTCCAGTCCCTGGCGCGGGAGAAGCTCCTGGACTGGAACGTGGCGAAAGCAAACCTGCGCGAAGCCGCCGGCCAGTTCTTTTTTGAAAAGACGGGGCGCCGGCCGATGATCCTTCCCATTATCATGGAGCATCCGCCTTCCGGGAGAGGGGAAGAAACGGAGCTTTCCCGCTAAACCGCAAAATATAACAATAA
>LFRQ01000040.1:0-793 GCA_001512835.1 Clostridia bacterium DTU022
CGCAGCATCATTGAACTGGTGGAGCAGAACCTTTCCCTGCTGGACGAGAAAACCGGCTTTACGGAGAAGCTGAAGAACAAGAAAGTGGTAATCAAGCCCAACCTGGTGATGGTGGTCCACGATGCGGGCTTTAAGGACCGGGAGTACCCGGAAAGCACCGATCCCCGGGTCATGGATGCCATCATTATCTTTTTGAAAAAATACACCTCCGATATTGTCATCGTGGAATCCTCGGGCCGGGGGATGCCTACCCGCGCCTCTTTCCGCATCTCCGGGCTGGACCGGGTGGCCCGGCATCACGGCCTGGGGATCCTGGCCCTGGAAGAACAGCCGGTGGATCGCTATATCCTGCCCAAGGCCAAGGTGATGAAGGAGATTATCGTGCCCCGCATCTTTAGCGAAGTTGCCGCCGGGAGGGCCTTCTACATCTCTGTTCCCAAGATGAAAACCAACCTCTACACCGGGGTTACCCTGGGCTTCAAAAATGCCATGGGGACCATTACCTACAACCTCCGCCAGCGCAACCACAACTACTGCATCGACCAGAAGCTGGTGGATATGCTTTATCTCTTCCGGCCCCATCTCACCATTATCGACGGCATTGTGGGAGGGGAAGGGAACTGCCCCGCCCCGGTGGAGCCCGTGGACAGCCAGGTAATCATCAGCGGGACCAACAGCGTGGAGACGGACCGGGTGGCCACCCGGATGATGGGCTTTGACCCCCGGGAGATCGACCTGATGCGCATCGCCGACGAGATGGGCTTCGGCGATCCCCAGGTGGAGATCATCGGCA
>LFRQ01000040.1:818-6393 GCA_001512835.1 Clostridia bacterium DTU022
CTCGTGGGCTTTACCATTAACAACGCGCCCCGGGTGGAAGGGCTGAAGGCGGACAACCAGTTGATGCGCAAAATGGAGCTGGCTTGCCGGGGAGGCTGCCTGGCCACCACCCGCTTTGCTTTTGACATGGTCTACTACGAGGACCGCCGAAGAGACTTCCACCTCAACCTGATCCTGGGGGACGGGGTAAAGGAGGGCGGCAAAACCTACTACTTCGATCGCCACGGGAAAGCTTACAGCACCGAGGAGATCGCCAGGCTTCCCGGCAAAAAGCTGGCCGTGGGGAGCTGCACCAAGCCTTTGGCCGGGATGGTGGACCGCCACGTGGACGGCTGCATGACCTTGCCCAATTCCCCCCACATGGCCCTGCACTGGCTGAGCGGGACCTTCTGTACCGTTATGTCTCCCAAGAACAAGCAGTTGATGTCCCTGCTGGTGGGCACCCTGCAAACCATGATGGCGCGCATCAAGTTGATCCGCCAGGGGCAGCGCCTGGACTGCCCGATGCACTTCGACGACAGCATCGTGGAGCCGCGGCCGCTGAGCGAAGAGGAGAAGGAAAAGGACTACATTCCCTGGCCGCTGCCGCCCCTCACCGGTCAGGAGAAGAGGCAGTTGATCAAGAACGAGATCCGCTCCGTCCTGGCCACCTTCAAGGGATAGGAAGGATCTCTAAAAAAAATCGCAAAGGAGTAAAGCATGGGCAACGATTGGATTTTAAACCATCCGGCGGAACGCGACCGGCGGCAGAAGGGCCTGCTGCGCAGCTTGATGATGCGGTGGTATGCCCCCAACGAAAAGGGGGTCATGGAGACGGTCTACAAGATCAGCCGGAAGCTGCCGAAGAACAAATTTGGGGAACTGGCGGCCCGGGGGATTGCCGCCTTTATGAACCGGGTGCTGACTTACAGCGTGGTGGTGACCCGCCAGGAGCTCTTTGAATTTATCGAATCCCTCCCCGACGATTTTAAGATTACCCTGGGGAACTGCCCCTGCAAAGAGTTGACCCAGGCCCGGGAGGGGCTGGACGGAACCTTAAAAGGGGAGACCTGCTTTAGCTGCGCTACCCCCCTGGAGACGGATGTGCAGATCGGGGAAGGTTCCCGCTTTTACGTGGAAAAAGTTCCCTCCTTCCGGTACATTACCAAGGAGGAGCTTATCGAGCACGAAAAGAAGCTCCTGGACATGGGGCTGGTTCCCAATGTGTACCTCTTCTGCCGCGGCGAATCCGCCATCTGCAACTGCTCGCCGATAAGCTGCATCCCCATGATTGCCAACCGGGAGATCGGGGGCTACCGGTTAAAGGTCTTGCTGCCGGGGAGGTACGTGGCCCGGCGCCGGGAAGGCTTGTGCCGGGGATGCGGCGAATGCCTCAGCCTGGCGGTTTGTCCTTTTGAAGCCCGGAAGCTGGTAGAGACGGAGAACGGCGCCTACGCCGAGATAAAATCCGTGGACCGCTGCTACGGCTGCGGCAAATGCGCGGAGCACTGCTCGCAGCAGGCGGTAGAGATGGTGCTGCGTTCCGCCAATTAAAGGGAGCGGCGCCGGCGAAGCAGGGCCGTCCCTGAGAGCGGCGCCGGGAAAAAGGAGCCGTCCCCGGCGCCGGAAAGGAGAGCCCTCCCGGGCTCGGCGCCGGGAAAGGGGGGCGGTTGCAGCTGCCGGAGAAGGGAGGGGCAATCGGCCCGGGGCACGGGAGAGAAGAAGATGGGGGAAGTAGTAGTCATCCGGAAGATGAGGCCGGAGGACCGCCGACGGATCCGGGAGATATGCTGCCAGACCGGCTTCGGAGGAGAAAGCATCGAGCCCATATTTGATGACCCGGAGCTCTTTGCCGACCTCTGGTCCTCCTACTATACCGACTTTGAGCCCGAATCCGCCTTTGTGGCGGAGCACATTGGGGAAGTGGTCGGCTACCTCTTGGGCTGCCTGGACACCCGGCGCTACAATAGAATCTTATTTGGGCGCCTGGCTCCCCGATTGCTGGGGAGAATCTTGACGGGCCGCTACCACATCGGCGAAAAAACCCGGGCTTATTTCCGCTCCCTCATCGCCCAGCTGCTCCGGGGGGAGGTGGTGAACCCGCCTCTAAAGGAGTACCCCGCCCACCTGCATATCAACATCGCCGCGGGCTGCCGCCGCATGGGCATCGGGAGCCTGCTCATGGAGAGCTACCTGGCTTATCTCCGGGAAAAGGGGGTTCGCGGGGTGCACCTGGGGACTTCTTCCCTGCATACCAGCGCCCTGCCCTTCTATGAGAAGCTGGGTTTTCAGCTATTCGGCAAGAAGCCGACCCTTTTCTTGGGCAAAAAGATAGATTCCATCGCCTACGTCAAGAGGCTGTGATTGTGGATTCTTCTTTCCCGGATAAACTAAAGCCTGCAGGAAAGACCGGGAGGCTTGTTTTTGGAGAAGCAGTTTCTGCCTGTTACCAGGGAAGAGATGCACCGCCGGGGCTGGGAGCGCCTGGATTTTATCATCGTCAGCGGTGATGCCTACGTGGATCACCCCTCTTTTGGGGTGGCCATCATCGGGAGGTACCTGGAGGCCCGCGGTTTCAAGGTGGGCATTATCCCCCAGCCCGATTGGAGAGACCCGGATGCTTTCAAGAGGCTGGGCCGCCCGAAGCTGGCCTTCCTGGTTACCGCCGGAAATGTGGATTCCATGGTCAACCATTATACCGCCGCCCGGAGAAGAAGGAAGAGCGATGCCTACTCTCCCGGCGGAAAAGCCGGCCGGCGGCCGGACCGGGCCACCATTGTCTACGCCCGCAAGATCCGGGAGGCTTATAAAAAGGTTCCCATCATCCTGGGCGGCATCGAGGCCAGCCTGCGCCGCCTGGCCCATTACGACTACTGGGAAGACCGGCTGCGCCGCTCCATCCTTCTGGATGCCGGGGCCGACCTGCTGGTTTACGGCATGGGGGAGCGGGCGATCCTGGAGATTGCCGAAGGCCTGGAGAGCGGCCTCTCCATCAAGGATCTTACCTATGTGCGGGGCACTGTTTACCAATCCCACAGCCTGGACCGCCTGGGCGAAAAAATAATCCTCCCTTCCTACGATGAGCTGCTGGCCTCCCGGGAGCTCTTTGCCCGGAGCTTCATGATCCAGTACCGGAATGCCGATCCGGCAAACGGCCTCCCCCTGGTGGAGCCGTACCGGGATGGCTACGTTATCCAGAACCCGCCTGCGGAACCCCTGACCCCCTTTGAACTGGACAGCATCTACCTGCTCCCCTATACCAGGACCTTTCACCCTATTTACGAAAAGGAGGGCGGGGTCCCCGCCTTGACCGAGGTGAAGTTCAGCCTGGTCAGCAGCCGGGGCTGCTTTGGGGGCTGCAGCTTTTGCGCCCTGGCCTTCCACCAGGGCCGAACGGTCCAGGCTCGCAGCATTCCCGGCCTCCTGGAGGAGGCTGCGGCCATGGTCCGGGAGCCGGATTTCAAAGGCTACATCCACGACGTGGGGGGACCCACGGCCAATTTCCGGAAGCCGGCCTGCCGGAGGCAGAAGAAGCGCGGTCCCTGCCCGGACCGGCTCTGCCTCTTCCCCCGGCCCTGCCCCAGCCTGGAGGTGGATCACAGCGAATACCTGGAACTGCTCCGGGAGCTGCGGAAACTGCCGGGGGTGAAGAAAGTCTTTATCCGCTCCGGGATTCGCTACGACTACCTGCTCTACGACCCTAAGAAGGAGTTTTTCGAAGAGTTGTGCCGCTACCATGTCAGCGGCCAGCTAAAAGTGGCCCCCGAACACGTGGACCCCGTCGTCCTGGAAAAAATGGGGAAGCCGGGGCCCGAGGTTTTTGAAAGGTTCAAAAGGGAGTACCGGCGGATCAACGAAAAATACGGCCTGCGGCAATACCTGGTTCCCTACTTCATCTCCGGGCACCCCGGTTCCAACTTGCAGGCGGCGATCCGGCTGGCGGAATATATACGGGATATGGGGGTAATCCCCCTGCAGGTTCAAGATTTCTACCCCACCCCGGGGACCCTCTCCACCTGCATGTATTACACGGGTTTGGACCCCCGGACCATGGAGAAGGTGCATGTCCCCAGGTCTCGGGAGAAGGCCATGCAAAGGGCTTTGCTCCAGTACAACCACCCCCGCAGCTACCGGCTGGTTTACCGGGCGCTGAAAGAGGCGGGGCGGGAGGACCTGATCGGCTTCCGGAGAGAATGCTTGATTAGGCCCCCGGGGAGGAAGAGGGGTTAAAGCCGGGCCGGCTGAAGCCCCGGCCGGAGCGGGCCGTCGAGCACCGGGCCGAGGCCGTCTTCCCTTCCCGGCGGATCAACGGCGAAGCTTTTTCCCCAAATTTTGGCCCGCCCCGGCTGCGCGCACCCCATCCTCTTGGAGTTCGCCCCCTCAAATTTTTGTCCTTATTCGGCCTTTTTCAGGATTTGCCGCTGCCGGCATCTCCCCGGGAAAATTTTTTTGTCGGTAAATGACCGGAAGGAGGCACACCGGGGCCGGGCCTGCTTATTATAATGTACGGCCCAAAGCGGCGGGCCGTGGAGTCCATCAAGCGCGGGGAGGCCGGGGGCGAAACCGGGAGGCCGGCGCTGGCGGGAGGGCCGCCGGCCCGGGGGGCAGGGAGAATCCGCCCCGGCCCGCGGCGGCAAGGAGTGTGAAAACTTGCCTGCAGCCTTGCAAGAGCAACTGGAAGCCCTTCTGCAAAAAATTGAGAAGATGCGCTCCGCCTTTTACCCTCCTGATTGGCGGTACGATCCCCTGTACCTGGTGGCCCAGGAACTCCGGCAGATTATCCGGCAACTGGAGGGATCATGAAGGGGAGGGCAGGGCAATAAACCGCCGGCACAAATTTGCAACTTAAAGGCTAGAGGGAGTTTTCCGCTATTTTAATCTCTTTCTTCACAATGCAGTTTTTCCCCCTGGCCTTGGCTTCGTAGAGAGCTTCGTCGGCGGTATTTATGATTTCATCCACGCAGGCTCCCGGGCGGTAGCTGGTGACCCCCATGCTGACCGTTATCGAGATCTCCCGGTGGTTATACTGGGCTGGAGCGGCTTCCACGGATTTCCTTATTCGTTCCGAGAAGATTACGGCTTCGTTCAGGTCGGTAACCGGGAGCAGGATGCCAAACTCTTCTCCCCCCAGCCTTCCCACGATGTCCACCCGGCGCAGTACTTTCTTAATGACCGTAGCCAGATGCTGCAGGGCGGCATCTCCCGCAGCGTGGCCCAGGCTGTCGTTGATGCCCTTGAAGTTGTCGATGTCCAGGAGAATGAAGGAGAATTGATGGTTGTAGCGGCGGGCCCGTTCGATCTCCTGCTTGAGGGATTCGATAAAGTGGCGGCGGTTCCAGAGGCCGGTCAATTCATCGGTGGTGGCCAAAAGGTGCAAGGCCTCCTCCACCTGCTTCAACTCGGTAATATCCCGCATCATAATCATCCGTCCGTAAGAAAGGGGAGCCATACCCACCATGAACCAGCGCTCGCCCAAGCGGATGTTCTGGCGCAAATGAGCGGCGGTGCCGGTAATCAGGGAGGCAAATTCGGGCCAATTCTTAAACAGTTCCCCGGCGGATTGGCCGATGGATTTGCTGTCAATGCCCAGGTAGTG
>LFRQ01000050.1 GCA_001512835.1 Clostridia bacterium DTU022
CCCGGGGGACCCTGGTGCGGTGGAAAAGGTCCCCGGCAACAATGAAGAGCTGGCAGCCTTCCCCGTTGGCCGTCTCCACCAGCCGCTCCAGGACCTTCAGGCGGGCCTCCACCAGCCTCCGCCGCAGCGCCTCGGGGTAGCCGCGGCTGTTAAAAGTCATCCCCAGGTGCAGGTCGCCGGTATGCAATACTTTAAGGGGCAATGCTCTCACCTCCCGGCAGCAAGCCCGGTTTAAGCCCCGATTGTGATTCTTTGATAGATTTTGACAACGGGCCGGGCTTTTCCTCTCCCCCTGAAAAAGTTGACCAAGTTGCCGGGCCAGGCCAATGATTCAGAATTTTCTGCCAAGTTGACAAAGTTGACGTGCCAGGCACCGTTAAGGTTAAGGTTTTTGGAAGAGGACGATGCGGTTGGTGTTGGTGCCCCGGCGGTTGTTGCTGATGCCCCAGATGTTGGCCGTCTTGGTAAACTCCTGGGTGTTGATTAGCACCCCCGGGCAGTGGAAACCGGCCTGCAGCCCCAGGGGGACGACGTGCTCCTCCAGGCGGATGGTTCCTTTGCGCACTTCGCCCACTTCGAAGGCGACCCGGCCCCCCGGGCCGGTTACCCGGTAGAGCTCCCGGAATACCTCCGCCATGACGGCCCGCCACTCCTCCACCGTGCGGGCCATGGTAATCCTGGCGGCCACCGCTTCGGGGTCGATGCCGTTGAACCAGCAGCGGAGCCAGTTGTCCCGGGAATACTGGACCACGTCCAGAAATGGGGGTGAGGTTACGGTGAGCCGGATGGAGCCCGACGGGAGCTCCGGGGTGCTCCGGGCGTCGGCGCAGAGAAAGCGCCCCTTCTCCGCGGCCTGGTTCAGGTTTTGCCGCTGGAAGGGGGCAAGGTTCCGCAGCAGGCTGCGGGATTTTTTCAGGATCAGGGCGCAGGTGTCCCGGTATTCCGGGACCTGGCGGCGCAGGCGGTTGATGCGCATCTGGCGTTCGGGGGACACCGCCTGGTTGGGAGGCAGGGTATATACGGAGAAGAAGCCGGAGGAGTGTCCCGTCAGACGGTTGGTGGCTACCATGCGGATCCAGGAATCCAGGTCATCCTCGCGGCCTTCCCCGGCCCGCGCCTCCAGGTA
>LFRQ01000123.1 GCA_001512835.1 Clostridia bacterium DTU022
TTTAGTTTCTGAAGGCTTATTTCTAATCCTTGATCTATAAATCCTGCAAGTGGCCGGGGGGGCGATGATTTTAGCCCACCGGTTAGATGAACCGAGACATGGGGGGTGGTGACTTTGGCTCACGGCGGCATTAAAATTGTGTCAACGGTCGGAAAAAATCACCCTTAAACTGCTTCATCTGGGCTGAAAAATGTCACCCCTTTCTGATTGCTTACAGGGTGACCATATCACAGGCCGATAAGCTTCATTAAAATCGTTGATTTTGAAGGTGCTTTGGGGTAATATAATACTGCACGCGCCTGTAGCTCAGAGGATAGAGCAGCGGACTTCTAATCCGTTAGTCGGGGGTTCGAATCCTCCCAGGCGCGCCATTTTTTTGCTTTCAGCGACGGTTATGCCCTCCGCCTCGCGCCAAAACGGGATGGTAGCGATAAAAACAAAAGCGCCCCCGGTGGATCGTGCTTAGTCTTTTATGATGGCGATGGTGCCGTAGTTATACAATCCACGGGCAAAGCATTCAACGGAGATATCGGCTCCGCTGGCCATGTGGGTGAGTACGCTTCGTGAACCTACGGCGGCACTTTTTCCCGGGAAAGAGTGGCCGATCATAATGGGAACATATTTGGTGAAATACGCGGAAAGAGGATATTTCTTGTTTTCGTCGTCTTCCAGGTAATACTTGAAACCCGGCAAGTAGGAGTGGTCGGCCAGGTGCCGTCCGCTGCCTATAGTGAGGTACTGTCCGTCACCGGGTGCATAGTCGTACCAGCCCAGGGAGTTGTCACAAGCAGAATAGGGCATTAGGAAATCCTCCGGACCGATTCCCTCCAGGACGATCAAGACCATTTTTTTGGTTTCAAGATTTTTCAGCACCAGCGGGGCGATCTCCGTGATGGAGTTGACTTCTCCCAAAGGTGTAAAAACGGGGATCTCCATATTCCTGCCGGGAATTTTGTGCATTGGCCTGGCTATGGACCCAAAAGCTTTAAAAGCGTATCCCTCCCCGGCCCCCAGAACATAATCGGGCAGCCGCTTCACAAAATCCTCGTTGTTCCCAAACAGCTCGATTACTTCTTCTTTTGTTTTGACCAGTTCAATATTTTCATGCGCCCGCACCAGCTCCAGGTCTCTGGCTGAAGGCTTGTACAGGCCTGTAAAACGGGGCGCCATCCCCCCGCCGCTGGCCAGGCCGTCCAATGTGCTCAAGTTTATATACCCTTTCAAAGGGACCATCTGCCCAGTCCCTACAACTACGGGTGTCATCCCCGTCGCCTCGATGAAATGGTTGATGCGGGCAAATAATAGGGATACCAGCACCTGCCACTGGACGCCGTCGGTTCTTTCAAAAGCGGAAAAAAAATAGGGTTGGGAGAAGCTCAGGAACATAAACTGCGGCGCATAGTTCTGATACAGATCCAGGGCCACATTGGTTACCCAGGAGATGCTTTCCAGGTCCATGTCTCCCGGGTACCGATGCCTTTTCAACAGCTCCTGGGCCATGGCCGCCAGGTCCGACTTTACCGTCGTCTCTTTCCCCGTTTCAAAATCGAGAGTTGTTTGCCATTCTACCGCATCCAGCACGGCCAGCATTTGCAGTTAACCTCCTCTATAATCTTTATCCAGGGAATTCCAATTGACTTTTTGGCCATGTATGGGTACTTCGCCGCCGCAAAAAGGGCAGCGGTTCCCGCGCAGTTTATAATCCACCAGCTTGCCGCCGCAGCCGCTGAAGTTAATTCTCTCTATAACTAGCTCCCGGCAGTGGGGGCAAAGGGTGTTCACCCAGCGGGTGCCCGCGAAGTTGCTGAAATAAATGAAGGGCAGCTTTTTCCGGGCCTCTTCCAGCTTCCGGTTTATTTGGGCGATGTCGGGATAGTCGCGGTCTTTCATTTTGTATTCCGGCAGCAGCCGAAAGACGTGCCAGGGGATCGCGGGATTTATGGCGGCAATAAAATCGGCCATCATCTCGATTTCCTGGTCATTTATGCCTTGGATGATAGGCGTGGTAATTTCCAGGTGGTTTCTCTCGGAAAAGTATTTTATGCTGTCCAGCACGGGCTGCACAGAGGGAACCCCGGTAAAGTCCCGGTAGAAGTCATCGGAAAGGGACTTCAGGCTGACATTGATAAAAGAAAATAATGTCGATATTTCTTGGGCCGATTCTTCGGTCATGTATCCGTTAGTCAGGCAGCCCATGGGAATATTGCTCCTTTTCGCTTCCTCCGCCAGCTCCCGCAGGGAAGGCAGCGATACCAGCGGCTCATTGATGCCGAAGACGATGTTATGGCAGCCTGTTTTCCCCACCAGGTCCACTACTTTTGCCGGCGGCAAATCGAAGGCGTACAGCTGGGCTGGATCTCCCTTGGCTACATAAGCGTTGGAGCAGTATGCGCAGTCCAGGTTGCAGCCGCTGCTTCCCAACAAAAAGCTGCGGCTGCCGGGATAGGCGTGATAAAAAGGCACCGACTCGATATGGGTAGCGTACATTACTGTCCAGCGGTGGGGATGCTTTTCTGTTATCTTTCCATTTTCCGCGCCATACGCCCCGCAGGCGCCGGGGCGGTCATTTTGCAATAGGCAGCGACGGGGGCAGTAGGTACATTCCACTTTCACATTCTCCTCTTGCCGTGCTATGGTTAAAGATCTCTCTCCTCCTGCCGCAAAAGCAGGTAGGCCAGGAAGGGAGCACCGATAAGGGAAGTCATAATGCTGATTGGTATCTCTCCGCTGCTAATCGTTCTGGCCAAGGTATCTATGAGCAGCATAAATATTGCTCCTAATATGGAAGCAAAGGTAATCAGAATCTGATGGTTGGGTCCGACTATGAGCCTGGCCATGTGCGGCATTACCAGCCCCACCCAGCCGATGGTCCCGGAGGTGGATATGGACGAGGCAACGAGCAGGGTGGAGACGGATATATACAGCAGCCTCATCCGTTTCACGTCCACCCCGAGGGTTAGCGCCTCTTCGTCGCCCAAGGACAACAGGTCGAGACGCCAGCGCAGAAAATAGAGCACCGCTGTTCCGACGATGAAAACGGGCAGGGTCCAGTAGACATCTTTCCAGACAATATTGCTGAAACCGCCCATGGTCCAGAAGACGATTGCCGGCAGCTGCTCGTAAGGGTCCGCCACGTATTTCAGAAACGAGAGCCCCGCTGTAAATATGGCGGTGACAATCACCCCTGCCAGCACCAAAACGGTAACGGAATCGCTCCTGCTGCGGCGGCCGATTTGATAAGCGGCGGCCACCGCGGCCAGGCCAAAAATAAAGGCCATGCTTTGAACGGCCAGGGCGGAGCGGCCAATCAGGATAATGGCCAGTCCGGCCCCAAATCCGGCGCCGGCGGAAACCCCCAGGATATCCGGTGAAACCAGGGGGTTTCGAAAAACCCCCTGGAACACCGTTCCTGCGATAGCCAGTACTGCTCCCACCAGCAAAGCCATGATCGCGCGGGGCAAACGAACAGACCAGAAGACAACGGAGGGCGAAAACAGTTCGCTGGGAACTTCGCGGTTGGTCAGTTTGCAGCGAACCAGCTCGAGAATAACCTCCAAGGGGAGGGAGTAGCGCCCGACGCTGATCGACAAAACAAAGCATATTAGCAGGAGTAGAATAGCGATGAGCAGGATCTTTTTATGCTTAATCGAGAGTTCCTCCCAGTTCCGTATAGGTTTTTCCGTAGAATTTCTTGAAAAACTGGTCTGCTTCCGCCTGCATATCTATATCATCAAACAGGTCGGGTTGGACCTTGCTGGCTACCCAGTAGAGGCCCAGAACTGCCTGGGGAGAAGGATAATCCCAGGGATTTATGTTCGAGGGGAACCAGAAAACCTGCTTGTTCATTACGGCTTTGACCCCCTGCAGGCGTTCATCCTTCATGATGCTTTCCGGAGTGGTGTCGGCAGTATACTGGACCACGAAGATTAGATCCGGGTTCCACTCGATGATATGTTCCGGAGAGACTTCAACCCAGCCGCCTTCCAACTCGCTGGCGGCATTTCTCCCGCCTGCCAGTTTTATAAGGTGGTGTTGATACATATCCTTAGAGCAGGTGGACAATAAGCCCATGGGACCGACCAGGTAGACTTTGGGCCGGTCTTCCTTGGCTAAATTCTCGGTGCGTTCTTTTACTTTTTGCAGGGTATTCTCGTAATAATTGACAAATTCCTGAGCAGTTTCCTCGCGGCCCAGGGCCTTGCCTAAATTGATCATGCTGTCTTTTAATTGATCCAGGTCCTCGGCCACCAC
>LFRQ01000001.1:0-608 GCA_001512835.1 Clostridia bacterium DTU022
CTATTTTTGCCCTCTCCCTGGGGGAGGAGAGGGGAGAGGTCAATCTCGTCGGCATTGCCGCCGTGGAAGCAGTGGCGCAGGGGGTAGAGAGAGCAGTCCGCCTGGCGGAAAGTCTTGGCGGAATTCCGACTATTTAAACCTGCAAAAAAAGTAAGTGAAATTATTAACTATAGAGCAGGAAATATAGCCTAAATGTAGAATATTATTTGAAGTTTGCGTTAATAAAGTGGGAGGTTAAGATTCAAAAAATTATGCACAATTTGGAAGGAGGTTGTCTTTATGCCGTTGGATCCAACCAAACATGCTGACTGGGAGATCGCCGAGGCAGCAGAAGCGAATATGAAGACGGTGTACCAGTTGGCGGAGGAGCTGGGCTTAGAGAAAGAAGAGCTCCTGCCTCACGGCCATTACGTGGCCAAAATCGATTTTAAAAAGGTTCTGGATCGCTTGGCAAACCGTCCCGATGGCAAGTACATAAATGTAACGGCCATCACGCCCACTCCCTTGGGAGAGGGGAAATCCACCACCACCATGGGGCTGGCCCAGGGTATGGGCAAACGGGGCAAAAACGTTATCGCCACGATCCGCCAACCCTCCGGGGGACCCAC
>LFRQ01000001.1:712-1230 GCA_001512835.1 Clostridia bacterium DTU022
GGCCTGAAGCGGCTCAATATCGATCCGCGCAACGTGGAGATGAAGTGGGTGATCGACTTTTGCGCCCAGGCCCTGCGCAACATCACCATCGGCCATGGCACCAGGAGGGACGGGTTCCTGATGGAGTCCGGCTTTGCCATCGCCGTATCCTCCGAGGTAATGGCCATCCTTTCTGTGGCCACGGACCTTAAGGATATGCGCGAGCGGATGGGCCGCATCGTGGTGGCCTACGACAAGCGCGGAAACCCGATTACCACCGAAGACCTGGAAGTGGCCGGCGCCATGACTGCCTGGATGCTGGAAGCCCTCAACCCGAACATGCTGCAGACCATAGAAGGGCAGCCGGTCTTCGTCCATGCCGGCCCCTTTGCCAACATCGCCATCGGCCAGTCTTCCATCATTGCCGACCGGGTCGGCTTAAAGCTGGCCGATTACGTGATCACGGAATCCGGATTCGCCGCCGACATCGGCTTCGAAAAGTTCTGGAACATCAAGTGCCGCATCTCCGGCTTGAAGCC
>LFRQ01000001.1:1289-2140 GCA_001512835.1 Clostridia bacterium DTU022
CATGTGAACACCGTTAAGAAGGCCGGCATTAACCCCGTGGTCTGCATCAACGCTTTCCATACCGACACGGAGAACGAGATCAAGTTGGTGCGCCGCCTGGCGGAGCAAGCCGGTGCCCGGGTGGCTCTCTCCAGGCACTGGCAGTACGGCGGGGAAGGCGCCCTGGAACTGGCGGATGCCGTTATCGAAGCCTGCAATGAGCCCAACGACTTTAAGTTCCTCTACGAACTGGATACCCCGCTCCGGCAGCGCATCGAGCTTATTGCCAAGGAGGTTTACGGCGCTGACGGCGTGGAGTACTCTCCCGAGGCCCTGGAAAAAGCCAAGCGCATGGAACAGGATCCGGAGCTTCAGAAGCTGGGCACCTGCATGGTGAAGACCCACCTGAGTCTCACCGACAACCCCATGCTCAAGGGCGTGCCCAAGGGGTGGAAGCTCTTCGTGCGCGACATCTTGACTTACGGCGGCGCCGGCTTCGTGGTCCCGGTGGCGGGCACCATTTCGCTGATGCCCGGTACCGCAGCCAACCCGGCCTTCCGGCGGGTCGATGTGGACGTGGAGACAGGCAAGGTAAAGGGCCTGTTCTAGAGGGGGATTCGAACAATATAGCGGCTTAGCAGAAAGACTTGACGGGACGCGCCGGTCGCCGGAAAGCTGCCGGCCCGCGTCCCGTTTTTGTTTTGTCCCGCCCCTTCTTGCCTCCGGAAGAGCTCTTTCTTAAAAAAACAGGCAAGAAATTGCAGGCCGGGAGCGGCCGCCCTCGCGGCCCCGCTAGCAGGCGGCTAGATGCTGCCGGCGGGAGGCGGGAGCGCAGCCCAGTCTTCGCGATAGAGGCGGACATCCCTCGCCGG
>LFRQ01000071.1:0-9910 GCA_001512835.1 Clostridia bacterium DTU022
TTGACAAAAACATTAAAATTACTTCATAAAAACTTGAAAAGCGGTGGGTAAAATTAAGCAGCGCTGGAAGTTCTCTTGCAAGGAGATATTTTTTTGCTGCTTATAAAGATAATACAAGTCATTGTCTTCGGTTTTGGAATCTACTACCTCCTGGTGGCCATGGCCGGCCTTTTTACCAGGCAGCCCCGCTATCCGGCAAATAGCCGTCCAGAGAAGCGCTTTGCCGTCATTATTCCCGCCCACAACGAAGCCCGGGTGCTTCCCCGCCTGATCGAAAACCTGAAGGAACTGGATTATCCCCGCCACCTTTACGATATTCACGTAATCGCCGATCACTGCCAGGATGATACGGCCCGGATTGCCAGGAAGCTGGGGGCAATTGTTTGGGAACGGCAAAATGGAAGCCGGGGGAAGGGCCGTTCCTTGAGGGAAGTAATCGACGCTTTGGGCTTCAACCCCCGGTGCCGGAAGGCTGTAGCCCGGACCCGCTACAGCGGTCCCCGGTCCTACGATGCGGCGGTCATTATCGACGCCGACAACCTGGTGGCCCCCAATTTCCTGGAGGTCATGAACAAGAGGCTGCTGGCGGGGGAGAAGTTGATCCAGTGCTTTATCGACTCCAAGAACCCCGACGACAACTGGGTGACCTCAATTTTTACCCTGAACTTCTGGCTGAACAACCGCTTTATCCTCCAGGCCCGCTATAACCTGGGCCTCAGCAGCCTAACTGCGGGGACGGGGGTCTGCATCGCTCGGGAGGTTTTCGAGAAGACGGGGGGCTGGTCCACCGTCACCATCACCGAAGACCTGGAGTTTGCCGTCCAGGCCCTGTGGCACGGCTTCCGGGCCACTTTCGCCCGGGAGACCCGGGTTTACGACGAGAAGCCCGTCACCTTCTACGACGCCTGCCAGCAGCGGCTGCGCTGGGCCCGGGGGCAGCTTAACGTGGCCTTTATGTATGTGCCCCGGCTGCTGGCCCGGGGAATAATAGAAAGAGACCCGGCCCGCCTGGAGGGAGGAATCCGCCTGCTGCAAATCCCGATGGTGGCTGTGGGCTCCCTCATGGCCCTCCTGGCCTGGCCGCTCCCCGCCTTTTTCCGGGAGACCTCCCTCTACTTCCGCCTGGGGGAGCAGTATCCCTTGGTCGCCGCCACCCTGGCCGCGGTCCCATATCTCTTGCCTCTCTTAACGGTGCTCCTGGACCGGCTTCCCCTGAAGCCGTGCCGCTATTTTGCCATGTACCCCATCTTCTACCTGAGCTGGGGGGCCCTGCTCCTGTACGCCCTCTTTACCTTCCGCCGCCAGATCTGGGTGCCCAGCAACCATACCCGCGCCCTGGATCACCGGACCCTTTTTCAGCGGTCCGGCTACAACCCGGCCGTCACGGAAAGGTTCGCCCCCCTGGGCCGGCGGCACTCCAGCCTGGGGGGAAGCGCCCGCTGGTAAGAAGACGGCCGCGACAGTTTCTCTTTCTTCTGCTACAATAGTAAAAAAAAGCAAAAGCGCAAAAGCTGAGGCAGGTGTCCGCGGTGAACCAGACCAGAATCCTAGTCATCGAAGACGACCCCCACATCCGGGAGTTGCTCCGGGTTTGCCTGGAGCAGGAGGGCTACCTGGTGGAGATGGCCACCGACGGCTTGACGGGACTGGAACGGGCCCGGAAAGGCTGCTTTAACCTGGTGATCCTGGACCTGATGCTGCCGGGAGTGGACGGCTTTACCATCTGCCGCGAACTGGCGGAGAAGGAGGGCGGCCGAACCCCGGTGCTGATCCTAACTGCCAAAGGAGAGGAAATGGACCGGGTCCTGGGCTTGAAGCTGGGGGCCGACGATTACGTGGTCAAACCCTTCAGCCCCCGGGAGCTGGCTGCCAGGGTGGAGGCCATCCTGAGGAGGGTAGAGCCCCCGGCCGCCGCCGACATGGATATCGCCGTGGCCGATTTAAAGATCTCCCCCCTCTCCCGCGAGGTTACCGTCAACGACCGGCAAGTTTTGCTTACCCCCAAGGAGTTTGAGCTGCTGCAGCTGCTGGCCGCCCATCCCGGGAGAGTTTTCTCCCGGGAAGATCTGCTCAACCGGATCTGGGGCTACGATTTTGCGGGGGGCAGCAGAACTGTGGACGAGCACGTGAAAAACCTCCGCCACAAGCTGAAAAAGTCGGGCACCGCCTACCAGTATATTCAGACTGTTTGGGGAATCGGATATAAATTCGAGGCGGTGAAGCAATGAAACCCAGGCGTGTTTTCGCCCGCTTGCTGCTCAGCTACCTGGCCATTACCCTGGTAGTCCTGGCCGCCGTCAGCCTCATCTTTGTCCGTCTGATGCACCGCTACTTTTTTAACGTGGAAGGGGTGCACCTGACCATGAGGAGCGAGCGGATTGCCGCCCTGGTGGAGGAGCACCTCTACCGGGGCGACCTCCAGGAGTTGTCCACTCTGGTGGAGACCCTGGCTTTCTCCAACGATATCTACCTCTGGGTGACGGACAAGGAGGGGAAGGTGCTGGAGTTTGCCGGCAGCAACCCGGAGAGGCTGGGCCTGCGGGTGGAGCAGCATGAGATCGAGCATGTCCTGGCGGGGAACGTAATTACCAAGCAGATTACCGGTCCCGGCTACAACAGCCTCTTCCACATGGCCCCCCTCTACGTGCCGGGCTACGAGCCCCAGGAGAACTGGGACAGCTGGGAAGCGGGCGGGGCGGGGGGAGATCCCTCCCAGGTAATCGGGACCCTGGCTATCAGCTCCCCCCTGGGCTCGGTCACGGGCATCATGGGGGTGGTTACTCGGCTGGGCATGATGGCGGCCCTGGGAGGCCTCTTCCTGGCCGTGGGGATCGGCTATACTCTCTCCCGCAAGATCGCCAGCCCCCTGGAGGAGATGAGCGCCGTAGCCATGGAGCTGTCCCGGGGAAACTACAATGTCCGGGTAAACCACCGCTCCGACGATGAAGTCGGGCGCCTGGCGGAAACCCTGAACTTCGCCATCGACAAGGTTTCCGGGGCCATGCGGGAGCAGCAGCAGACGTTGAAGCTTCAGCGGGAACTGATCTCCGATATCTCCCACGAGTTCCGCGCTCCTCTAACCACCCTGCAGGGATTCCTGGAGCTGATGCTCCGGGGGAAGATCCCGGAGGCGGAGCGGGAGCGCTACCTGGAGATGATGCACCGGGACACCGTTTACCTGGGCGGCCTGGTCCGGGATTTAATCGACCTGGAAAACCTGGAGATGAGGCGGGAAACCCTGGAGAGGCGGCCTGCAGACGGCGAAGAACTGCTGGCGGCCTGCCTGGAGAATTTGCAGCTTAAAGGGGTGGAGAAGGGGGTGAAGCTGGAGCTGCAGGTGGAAGAGAAGCTTCCCCTGCTCATGGTGGACGAGCGGCGCTTCTACCAGGTCATGATTAACCTGGTGGAGAACGCCCTGCGCTTCAGCCCCCGGGGCGGGACCATACGGGTCCGGGCTCATCCTGGAGAGGGAGGCGTCTTCTTTTATGTCTCCGACGAAGGGCCCGGCATACCCAAGGAGGAGCAGCCCTTTATCTGGAACCGCTTCTACAAGGTAGACAAGGCGCGCTCCCGGCAGGAGACCGGCTGCGGGCTGGGCCTGGCCATCGTCCGCCGCATCGTGGAGCTGCATGGCGGCTGGATCACCGTGGAAAGCGAGCCCGGCTGCGGCACCACCTTCACCTTCTGGCTGCCCGCCGCGCCGGAGCAGTAAAGGGCAAGGTCATCTTGGTAAAAAAAACACCTCTTGAACCGGCGGGCCGGCCGCCGTCTCGCCACTGCCCCCTCCCTGCTCCCCGGGGCGAAGGCCCCTTCTTTAACTCTCCTCTTTTCTCCCTGCCGGGGCGGAAATTATGCCTTCTTGGCCAGACGATCACCCCTTGCCGGGTGAAAACCTGGTTATCACCGCTGGTACAGAGAGTGCCGGAAGCAATGATTTTTTCCCGGATATCTTTATAACTTCCGCTGGCCCGGCATCCAGAATGCTTTTGCGCTGGAAAAACCTTTAACTCTTGCCCACACTTTAAAACAGATGTAAAAATTGACAGGAATCTATCCCGGATTAGGCGAATTATTATGTTGCCAAATACAAACAGTCATTTAAGGAGGATGTGGGCGTGCAAGTGGCGGCCCTTTCCCTGCGGGGAGTACGGAGGGACAGCCTGAATCACTACCGGGAGGATTTGAGCGCCCTGCTTAAAGAGAGCGCCGCCGCCCTGGTTGTCCTACCGGCCTACAGCGCCTTGCTCTTGGCCCTGGAAACGGGCCGGCTGGCGCCGGGAGAAGATTTTCCCGCCCTCGCCGAGTCCTACCGGGCGATGGCTCCGGAGTGGAACGTCTCTTTCCTGGAGCTGCACCGGGACCTGGCTCGCCGGCACAATCTCTACCTGGTTTGCGGCACCCTTTTTGAAGAAGAGGGAGGCTGCTGGTACCATACGGCGTACTGCTGCGATCCCCGGGGGGAAATAAGCGGCCGCCAGCGCCAGACCCACCTGGACCGGGAACAGCGGGAGCTGGGCCTCTCCCGGGGAGAGGAGCTGGAGCCGCTGCCCCTGGAGGATCTGCGCCTGGGCATCCTGGTGGCCAACGACGTCCGCCATCCCGAAACGGGCCGGATCCTGGCCCTTCAAGGGGTCGACCTGGTGGTCCATTGCGGGGCCCTGCCGGCGGGCGCCAACCCCTGCCTCCAGGTGGCCGGCTTATGGTCCCAGGTGCAGCAGAACCAGTTCTGGGGCGTGGAGGCCCAATTGAGCGCCTCCCTGGGGCGGCGGGAATTTTCCGGGGAGTGCGCGGTCCTGGCTCCCTGCGAGATCACCGAAGGGCAGACAGGCTACCTGGCTCGCAGCGGCCCCGAGGCGCCCCTGGCGGCGGCCCGGCTGGACCGGGAAGCCCGCCGCGAGATAATGAACCGCTATCCCTTGCTAAAGCTGCTAAACCCGAGAGCTTACCGCGGCCACCTCTACTAGGGCTGCCGGAAAGGGGGAAGGGAGATGCCTTTGGACGGCTGGAAAGAGAGGCTTTTCAGGCGCTACCTGCTTTACAAATGCCGGGAGGAGAGGGTGCGCCGGCACCTCCGTTCCCGGGTCAAGAAGCTGCCGGCACCGGATCCCGGGGACGGCCGGCGGGTGCGGGCGGCAGCCGTCCAGGTGGAGATAAAGCTGTTTAAGGAGCCCCTGGATTACGTTGAGGAGATGCACCGCCTGACCCTGGAGGCGGTGGAGGCGGGGGCGCAGTTGATTGTTTTCCCCGAAGACAACAATCTGCCCCTGCTGGGGATGCTGCCCGGCGTAGAAGAGGCCGGGAAAGCGGTGATCCCGGGAGACGGGGAGGCCCCGAAAAAAGAGCCGGAGATTACCGTTACCGACGTGATCCGCTACGTGGGCCCGGTGGTAAGGCCCCTTATACATACCATTTTTTCCACCCTGGCCCGCTGGTACAGGGTCTACATCATGGCCGGCAGCTACCTGCTTCCGGAGGGGGACCGGGTGATGAACCGGGCCATCCTGTACGGCCCCGACGGCAGCTTTATCGGCAAGCAGGACAAGGTGCACCTGATGCCCATCGAGAAGGAGTGGGGGATTAGCCGGGGGAGCAAGCTGGAGGTCTTTCCGACCCCCCTGGGGAAGCTGGCTTTCCCCGTTTGCATGGATGCCACCTATTTCGAGACCTTCCGGATCCTGGAGAAGCAGGGGGCGGAAATCGTCATGATTCCCATTGCCAACCCGGAACCGTACAACTACTGGCTGGCCTTGCGGGGGATCTGGCCCCGGGTCCAGGAGGCTCCAGTTTACGGGATTAAGAGCGCCCTGGTGGGGCGGGTCCTGGGCTTTGAATTTACCGGCCGGGCCGGGGTTTTTGCCCCCATGGAACTGACCCCCAGGGGGGACGGGGTCCTGGCCGAACTGGAGTCTCCCGGCAAGGAAGGGATCGCGGTGGCCGACCTGGACCTGGAGGCTCTCCAGGAGCTGCGCCGGAACCATCCCTGGCGGGACAGCAACGAGCAGCTTTACCAGCGCTACTTTTCCCACCTTTACCAGCTTTACCCTTACCGGGAGGCGCCGCCGGGGGCTGCTTCCCCCAGGCCCTCCTCGCCGGGAGCCGTGCCCGGCAGCTGATGCGCGTCCCCCGTTGACCGCCTTTTTAGCTTTGCCCCGGTTAGCCAGTTTCCGGAGCCGCCTGTTCCGGGTTGCAGTTCCGGCCTCTCCAGGGCGGCGGTCCCGCTAGCGGGCCGCCCTTTTTGATTAGGGGGCCAAGATCGCCGCTCCGCCGGCTTGTTTTGGCCTGGACGGCGTCCTTGAGCCGCCTTTGAGCTTAAGGAGCCGGGCCAGGGGCCGCGGCGGTATCCACAGCGGCGGCGGTACGTTGACCGCCAGATAAGATTAAAAAGCCTGCTTTTTAGGGAGGAGAAGCCTGGAGCAGGCGCCCTTGCCTGCCGCCCGGGGTGTTTTATTTTTGGGCACCTCTCCGGGGCGTTTTGCTTCCGGGGCTGGGCCGGGTGCTTGTTTCCCGATCCGCCGGCCAAGGTGTTTTCCTGGGGGCGCCGCAGTTTCCGGGACCGCCGCCCGGGGCTCTTTTTCCCGAAGATCTTTTTCCCGGGGCCGGCGCCGCCCCGGCGGCGCCGATTGGCGGAAGGCCGTTTTCCCGGCGGGAGGCCGCCCTCTCCCGCCGGGGAGAACGCTTTTCCCGGGGCTGGCCCCGCTGAAATGGCATGCCGCCAGCGGCCTGGCTTTCGCGAAAAAGGGATCTTTTTCCGGGGGCGGGACGGGAGCTAGCGGGAGTCTCTCCCCCGCTGCCAGAGGGCGTAAGCCAGAAAGCCCGCCCCCGAGGCGAAAGCCGCCCCGGTACTGGCTTTCCCGCTATGGGGATCCACCGTTTCGCAGCAGAAGCCGTTGTCCATGGGCGCCCGGGCCAGGAAGGAGAGCCCCCCCCGGTTCAGGGCCAGGAGATCGTTGGCTGCGGCCAGGGGCCAGGGGTTGCGGCAGTGGAGAGAGCCGGTCTCGCTGAAAGGAACCCCCCGGTGGAAATAGGGATTGTGGTCCGAGCGGATCCAGGCCACGGTATTCCGGTACACGGGATCCTCCGGGGAACAGAAGCCGTAATGGGGAAGCAACTGCAGGCTGCCCGGGGGGTTGTCGTAAAGCCGGTAGCCGCCCCGGCCGTCCACCGCCCAGGCAAACATGGGGCCCAGGGGCCCTTCCACGGTGCCGTGCCGGCGAATGGCGCGGTACAGCCGCTCCGCCGCTTCCCGAAAGTCGAGGGGGTGCTGCCAGCGCTTTTGCTGCTGGAGCCCCGCCAGGTAGGCAAAGGCGCGCTGCAGCAGGGCGTTGTCGTAGATCAGGAAGGGATAGGGCACCGGGTCGTCGGAGGGGTCCAGGAAGGTGCTATAGAGCCCCGTCTCCTCGTGGCGGCGCTCTTCCGCCTTTTGCACCAGGAGGTCCAACCCTTCGGCGATGGGGCTCTCCCGGATTAGGCTGCCGTCGCCGCTTAAAGTTTCGTAGCGCTCCAGGGCCAGGATAAAGGCGGCCAGCTGGTCCAATTCGAAGCCGGGGTAGAGGAGGGTCCCGTTGATGTAGTGGGCGTGGTCCCCGGCATGGTTCAGGTGGCGCCGGAAGACGGTGAGCAGAAGCTCCCGGGCCACGGCCCGGTCCACCAGGAGGAGGCCCGGAAAGCTCCACAGCAGGGTGTCCCGGCTCCAGAAGGCGGCGCTGACATAGTAGCGCGGGCTCCGGGAGGTGACGGGAACCAGGCGGTCGTTGTCCATGGCGCGGCCCAGGGCGTAGTAGTAGTTGAAGAAGAGGTTGCGGTTAAGCACTCGGGTGAGGCGGCGGTCCGGCAACTCCAGCCGGTGGCGCTCCAGCCACTGTTCCGTCTCCTGGAGCAGAGCTTCCGAGCCGCGCCGCTTCAGGTGGACCGTGGTGGTTCCGGCACCGTCGCTCTCCAGGTTCACCGCGGCAAAGAGGGTGACGGTGGCGCTTTCCCCCGGACCCAGTTCCAGGGGGATCCCCGTCCAAAAGCGGCCCCGGCGGGGAGCAAAGTGCCAGGGGGCCTGGGGATCCAGGTTCAAGGCCAGGGCCGCCAGGGGGAGCCCTTTCCGGGCTTCCAGGAACAGGCTTTTCGTCCAGCTATCGTAGCTTAAGACCCGCCGGACCTCCAGGCGGCGCCGGTTAAAGATCACCTGGTTGAATTCCCGCCAGCAGCCCTGCCAGCCCGCTTGGAATTTTGCCGCCCGGGGGGAAAGGTTGGTCAGGGTGAGCCGGTAGATAAAGCCCCGCTCCCCGGGAGGGGCGGCCAGTTCGCCGCGGGCTTCCCACTGACCCGGCTCGCCGGCCCGGAAGGAAGGGATCCAGTAGTGTCGATAAGCGGCCCCCAGACCCCGGTTCAGGTCCAGGGGGCGCCCTTCCCGGCTGATCCAGGGAGCCAGCAGCGGCTCCCCGCCGCCCCCCCGAAACTCCAGGAGGCCGCGGCCGGCGTAGTGGAGCAGATTAAGGGATTTAATCCTTCCCGCGGCGTCAATCTCCGGCAGGGAGAGGTACTCGTTGCCCGTCAAAAAAAGAGCTTCCTCCGGGGGGAGCTCCCGGGGAACGGTTAACAGCATCTTCTTTTCTTGAGCCTCAGGCATGGCGAACACCCTCCAGAAGGCGGCGGGCATTGCCGCCGAAGATCAACTCCAGGTCCCCTTCCGGTAATTGCAGCCGCCGGCAGAGCTCCAGCTGCGTCTCCAGGTAGGCCCGGGCGAAGCCCCGGGGAAACCAGGAAGAATCGCTGCCAAAGATGATCCTTTCCGGCCCGATGGTCTCGTAAAAGCGCCGGAACAACTCCTCCAGGGTCAGGGGACCGGGATGCCAGCGTATCCACTCGTTGTTTCCCGAAGTATCCACGTAGACGTTGGCTGCCGACCAGCAGAGCTGCAGCAACTCCCGGGGGTAGCCGCAGCCGAAGTGGGGGACCACGAAACTGATCCCCGGATAGCCCTTGGCCACGGGCTCCAGGCTCAGGGGGTTGATGTTGGTGCCCGAGGCGATCCCCCCGCCTCCCCCCAGGATTCCGAAATGGATCAGGACGGGGAGGCGGTGCCTCTCGGCCGCGGCCCAGAGGGGGCGCAGTGAAGGATCCCCCAGGGGCATCTCCACCAGGGGGGCAAATATCTTATATCCCTTAAAACCGTACTCGGTGACGGCCTTCTCCAGGGAGGCGGGAGCCCCCTTTTCCTGGGGGTGGTGGTGGGCAAAGCCCACCAGCCGGGGCCGATACGGGGCGATGGCTTCCGCCAGGGCCTCGTTGCCCCCTCCTGTGACCAGGACCACCTGCTCCAGCCGGTGCTTCCGGGCTTCGTCAAACCAGAGGGAAGCCCCTTCCCCGGGAGGCAAGGGGGGCCCCGGATCGGGGAAGTTCCAGCTCCGGCGCCACTGCCGGTCGTATTCCCGGCTCCAGTTATCAATAACGGCCAGCTTTTCCGCCCCGTATTCCTTCTGGTAGCGGCGCCGGTACGCCACAAATTGCGGGTCGAAGCCTTCTACAGGCAGGTGGACGTGAAAATCGATAATTTTCATCTTCGATCTATTCTACGGGATAAAGTAAAAACCTTCCTGAGGAGGGGCAGGCCCGCCCGAGGCGGGGGGCGGCCGGGGGAAGGAAGACGGAGCGGCCGGCGGAAAATACAGGATTAGGGGAGGCTTTGTCGGAAACAAGAGCAGGAGAGGCAAAAACTAATTGTTTCAGGAGGAATGCCGATGAGAGAGCCTTCGGTTACCGTGGTGAAAACGGGCATCGGCTTCGGTTGCTGCCTGGCCATGATCATATCCTGGAGCCTTCACCAGTCCGTGCTTTATGCCCTGTTCCACGGGGTTTTGGGCTGGTTCTACGTGCTCTGGTACTTGATCGTGATCAAGTAGCTTTTCCTCTGCTTGACGCC
>LFRQ01000071.1:9979-11247 GCA_001512835.1 Clostridia bacterium DTU022
CCGGGCAATATAATTAAAAACTTTGCCGAACCGGGTATAATTGCAATTTATTTGAAGGAAAAAAATAAATGATCGTGGAAAAACATAGGGTGATTAAAATCCCCAAATAGGGGATAAACCATGAAAAAGGTCCGCAGCAGTCCCAGGCAGGTTGCCGGATGCCGGATTAATCGGAGGAGGTCATCATGAACAGAATTGAGAAAGCGCTAATGCATGCCTTGTTTGTCCACCTGCACCACAATATCGACAAGGTCATCGATTTCGGCATCTTTAAAAAGCTCAACGAAAAAGTAAGCCAGGCCTGGCCGGGCAGCCTGCTCATCGGGCCAGACGCCAACGACGACGCCGCCGTTTTCCGCATGCCCGGCGATGAAGGGCTGATGGTGGCCAAGATGGAGAGCCACTGTTCTCCCTGCGTCCCCCGTCCTTACGACGCGGCGGCCACCGGGGCCGGCGGGGCCATGAGAGACGTGGTGGCCATGGGAGGGAGGCCCCTCTTTTGCCTGGATTTTATCGGGACCCGGGATCCGGAGGCGGAAGTCATTGTCGGTCCCTGCGGCTTTGACGGAGAATGCACCTGCGGCGAGTGCAAAAGGATGACCAGCGGGGAGAGGATGAACCTGATGATCCAGGGGGTGCACGACATGTGTGCCGCCATGGATGTTTTTGTGGTGGGGGGCGGCTTGTCCACTTCTTTCAGCGATATCGTCCCCGCCATGGTGGTGGCCATTATCGGGCGCCTGGTGGTGGACAAACCCCTTACCAAGCCGGCTAAAAATGTAGGGGATAAGTTGATTATTGTAGGCGAGACCGGCAATGACGGGAATGATACTCTCTTCAGGGCCGGGCTGGTGAAGGTGATGCGCCCCGCCGAGGCCCTGTTTAAGGAAGAAAGGCTGACCATGGAGGCCGCTCTGGCGGCTATTAAAACCGGAAAGATCAACGCCTGCTCCGACCTGGGTGCCGCCGGGATCGGGGCGGCGGTGTGCGAATCGGTCAGGTACGGGGGGCTGGGGGCCCGGGTGGATCTCTCCAAGGCCCCGGTGAAGGTGGAAGGTCTTGCTCCCGAAGAGATCCTGATCTGTGAAACCCAGGCCCGGATGCTTTTCCAGGTGAACCCCGCCCATGTGCAGGAAGTGCTGGAAGCGGCCCGCTCCCAGGGGGCCCGGGCGGAGGTAATCGGCGAGATTACCGGGGAGGAGGAGGCTCTATTCTTCTACGGCTCCGAGACGGTGGCCCGGATTCCCAATCGCCCCTCCCCCGAGCAG
>LFRQ01000128.1 GCA_001512835.1 Clostridia bacterium DTU022
GTTAACATGTGGCTTCGTCCGCTCAAACTTCTTCTTCGCCATGAAAAATACACCTCCTGAAAACATGAAACCCGCTTAAATAAAATAACAGATATACCTTATTATGCTGCGATCTTATATTTTTAACCAATTATCTCCCCGTTAATAAAAATGGTGGCGGCGCAGGGACTCGAACCCCGGACACTGCGGGTATGAACCGCATGCTCTAACCAACTGAGCTACGCCGCCAGTGGAGCTCACGACCGGATTCGAACCGGTGACCTTATCCTTACCAAGGATACGCTCTGCCACCTGAGCTACGTGAGCCGAAAATCCTATATTTGATTAAGGAAACCGCCGCCGCGATTTCCTTTATTTTTCGTGGTTGCGGGGGTAGGATTTGAACCTACGGCCTCCGGGTTATGAGCCCGACGAGCTACCAGACTGCTCCACCCCGCGTCGTCGTTGGAGCGGGTGATGGGAATCGAACCCACGCTACTAGCTTGGGAAGCTAGGGCTCTACCATTGAGCTACACCCGCGCCTTAAGCGTTTATGATTATATAACGGATCTGCCTAAAAGTCAACGTTTAAACCTAAAAAAGCGCACTCTCGCCGGCAGGCGCCGCTGATGGATCCGGTCTTTCGCCGGATTCATTGATTTTGCAGCCACGGGCCTGCCCGGAAACGAGGAAGCGCCAGCGGGCAAGTCGTCTTTCTAAGTTTATCGATGAGATTAAGGAGATTAAGCCGGGTCCGCTGGGGCCGGCTACAGCTTGCGGACTTCCAGGTAGCGCTCCAGCTTGCGCTTGACCCTCTGCAGGGCATTGTCGATGGACTTGACGTGGCGCCGCAGTTCCACGGCGATCTCCTGGTACGACTTTCCTTCCAGGTAGAGGGTCAAAACCTTCCACTCCAGGTCGCTTAAAATCTCCCCCATCTTATATTCAATATCGTCATACTCTTCCCGGTTGATCATCAACTCTTCCGGATCGGTAATCTTGGTCCCGGAAAGGATATCCAGCAGAGTGCGGTCAGAATCTTCATCGTATATGGGCTTGTTTAGGGACACGTAGGAATTAAGGGGTATATGTTTCTGACGCGTTGCCGTCTTGATGGCGGTAATAATCTGGCGGGTAATACACAACTCGGCAAAAGCCCGGAAGGACGATAACTTGTCTCCCTTAAAATCCCTTATGGCCTTGTAGAGGCCGATCATCCCTTCCTGAATAATATCTTCCCGGTCGGCTCCAATTAAGAAGTAGGATCTGGCTTTGGCTTTGACAAAATTTTTGTACTTGTTAATTAGGAATTCCAGGGCGACGGTGTTGCCATCTTTGGCTTCATTGACGATATCCTCATCGCTTTTCAGCTCCAGCTCCAAGTAAACCCCATTGGATTCTTTCGCCTCATGAGCCAAATAGCTCACTCAAATCGCCTCCGTCCGGGTTGTTGGTAGCGGCCATGTTCAACTCTGCACTTACTCAGTAATTATATCTTAAAGGCCCAGGTGGGTCAAGCCTTTTTAGCCCTGAAGCCAGCCCCGGCGGCGGGCTACAGCGGTATAGACCGTTATCGCCGCCGCGACTCCCACGTTCAAAGAAGCCGCCTCCCGGGCCATGGGTATGTACAGAAGCCGGTCGCAGTGGCGGCGCAGCAAGGGCGAGAGCCCCTTCCCTTCCGAGCCGAAGACCAGGACCAGGGGGCCCTGGTATTGTTCGCTGAAAATAGATTCCTCGCCGTCCACTTCCACCCCATAAACCCAAAAGCCCGCTTCCTTAAGCTGCTCCAGAGTGTGCACCAGGTTGCCCACCAGGGCTATCCGGGCCCGCTCTGCAGCACCGGCGGATACCTTGCGCACGGCGGGGGTAACGGGTACGGCGCGACGCTTGGGAATAATAATCCCCTCTACGCCGGCACAGTGGACGGTGCGGATAATGGAGCCCAGGTTTTGCGGATCCTGTAGATGATCCAGAAGGAGAAAAAGGGGGGCGGGCCCGGCTTGCTCCAGAAGTTCCGCCAGGCTCAGGTAACGAAAAGGCCGGGCCAGGGCGGCCACTCCTTGGTGGCCTCGCTCGTCCATGACCCGGCGGCTAAATACTTCCCGCTTCTCCGTAAAAAGGGGGATCCCGGCCGCCGCCGCAGCCTCCTGGATCTCCTCAATAATCCTGCCCTTCTGCCCCTCCAGCAGGTAAATGCAACTAGCGGTTCCCTGGCGCAGCGCTTCCAGCACCGGCTGCCGTCCCACCACCAGTTCGCTTCCGTTCATCTCCCTGGACTTGCTTCCTCGCCCGTTGATGGCCATCGGCTTGAATCTCCTCCGGCATATTGCCCGGCCGGCCATGACAACTTCCTTGCCGGAAAACGCCCGCTTTGGGCTTGCCGCTTCCAGCTTGCCCCTTTAATACTAAATTTACTTCCCCCGGTCTCAAAATATGCTGCCCGCCCTGCTCCCCGGGCCCTTAACATTTATGGGCGTTCAACAGGTTCACAATGGGAAAATACTGTTCATAAATATGGGCCCCGGAAGAGTAGGCGATTATGGGGCCGTCTTCCACGGGAAAATCTAAATGCATGATAATGTACTCCTTCAGCAGCTGCAGGCCGCCCAGGTTCTCGGGAAAGCCGACGAAAATATCCCAGGATCTGAAAAAGACGGTCATCTGCAGCTTCCCCTCCACCACCTTCAAATCGATGACCCGGAGGCAGGGAGGATCCGCCAGCCGGATGCATCCCGGGTCGCCGATGGTGATGCAGGCCTGGTTGGTGTTCCCCCGGGAGCTGTTCAGCAGCTCAATGACCGTGGGCAGCTGGGGGGCGATATACTGGCCGTAGGTATAGTCTTCCTTGTCTTCCTTGGTATCTGTAACCAGGTATTCATAAAAGTAGGAGTGGATCTTCTCCTCGGAAGTAGGGGCGGGTATCCCCGTGTTCTCCGGCATGGTTACCGCCAGGGGCCGGGTATAGGGTTCCTCGATAATCACGGCCAGGTGGCTTAGCTGTTTCCGGATCTGTCCTTCGTAGCTGCCCTTCTCCACCCTGTAGCTGTAGCCGTAGCGGGCGCAGTACCACAAGGTCATACGCCAGGCCTGTTCGATAGTTCTCTCCCTAATGAAGTCCAAGGGGAACCACCTCCCTTTCTTGGCTGGAGAAAACTGCCGCAAGCTTCTTGGCCTCAAGAACGGCGTTTCCAGCGTACGCCGTGGGGCGTGTCCTCCAGGATAATGCCCTTTTCCAGCAACTCCTCCCGGATCCGGTCCGCCGTAGCCCAGTCTTTCCGGCGGCGGGCCTCCTCCCGCTGCCGGATGGCCTCCCGGATCTCTTCTGCCAGGGCTTCCCGGGTATCAAGGGCAACGATCTCCAGGATCTCGTTGACTTCCCGGTAAAAGGAGAGGACATCTTCAAGAAGTCCGGCATCGTAAGGGTAGTTTTCCTTAAGGTAGCTGTTCCCCTCCCGGGCCAGCTCAAAAAGGGCGGCGATCCCGTCGGCGGTATTAAAATCATCATCCATGGCCTGAAGAAACCGCTCCCGGGCTTTCTCCAGGGCTGCCCCAAGGCGGCCGGGCTCGCCTCCCCCTTCCCCTTTTTCCAGGGCGTCCTGCAAGTTTTCCAGGAACTCCTGCAGCCGCTCCCGCCCGCTCCGGGCCTGCCGGATCAGTTCCCGGCTAAAGTTCAGGGGCTTGCGATAATGAGCGGAGAGCAGGAAAAAGCGCAGGTCCAGGGGATCATATTCTTCCAGCAGATGGCGGACGGTCAAGACATTGCCCAGGGACTTGGACATCTTTTGCTGCTCGATGTTCAGGTAGCCGGCATGAAGCCAGTAGTTGGCCAGGGGCCGGTCATAGGCCGCCTGGCTCTGGGCGATCTCATTTTCGTGGTGGGGGAATATCAGATCCGTCCCCCCGGCGTGAATATCCAGGGGAAGGCCCAGGTAATGCATGGACATGGCCGAGCATTCGATATGCCAGCCCGGGCGGCCCGCCCCCCAGGGGCTCTCCCAGGAGGGCTCTCCCGGCTTCATCTGCTTCCAGAGGGCGAAATCCAAGGGGTGTTTCTTCTTCTCCCCCGGCTCAACCCGGGCGCCCGCCAGGAGTTCCTCCTGCTTCTGCTGGGAAAGCTGCCCGTAAGGCTCAAAGCGGCCGGTATCAAAATAGACGTCGCCTTCGCTGGCATAGGCGTACCCCCGCTCCTCCAGCTTCTTAATCAAGGCGATAATCTGCTCTATATGTTCCGTAGCCCGGGGCTGCACATCGGCGGGGCGCACCCGCAGGGCCGCCGCATCTTCCCGGTACGCCTCAATGAAACGTTGGGCCAGCTCCGGAACGGTGATCCCCTGTTCCCGGGCTCGGTTAATCATCTTGTCATCAATATCGGTATAGTTCTGGACCATAGTCACCCGGTAGCCGCGGTACTGCAGGTAGCGCCTGATTACATCGAAAACAATAAAAACCCGGGCGTTGCCGATATGAATAAAATCATAGACGGTAGGCCCGCAGACATAGAAGGTGACCTGGGGGGGATTGACGGGTTTAAACTCCTCTTTCTTCCGGGTCAGGGTATTATACAGCCTTATGGCCACTGTTGTACACCCCTTTTTCCAGCTCCTCGATTTGAGCGCGAAGCTGTTCGATCTGGTCCTGGAGGCGGATCAGGGCGTCGGCAACGGGGTCGGGCATGTCGGCATGGTTGAGGTTGATCAGGGCGGGGATGCGGTTGCCCCGGTGGAAGACCACCCGCCCGGGAACTCCCACCACGGTAGCCCCGGGAGGCACCGACTGCAAGACCACCGAACCGGCCCCGATGCGCGCCCCATCCCCCACCTCAATGGGACCCAAAACCTTGGCTCCGGCGCCGATGACCACGTTGTTGCCGATGGTGGGGTGGCGCTTTCCCTTGTCCTTCCCGGTGCCGCCCAGGGTTACTCCCTGGTAAATGGTTACATTATCGCCAATTTCGGTAGTCTCTCCCACGACCACGCCCATCCCGTGGTCGATAAAGAAAGCCGATCCGATCTTGGCCCCGGGATGGATCTCGATCCCCGTCAGGAAACGGGAAAAATTGGATACCATGCGGGCCAATAAGATCAGGCGCCGGCGATATAGAAAATGAGCGATCCGGTGAAAAAAGAGGGCGCGCAGGCCGGGATAGCAGAGAAGCACCTCAAGAACGCTTTTCGCCGCCGGATCCCGCTCCATTACCGCCCGGATATCTTGCCGCAATCGTTTAAACATTTTCCTCTTCACCCCAAAAATGAATTGCCGCCTCTGTGCTGCGCTACAGAGACGGCTTGTCACCGCGGTTCCACTCTGCTTGGACCGGCCGGTTCTTCATAACAACCGCCGGTCCCCCTCTTTGCTGCGTAACAGGCAGCCTGGAAACCGGTACTCGCTCCCTTTCCCGGTTTCACCTCCCGGGCGCACTTCAGGCGGACCGTACCCGGAGCCCTTCCAGCCTGACGGGGCCCCTCTCTGTGAGCCGCAACCGCCTTACTCTTCCCGCTCATCGGCCATTATGCTATGCCAATGTTTAATCTATTATATACAGGAGCCGGCAAGTCTGTCAACCGCCCTGTGGAACCCCCCAGACCCTGGGGCTGCCCTGCCGGCCGCCTTAATACCGGGGAGCTTTTCCCCGCGGAAGGCGGCCCAAAGCAATTTGGAAACAGCCCTCAATCCCCTTCTCCATGGGAAATCAAGACCACCGCCTGGGCGGCCATGGCTTCCTGGCGCCCGCAGGCGCCCACCCCTTCGGTGCTGGTCGCCTTTACCGATACGGCGCCGGGAGAGATTCCCAGGGCGGCGGCGATATTGGCCACCATGGCTTCGATGTAGGGAGCCAGCCGGGGCTCCTGGGCGATAAGCACCGCATCCACATTGATAACCCGGTAACCCTCCGCCGCGATAATCCGGCGCACCTCCTCCAGCAGGACCAGGCTGGAGATATCCCGGTAGCGCTCATCGCCGGGAGGGAAATGGTGCCCCAGGTCCTTTCGGGCCGCCGCCCCCAGGAGGGCGTCCATAATGGCATGGAGGAGGACATCGGCATCGGAATGGCCCTCCAGCCCCAAGGGAAAAGGTATGCGGACTCCGCCCAGGATCAAGGGGCGGTCCGGAACCAGGCGGTGCAGATCGTAGCCGATGCCGATCCGGTTCATTCCTTCTCCCCCTTTAGAAAAGCAGCGGCCGCCTGCAAGTCATGGGGGCCGGTTATCTTAATGTTGCGGGGATCTCCGGCCAGGGTGTGAACCCGGGTCCCCAGGATCTCCAGGAGATAGGCGTCGTCGGAGGCTTCAATGCCCAGAAGGTTGGCCTGGCGGTAGGCATCGCGGATCAAAGCCTGCTGAAAGACCTGGGGGGTCTGGGCCAGCCGCATCCGGGAGCGGGGAAGGGTAGCCAGGATTATACCGTCCAGGTCCACCTCTTTCAAGGTATCCGTCACGGGAATGACTGGAACCACCGCCCCCCATTTGCCCCCTTCCTCCAGGGCGGCCAGAATCAATTCCCGGCTAACCAGGGGCCGGGCCCCGTCATGAATGCAGATCAGTTCGGCCTCCGCCGGCACCGCCTGAAGACCGTTAAAAACAGAATCCTGACGCCTGAGCCCCCCTTCCACCAGGGTCAACCGGTCCAGGGGACAAAAAGGCTTCAGGATTTTCTGGGCAAACTCAACCTCTCCCGGGGGGACCACCACAATGATGCCGATAAATGCCTCCAAGGGCAAAAAAGCATTGACGGTCCGGGCCAGGACGGGGACTCCTTCCAGGACCAGATATTGCTTCTTGATGGGTATATTCATGCGCTGGCCTTGCCCGGCCGCAGTTATGATAGCCGCCGCTTTCACTACTTAACCCCGGTGACGCGCTCCGCCGCCTGCTTCGGCTTGGCAAAAATCATTCTTCCGGCTGCGGTCTGGAGGACGCTGGTAACCAGCACATCGATGCTGTCCCCAATATAGCGGCGTCCCCCCTCCACCACGATCATGGTGCCGTCGTCCAGGTAGGCGACCCCCTGGCCGGGTTCTTTGCCGTCCTTGATAATCTGGGCGGTCATCTCCTCCCCGGGGAGAACCACCGGTTTTACGGCATTGGCCAGCTCGTTAATATTGAGTACCGGTATGCCCTGCAGTTCACATACCTTGTTCAGGTTGAAATCATTGGTAATGATCTTGCCGTTTATCACCTTGGCCAGGCGTACCAGCTTGCTGTCCACGTCGTTGAGATCCTCAAAATCGCCCTCGTATATCTGCACCGGGATATCCATCTCTTTTTGAATCTTATTCAGAATATCCAGCCCCCGGCGGCCCCGGTTGCGCTTGAGCAGGTCGGGGGAATCGGCAATGTGGCGCAGCTCTTCCAGGACGAAGCCGGCCACCACGATTACCCCCTCCAGGAAGCCGGTTTTACAGATATCCACGATGCGCCCGTCGATAATGGCGCTGGTGTCGAGAATTTTGTAGGTTTCGTTGTCGGCGGCAGCGGGAGACCGGGGATTCCGGTTGAAAATGGAAGTCAGGAAAGCAAAATCTTCCTTGCGGTTCAGCAGGAAGCGGACCCCGATAACAGCCAGCAGCAAGGTAAGGAGGGGCGCTATGTAGGGTCCGACATAGGGAATCCGATTTACGGAGAAGCTGAGCAGCATCCCCATCAGCAAGGCTACAATCAACGCCGCGGAAACAAGAACAATGTCCTGGGTCGGTACCGTTTTCAAGCGGCTGTCGCACCAGTTCATAAAGCGATTATAAAACTTGATGGTCAGGGGAGATAAAAAGTAGAAAATCAGTCCCATAAAAGAGCCGCCCAGGACGGAGGAGATGGAGGTGCCCAAGGGTTCGGATATGCTGATGGCGCCGCCCACGGCGGATACAAAGAACGGTCCGAAATCTTTAAAGATCAGTGCCCCCAGGATAATACCGATCAGGGTTCCAACGATGCGCACTATTTTCTGCGCCAATTGTTTCACCTCCTTAATAATAGATCAAATCAGTCACAAATCTTGATAGTGGAGGGAAAATAAGCAAGATAAGTTAATTATAACTTATATTTTTTACAAAGAGCAAGGCAGAATATACCCGCGCGCGCAGAAAAAAGCATCAAGAATGATTCCCGGAAAAAATCCGCTCCAGTTCTTTTTCCAGGCGGGCGCGATCCACCCCCTGAACCAGGAACAGTTCGCTAACCAGGATCTGCTTGGCGTTCTCCAGCATCTTTCGCTCCCCCGTGGAGAGCCCCTTCTCCCTATCACGCCGGATCAGGTTGCGCACCACCTCCGCAACCTGGTATATATTCCCGCTTTTGATCTTCTCCAGGTGAGAACGGTAGCGGCGGTTCCAGTTGCTGGACATCTCCCCCTGCTCCCCCTGGAGAATCTGGAGCACCTTCTCCACCGCCTTGGCATCCACTACTTCCCTGATTCCGATGCGGCAGGAGTTTTCAGTGGGGATCATTACCTTCATTTCACCCACAGGCATCTTCATCACGTAGTATTTTTTACGGGAACCAAGGATCTCCTTTTCTTCGATGGCTTCAATGATACCTGCTCCGTGCATAGGGTAGACAACCTTATCGCCAATGTTAAACAAAGAATCGCCTCCTTAGCTTCCCACACTACCATAGTAACATTTTCACCCCCCCCATGTCAAATAAACATTGATTGTAACATATTTTATTGGCAGTGACAATATCTAATTTTTCTAATTGTCAGCAGCGGTGAAAATGCCGCCCGAAAAACCCCTGATCTGGACTGAGAAAAGGTCACCCCTTTGGCTATGGGGCCAAGTCTTTTGGGCTGGGCAAGTAATCTGTCTCGGAGCAGGCGGGTTTGGCGGCGAAGGGTTTTTGAAGCCCTCGATAAAGCCGGGCAGGAAGTCGTTGGCCTCTTGATATGAGATATTGGCGATGCTCATTTGGGTAATCAGGGGGTGCTGCAGGGTTCCCCAGAGGCGCTGGATGCGTCCCTTGGCCTGGGGCGAATAAACCGGGATATGAGCCGGCCCAGCTCTTTCAGCCTCCTTCCCCACTGGGTGAGGGCCTCTTTCGTGCCGGCCGGCTCTTCTTCGGCGGCAAGCTTGTCTTTTTGGGGCAAGGAAATGATCCTATGGCGGTTCCGCTCCCCGGCAGCGTACATTTTAGTAGGTGAATAGGGGTTGAATATAGAATGAGACCCCTATCGGTCAAGCTACCGAACTCCTCCAGCTAGTTGACAGCTGTTGAATCTAAAAAGTATAATAATTTTATCATAGGTAGCGCTGCTCAATACTCCATAAGAGGTGGAATCTTTAATGAAGAACAGTCAAGTAGTTGGCGAGTTTCAACATATGGTTTCCGAATTGCTAATCCGCCACCGCAGCATCCTGGACTGCCTCTCCAAGTACCAGGAATCAACCTCCCGGGTCAATCGCAGCATCATTAAAACGGTAACGGATTGCGGCTGTATATCCATTATCGCCAACAAGCAGCAGTTTCCCCCCACGGACTCCCTGAAAGACTGCGGAAAACATGCGGATTCACATATAAAAGGGAAGTTATGCGAGCACTGCCAGGAGATCATCGCCGAAGAGATCGGCAATCATCTCTTTTACCTGGCAGCCATCTGCAGCCTTCTGGACTTGAAACTGGAAGACGTGTTCAATATGGAGTACAACCGCCTTAATACCCTCGGCCATTATTTCCTATCCTAAAGAATTGTCCGTCAAAAAACGCTCTCCACAGCCTCGTTGATACTGCTGACTCCGAGGATCGCGATCCCCTTTTTGCCCCTCAGTCCCGGCTCCAGTTGGTCCAGGTTGGCCCGGGGCACCACAAAACGCCGAAAGCCCAGCTTGATTCCTTCCTTCAACCGGGCCTCGATGCGGTTTACGGGGCGTATTTCACCGGTCAACCCTACTTCTCCGATGATAGCACTTTCGTTGGGCAGCCCCTTCCCCCGCAAACTGGAGACCAGGCTTAAGGCCAGGGCCAGGTCCGCCGCCGTTTCCGTCAGTTTCACCCCGCCCACGGCATTCACAAAGGTATCCAGGCCCAGAAAAGAGGTGCCGGTATACTTGTCCAGGACCGCCATGACCAGGGCCACCCGGTTCAGGTCCAGGCCCGAAGAGGTGCGGCGGGGAGAGGGGTAGCTGGTGGCGCTGACCAGGGACTGGATCTCCACCAGCAGGGGGCGGGTCCCCTCCATGCAGGCGGCAATCACCGCGCCGGCCACCGGCTGCGGGCGCTGGGTAATAAAAAGGTGGGAAGGATTGGCCACCTCCACCATGCCCCGCTCTTCCATCATGAAGACGCCGATTTCATTGGTGGAGCCGAAGCGATTCTTCACCCCCCTAAGAATGCGAAAGCTGTGGTAGCGCTCGCCTTCCAGGTAGAGCACGGTATCCACCATGTGCTCCAGCAGGCGGGGGCCGGCCATCACCCCCTCCTTGGTGACATGGCCGACGAGAAAGACGAGGATTCCCTCCTCCTTGGCCAGGCGCACCATCTCCGCAGCCACTTCCCGGACCTGGTTCACGCTGCCCGGCACCCCGTCCCTCTCTTCGCAGTAAAAAGCCTGCACCGAATCCAGGACCAGGACCCCGGGCTTAAAATTCTGCACCACTTCCAGGAGAACCCCCGTCCGGGTGGCGGCCAGAACATGAATCCCGCCGCCAATGCGCAGCCGCTCCGCCCGGAACTTGATCTGCTGCAAGGACTCTTCGCCGCTGGCATAGAGCACAGGGCCGGCTCCGGTCAAGGAGGCCGCCGCCTGAAGCAGGAGGGTGGATTTGCCGATGCCGGGGTCGCCCCCCAGCAGGACCACCGAGCCGGGAACGGCGCCGCCTCCCAGAACCCGGTCCAGCTCGCCGATACCCGTGGGATAGCGCTCCTGGTCGCCCAGGGGAATCTCCTCCAGGGGAGCGGCCGCCGTCGGAGCCCCTTTCTCCTTCGCCTTCCCGGATCGCGTTAGGATGATCTCCTCAAAAGTATTCCATTGCTCGCAGCCCGGGCAGCGTCCCAGCCACTTGGGCGCTTCGTAACCGCAGTTGGCGCAGCAGAAAATAGTTTTGCGCCCCGCCATCAGCCTACACCCCCCAATTCCACCAGCATCTCCAGGTTGCGCCGGTCCCAGGGCCCGCCCATCTCGGGAGTCTCCAGGATAGCCGGCATATCCTCCGGCCAATCCTGATTTAGCAGGGCCCGAAACCCTTCCCGCCCGATCCCGCCGCAGCCGATATGTTCGTGGCGATCCACCCGGGAACCAAGCCCGGCCTTGGCATCGTTCAGGTGGAGCAGGCACAGGTGCTCCAGGCCTATATGCTTCTCAAACTGCTCCAAGGTCTGCTCCACCCCCCGGGCGCTCCCCAGGTCGTATCCCGCGCCCCAGGCATGGGCGGTATCAAAGCATACCCCCAGGGCGCCCGGCGGGAAAGCTTTAAGCACCCGGGCCAGCTCTTCAAAGCGGGAGCCCAGGGCGGTGCCGCTGCCCGCGGTATTCTCCAGGAGCAGCTTGACCCCTGCCGGCCAGCGGGGCAACTCCCCGGCGATGGTCTCCACCAGCAGCTCCAGGCCCGCCTCGATTCCCGCACCCCCGTGATTGCCGGTATGCAGCACCACGTAGGGAGAGCCGTAGAGGGCAGCCCGCTCCATGGTTTGCCGGAGCAGCTCCCGGGAGCGTTCATGGAAGTCGGGGTTGGGAGAGGCCAGGTTGATCAGGTACGGGCAGTGGATTACCAGGGGCCGGATCTCCAGCTCCTCCGCCAGGGCCCTCCGCCTCTCCAGCTCCCGGGGATGGGCGGCGCCCATCTTCCAGGCAGTTGGATTGCCGGGAAAGATCTGGGCCGAGCGAAAGCCCATCTCTTTGAGGCGCCGCAAGTTGGCGGCAAAGCCTCCTTTTTGGGCCATATGCACCCCGAAGCGCATAAGCCGCCTCCCCTTGCCAAAATCAGCGGTTCCGGGCCGCCCCGATGAGCTCCCGGTAATGCTTGAACCCGTTTTCCTGCAGGTAGCGGGTCAAGCCCCGGACCAGATCCGAGGCCACCCGGGGGTTGACAAAGTTGGCCGTTCCCACCGCCACGGCGGTGGCCCCGGCCAGGAAAAACTGGAGGGCATCTTCCGCGGTACAGATTCCGCCCATGCCCACCACGGGTATCTTTACCGCCTCGGCCACCTCCCAGACGGCCCGCACGGCCACGGGCCGAATGGCCGGCCCCGACAGCCCGCCGGTCAGGCTGCCCAGCACGGGGCGACGCCGGTGGATATCGATAACCATGCCCCGGAGGGTGTTAATCAAGGAGAGGGCATCGGCGCCCGCCTTCTCCGCCGCCAGGGCTACGGGGACAATTTGCCCCGCCTCCAGGGAGAGCTTTACCAGCAGGGGGCCGCTGTAAACCTCCCGGACGGCGCCCACCAGCTCCTCCACCACGGCCGGGTCGGTCCCAAAGTGCACCCCGCCCTTGCGGACATTGGGGCAGGAGATATTGACCTCGATGCCGTCCACCTCTTTCACGCCCTCCAGGAGAGAAGCCACCTGGCAGTACTCCTCGATGCTTTCCCCGGCAATATTGAGAATGATGGCCGGCCCCAACTCCTCCAGGCCGGGACGGATCTGCTTCAAAAAATAGTCTATGCCCGGGTTCTGCAAGCCGATGGCGTTTAACAAGCCGGAAGGGGTCTCCACCAGCCTGGGGGGCGGGTTTCCCCCTCGGGGCTCTCTGGTAGTCCCCTTTAGCACCAGCGCCCCCCAGCAGCTGTAATCGGCCCACGGCAGATACTCCCGGCCGTAGCCGTAGCAGCCGGAAGCGGCCAGGAAAGGGGTCTTCATCGGTATGCCGGCCAGATTAAGGGTCAATCCCGGGCCACTGTTCAAAATCGACCACCTCCCCGTCGAAGACGGGTCCCTCCAAGCAGACCCGCCGGTATTCCACCTTCTCGCCGTGCCGGATGGGAACCACACAACCCTGGCAGGCCCCCACGCCGCAGGCCATAAAAGACTCCAGGGACAGGTGGCAGGGCACCCGGAACTGCCGGCACAGCTTGGCCGCCGTCGCCAGCATGGGAACCGGTCCGCAGGCATGAACCCGAGAAGGCCTCTCCTCTTCCAGGAAGCGCTGCAGGAGATCCGTTGCCAGGCCTTTCTCCCCCAGGCTGCCGTCCTCGGTAACAAATTGAGGGGAGAGTCCCAGGGAGAGGAAATATTCCGGCGGGGGTAGGAGGTCGGCGCCGGCGCCTCCGATCAGCCAGCGGAAGGGCAGCCCGCGGCGCCGTCGCTCCTCGGCCAGAAACAACAGGGGAGCCAAGCCGACGCCGCCACCCAGCAGCAGGGCCAAGCCCTCTTCCTCCAGGTGCGGGAAGCTCCGGCCCAGGGGGCCAAGAATATCCAGTTCCATGCCCGGGGTCCCCCTTTCCACCAGGTCCGCCGTCCCCCGGCCGGCCACCTGGATCAGCAGCCACAGCTCCCCCCTCCGGCAATCGGCACGGTGGATGCTAAAGGGCCGCCGCAGCAAGGGGTCGGTGCCCCGGTGCCACCGCAGCTGCACAAACTGCCCCGGCTGGGGGGGCGCCAGCCAGGGATACTCTATTATCAACCGGTAGCAATTCCGGGCGACGGCTACCATCTCCTTCAGCCGCCCCCCCGGGGAATTATTCCTGCTTTCCAACTTTAACTGCTCCCTCTTCCATTTTAATCTCGCCGCCTAGCAGGGTGAGCACGGGAAGGCCGCGCACCTTCCGCCCCGCAAAAGGAGTGTTCCTGGCCTTGGAGTAAAAGCGCCGGGGTTCGATCACCCCTTCCGCCTCCAGGTCCAGGACGGCAATATCCGCCGGCGCCCCGGGCTTCAGGGTTCCGCCCGGCACCCCCAGGATGCGGGCGGAGCGGCAGGAGTAGGCCTGGACCAGTTCCCGCAGGGAGAGCTCCCCGCGGTGAACCAGCTCCGTCAGCAGCATGGGCACCGCCGTCTCCAGGCCGATGACGCCAAAGGGGGCCTCGAAATAATCCAGGTCCTTCTCGTCAATTTTGTGCGGGGCATGGTCGGTGGCGATGACATCGATGATCCCCTCCCGCAGGCCTTGTAAAAGAGCCTGCCGGTCTTCTTCCGAGCGCAGGGGCGGGTTGACCTTGGCCGCCGTATTGTAGCCCTTTACCGCCGCATCGGTAAGCAGCAGGTGGTGGGGGGTAACCTCGGCGGTCACGGGCAGCCCCTTCTCCTTGGCCCAGCGGATCCATTCCACCGCCCCGGCGGTGCTGATGTGGGCCAGGTGCAAGCGCTTCCCCGTGGCCTGGGCCAGGAGTATTTCCCGGGCCACAGCCACGGTCTCCGCCGCCGGGGGTATCCCCGGCAGGCCCAGCAAGTTGCTCCAGTACCCTTCGTGCACCAGCCCGTTGGCCGCCAGGCGCCGATCCTCGCAATGGGAGATGATGAGGGTGTCTTCAAAGGCCAGCAGGTACTTGAAGATTTGATAGAGCAGGTAGCTGTTATCGACGGGGTCCCCGTCGTCGCTGAAGGCGCGGACCCCGGCGGCGTACAGGGCGCTGTAATCGGCCATGAATTCTCCCTGCCGGTTCCTGGTCAGCGCCCCCACGGGATAGACCCGGGCCAGCCCGGCTTCCCGAGCTTTCTGCTGAATGTAGCCCACCACCAGGGGATTGTCCACGGGAGGGGCCGTGTTGGGCATGCAGGCCAGGGAAGTTATCCCCCCGGCCACGGCCGCCGCCGTGCCCGTGGCAATAGTCTCCTTGCCTTCAAAGCCCGGCTCCCTCAGGTGCACGTGCATGTCCACAAAGCCGGGGACCAGGTACTTGCCGGAGAGGTCCAGCTCCCGGGCATAGTCGGCCCGTATCCCGCGCCCGATCCCGGCGACAACTCCATCTTCAATAAGCAGATCCGCCTGTTCTTCCAGGTCCTGAGAAGGGTCGACGACGGTAGCACCTTTAAGCAGTAATTTCATGGCTTTCCTCCCCCAAGAGGTAGTCCAGAAGCGCCGCCCGGACGACCACCCCGCTGGCCACCTGGTGTTCAATGCAAACCTGGGCCCGCTCCCGGGGCCATGACCGCAGCAGTTGCAGCGCTTCGGCCGTAATCTCCACCCCCACGTTGACCGGTCCCGGATGCATAACCAGGACCCCCGGCTTAAGAAGGGAGAGCCGGCCGGCGGTCAAGCCGAACTGCCTGGTATAGTCGGCCAGGGAGGGAAGCAGCCCTTTTTGCTGCCGCTCCTGCTGGATCCGCAGCAGGTACACGATGTCGGCCTTGGGCAAAACCTCGTCCAGCCGCCAGGAGATGGAGATGCCGAACTGCTCGAATTCCCGGGGCAGTAAGGATGGCGGCCCCACCAGGGTGATGCGGGCGCCCAGGGTCTTCAAGGCCCAGATGCTGGAACGGACCACGCGGCTGTGCTGGATATCGCCCACCATGACCACCTCAATATCCTTCAGCGAGTCAAAATAATGGTACATGGTATGCAGGTCCAGAAGAGCCTGGGTGGGATGCTCGTGGGCACCGTCCCCGGCATTGATCAAGGGGACATCCACTTTTTCCTTTAACCATTCCAGGACTCCCGAGTTGGAGTGGCGGATGATCAAGGCATCCACCCCCATGGCGGTAACGGTTAGAATCGTATCCAGGAGGCTCTCTCCCTTGACCCGGCTGCTGGTTTCCAGGGGAAAATGAATGAATTCGGCTCCCAGCCAGTGGGCCGCCAGTTCAAAAGAAAGCTTCGTCCGGGTGCTGGGCTCAAAAAAAAGGGCGGCTATCAGCTTCCCCTTCAGCTTCTCCCGGTACTGCCGGCGGTTTTGCCTAATTCGCCAGGCCCTCTCCATAATCATGCCCAAGCTTTCCGCCGTGACCCCGTGCAGGCCGAGCATATGTCTGGTCATTGGCTTCCCCTCCTTTTGCAAAGGGACAAAGTTTATAAGCCGTAGCAAAGCTCCAGCTCGTCTAAAAGGGAACGCATTACCGGGGCGGTGTTCCCCCGGAGGACTACCCGGGCCCGGGAATCATAAACTGTCGGCTCCCGGTTGATGATGATTAAATTCTCGCTGTAGCGGGGCAGCAGGTTGGCGGGAGAGACCTGCATACTGGAACCGATTACCATGATGCAATCCGCCTTTTCGGCTTCCAGCAGCGCCTCCTGGTAAACGGGGGGCATGGCTTCTCCGAAGAGAATGATATCCGGCTTTAAAGGATCGCCGCACCGGGAGCAGCGGGGCGGCAGGATTCCGTCAAGCACGGCGCCGATCACCCCTTCCATGGAGACCCGGCAACCACAGCCGATGCAGCTGGCGCTTTCCAAGGAACCGTGGATCTCTAAAACCCGCCTTGCTCCCCCCTTCTGGTGCAAACCGTCAATGTTTTGCGTAATAATCGCCTTGACCAGGCCCCGCTTCTCCAGTTCGCCCAGGACGATATGGGTATCGTTGGGTTCCGCCTCCTTGATCACGGCAAAGAGCTCCTGCCCCAGGCGGTAAAATTGAGCCGGGTCCGCCTTAAAGCTCTCGATGGTGAAAAACATGGGATCGAGCCGGGTCCATAAGCCGCTGCCGGGGCTGCGAAAATCCGGTATCCCGCTCTCCGTGGAGACGCCCGCTCCCGTCAGGGCAATGCAGTATTCGGCTTGCGCCAGGAGAGCAGCCGCTTCTTTAACACCCCGGGCCAGGTGTTCCGCCATGCCCATCCCTCCACTCCTTGCCAAGGGGGCTTTTCTCCCCTTTAATCCGGATCGGCAGCCAGCTTCACGATCACCCTGCGCCGGCGGGGGCCGTCGAACTCCGCCAGGAAAACGCCCTGCCAGGTCCCCAGGTCCAGGCGGCCATTGTGAACGGGGATCTGGACTGAGTTCCCGATTAAAGCCGCTTTTATGTGGGCGTCGCTGTTCCCCTCCCGGTGCCGGTAATCGCCCTTTTCGGGGACCAGCCGGTTGAGATGGCGCAGCAGGTCATCGACTACCGAGGGATCCGCAGCTTCGTTGACAGTAATCGCCGCGGTGGTATGGGCAACAAAGAGGGTGCAGAGACCTTCCTTTGCCGGCCAGGCCTCCAGGACCCGGTTGATCATGGCCGTCAGGTCCACCAACTCCTGGCGATTCTTCGTCTGGACAAAGAGTTCGTGCCGCAATTTCCCTTCCACCCCGGTTCAGTTTCTTAAAAAAACGGTACAAATAAAACCCCTTCTTTTTAGAAGGGATTTAAAGGGCCATCTTAATATGGCTCCCGGCTCTGGTGAGCCAAGAAGGCCAGCATATTCCGGTAGGCTTTCTGGTCGATCTGCAGCACCCGGTTAATCTCCTGAAATTTGGCGCTGACGCTGGCCGCGGATACACCGTACTGCCGGGCCAACTCCTTCTGGGTTAAATCCAGGAAATGGAAGCGGGCCAGGCTGTATTCCAGCCCCGCACTCCAGGCCTCCTTCTTGACAATCCTGGGCACGTCGGGGTAGACGTGGTTAATATAGTCAAGCCAGATGGCCCGAACGTCTTCAAAGAATTCCTCCCGGTAGTAGGCGTTCTTGCGCATATTCTCCGTAGTACAATCCAGAACCGCCTGCCATTCCTCCTTCCACACGGGGGCCTGCAGGGGATAGGCTTCCAGGTTTATCTCCACGAAATTGCCGTCCTTGTAAATGCGGAAACCGCCGTCCGGGGAGATGTTCTTCAACTCCAGGAGGGCGATCTGGCGCAGCCGCTCCTTAACCCAGGGATTGGCCACGTACTCCGCCAGGTAGCGGCGGGCCTCCACCGTGCGCATTCTGCCGCAAAGCCGGAGGATCATCTCTTTTAGATGATCGCTGCCCTGGTACAAGCCCTTGTGCAGGATCTTGCGAAACTCCCGCTCCTGGAAGCGGCGGCGCAGTTGATGATCGCTTAAACTGGAGATAGCCTCCTCCAGGGCCTCGTTGTCCTGGCAGGTCAATTGCTCCCGGTGGCTCTCAAAGCACTGCTCCTCCTCCTCGAGGGCATAGATTAAATCCCGGGCCTCATCGGCCATCTCCCCCTCGGGAGATTCCTGGAGATATTTGTTCAGGTACTGGCGGGCCAGCCTGAGATCATCCATGAAGCCGTAATTGATGGCCATTAAAAAATAGCACTCGGTAAAGTCGGGATCCAGCTTCTGCACGATGTAATAAAAGATGCGGTTGGCCTCTTCCAGTTGGCCGGCTTTGCTCAGAACACAGGCCAGGTTGTAATGGTGGAGAGGATTTTCGGGCTCCAGTTCCACGGCTTTCCTGAAGTAGAGAACAGCCTTGTTCAAGTTGTTTTTGCGGTGATAGTAGGTCCCCTTTTGGGAATAGTAATCGGGATCCTGCTGGAAGGCGATAACGTTGTCCAGCGTTGTCTTCAGCATCACTCTGGGTCTGTCCGCACGTCCCAATTATTCCACCACCATCTTCGCTCAGGTGAGAATAGGTTTCTCCAACCGACAGGAAATATCCTGCCTTTTAAACGGAAAAATCATACCCTCCGGGGAGCGGAGCCTTACAAGATCCGACTCCACTAACAATTCACTTTCCAAGACTTGACCCCAATAAACTGACCCCAAAAAATTAAGGGCCAAAAATTCACATTTCAAGACCTGACCCCATTAATCTTCTAAGGGCTTAAAATTCACATTTCAAGACCTGACCCCATAAAATTCACAATTCAAGACCTGACCCCATTGATTATTCCCCGGGCCGCTTCAAGTAGATGCTGCGCTCCAAAAAGCGGTCCCAGTCGGTCCAGTCACCGGGGCCGTTGGCATGTCTCTGGATTACTTTAACAAACTGGTTTAACCGGGCGCTGACCAGGTCGGCGTGAAAAAGGGCGAAGGCATGAATGGTCTTCGGTATCTCCGGGGAGCCCCATTCCCGCATCCCGTGATGGGTTAAAATCATATGCTGCAGCTCCAGCTTAAGGGACTCGGGGAAATCGGGAATCTGCCTGAGGCGCTGATCCAGCATCTCCTTGCCGATGCTGATATGGCCGATAAGCTTCCCCCGGTCCGAAAACTCGAAGCTTAAACTGGCCGGGTCGTACTCTTCTATCTTCCCGATGTCATGCAGGATGGCCCCCGTCAGCAGCAGGTCCAGCTGAAGCTCTCCCGGGTACAGCGAAACCAGGTGGCGGCAAATGGAAATCACTTCCAGGGTATGCTCCAAAAGGCCGCCGATATAGTTGTGATGGATGGTGCGGGCCGCCGGCGCCTCCATAAAGCGCTCCACGAACTGGCGGTCATTGAAAAAAGAGAGCAGGAGCAGCTTGAGCGGAGGGGTCTTAATCTCTTGAGCAATTACCCCTTTTAACTCCTCCAGCATCTCCCGGGGATCTCTTTCGGACACGGGCTGGAAAAATTTGCGCTGCACCTTGGCCGGGTCCAGCTTCTGAATCTCGCTGATCACCACCTGGGGGCCATGATAATCGTTAACCTCCCCCCGCAAGAATACAACGTCACCCCGGGCCAGGTTCTCCTTCACCAGCCTGGCCTCCCAGATGATCCCCTTGATGCTGCCGCTGACATCCCCCAGGGTTAACTTCCAGAAATAATCCCCGGCGCGGTTGGGCGTATTAAAAGTACCCCGGCTTACATCGAGAATCAACGCCTGGGTTTCCACTTCATCTCCTACTTTAAGATTGCGAATCAGTTGCTTGCTCATGGACCCTCCGTTAACCAGGAATAATAATAATAACGGCTGTTTTCTTCTAATTTAACACAAGCGGGAGGAGAAAAAAAGAGGACGGCTGCCAACGGCCCCCGGGAAATCCAAGCAGCGGCTGCCCCCGGAGGTCCGTCCCCTTTTACAAACATGCAAAACGGGAACCGTCCCCTTTTTCATTTCATCCATTAAATATAGAGTTAGTAAGTATAGAATCCGCGGCCTGTTTTCCGCCCCAAATGCCCGGCACGGACCAGCTTGCGCAGCAGGGGGCAGGGCCGGTACTTGGAATCCCCCGTCTCCCGGTACAGAGTCTCCATAACCGCCAGCAGGACATCCAGACCCACCAGGTCCGCCAGGGCCAGGGGGCCGATGGGATGGTTGCAGCCCAGGACCATGCCCCGGTCGATATCTTCGGCGCTGGCCACCCCCTCCATCAGGACAAAGACGGCCTCGTTGATCATGGGGACCAGGATGCGGTTAACGGCAAACAGGGGAGCCTCGTTGACGGCGATGGGCTCCTTCCCCAGCTTCCGGGCCAGGTCCATGACCAGTTCAAAGGTCTCCGGGGAGGTGTCGTTGCCCTTGATCACCTCCACCAGCTTCATCACCGGGACCGGATTGAAGAAATGCATCCCCACCACCTGCCAGGGCCTCTTGGTGACGGAAGCCATCTCGGTAATGCTCAAGCCGGAGGTGTTGGAGGCCAGAACTGCTTCGGGCTTGCAGATCTGGTCCAGCCGGGCGTAGAGCTCCTTCTTAACCTCCATATTTTCTACCACGGCCTCGATAACTACCTCCGCCTCCTGCAACTCCTCCAGCCGGACGGTGCCGCGGAGGCGCCCCAGCAGGGCGTCGGCCTCCTCCCGGCTCTGCTTCCCCTTTTCCACGGCCCGGTCCAGGTTCTTCTTGATGGTCCCCAGGCCCCGCTGCACGAACCGGTCCTCCAGGTCGTGCATAATGACGCTAAAGCCGGCAGCAGCGGCTACCTGGGCGATCCCGCTGCCCATGGTCCCGGCCCCGACTACACCGATAGTCTTGATCTCCATGCTTTCCCTCCTCTACTTCCCCTTAAACTGGGGGGCTCTCTTCTCCAGAAAGGCCCGCGCCCCTTCATCTTTATCCTCGGTGTCGCAGAGCTTGCCAAAAAGCGACGCCTCCAGCTTAAAGCCTTCTTCCAGGCCGAGCTCCAACCCCCCGTTCACCGCTTCCTTGGCCAGGCGCACTGCCAGGGGGCCGCTGCCCTTTATGATTTTGGCGGCGATTTCCCGCGCCTTCTTGACCGCTTCTCCGGCGGGAACCAGATGATCCGCCAGGCCCAAGCGAAAAGCCTCCGCCGCCTCGATCATCTCCCCGGTAAAGATCAACTCCTTGGCCCTTCCCGGGGCGATGGTCCGGGGAAGCCTCTGGGTGCCGCCGTATCCCGGCAGGATGGCCAGGGTTACCTCCGGCAGCCCCAGCCGGGCATTCTCCGCCACCACCCGAATATCGCAGGCCAAGGCCAGCTCCAGCCCGCCCCCCAGGGCATACCCGTTCACGGCGGCAATCACGGGCACAGGGCAGTCGGCTATCTTCTGAAAGATCCGCTGCCCCCGATAGCTGAGTTCCTCTCCCTGCTTCCGCTTTAAAGCGGGAAATTCGCTGATATCGGCACCGGCCACAAACGCCTTCTCCCCGCCGCCCGTTACAATAACGGCCCTGAGCTCCGGGTCTTCGTGCAAGGAGGTAAAAGTCCGATCCAAGGCCTCCATGACGCTGCGGTTCAGGGCATTAACGGGAGGATTGTTGATGGTTACCAGGGCCAGCCCCTCCTCCCGGGTTACCTGTACCAAATCGCTCATCTCCATACCTCCATCGCTTTGTTTATAATCTCTCCAGGATCATGGCCATCCCCATGCCCCCGCCCACGCAGAGCGTAGCCAGACCCAGTTTCAAGCCCCGGCGGGCCATCTCATAGAGCAGGGTGACCACGATGCGGGCCCCCGTGCAACCTACCGGGTGGCCCAGGCCTATGCCGCTGCCGTTTACGTTGACGATCTCCCGGTTTAGTTCCAGGAGCTTTTCGCAGGCCAGGTACTGGGCGGCGAAAGCTTCGTTCAGCTCGATCAGCTCTATATCCGCCAGAGACAATCCGGCCTTCTCCAGGGCCTTCCGGGTGGCGGGCACCGGCCCGTATCCCATCAACTCCGGCTCCACTCCGGCCCAGGCATAAGAGACAATCCTGGCCATAGGCTTAATCCCCAGGGAAGCGGCCTTCTCCGCAGACATAAGCACCAGGGCGGCGGCTCCGTCATTAAGACCGGAGGAATTCCCCGCCGTTACCGTCCCCCCTTCCAGGAAAGCCGGCTTCAAGGCGGCCAGCTTCTCCATGGAGGCGTCGCTGCGGGGGTGCTCGTCGGTATCTACCACTCGCTCCCCTTTCCGCTCCTTGACCACCACCGGCACGATCTCCTCCCGAAAGCGCCCTTCCCGGATGGCCGCTGCAGCATTCAGGTGGCTGCGCAGGGCGATCTCGTCCTGTTCCTCCCTGCTTATGCCGTACTTGCGGGCCAGGTTTTCCGCCGTAACCCCCATCAGGATCTTGGCAAAGGGATCCGTGAGCATCTCCCAGAGGGCATCGGTCATCTCGCCGTGCTGCAGGCGCTTGCCCCAGCGGGCATCCTTCAGGACAAAGGGGGCGGAACTCATGGATTCCACGCCTCCGGCCACCACAATCTCCGCGTCGCCCAGGACAATCTCCTGGTAGGCGGAGACCAGGGCCTGCATGGCGGAACTGCACTGGCGCTGAATGGTAAAGCCGGTAGTCTGAATGGGCATCCCTGCCTTCAAGGCAATGCAGCGGGCAATGTTCGGCTCGTCGCTGCGCTGCCCGCAGTTGCCGAAGATCACTTCCTCCACGGACTCCTTGGCAATCCCGGCCCTGCTTACCGCCGCTTCCACGGCCCTCCGCCCCAGCTCCAGGGCGGAGACATTTCGGAAAACGCCTCCGAAATCGCCGATGGGCGTCCGGGCCGCGCTGACAATCACCACATCCTTGGCTTTGCGCACACTACCCCTCCCCCGGAAAGGTTATATTTAAAAGTAACAGGCCAAAAGCTGGCCTGTTTTAAGGTCATCTCTATGCCCTGGTGCTGCTGCAGGTCTAGATCTGGGGACGGGGGTACAATCCGGCTCGCTCCACGATCTCGGGGACAACCTCTTCCCAGGCGATGGCCATAATGTGCACCCCGGCCACCCCTTCGATCTCTTTCAACTGCTGGATGGTTTCAATGGCGATTTTAAGGCCTTCCGCTTTTTTGTCCTGGGCTCCTTGCAGGCGCTCGATCAACTGGTCGGGGATGATGATCCCCGAGACGTTATTTTTCATGTAACGGGCCGCCCCCAGGGACTTGATGGGGGTAACCCCGCCCAGGATGGCCACCTTCTTGTGCAGCCCGCGCTCCCGGACCAGCTCCATCCACTTCTTGAAGCGCTCCAGGTCGAAGATGCACTGAGTTTGGATGAAACTGGCCCCGGCGTTGATCTTCTTCTCCAGGCGGTCTACCCGGTATTCGAAGGGATCGGCAAAGGGATTTTCTACGGCTCCCAGGAAATAGCTAATGGAGCCCTCCAGCTGGTCCCCTCCCATAAAGCGGCCTTCGTCCCGCAGATCCTTCAGCCCTTTGAGCAGCTGCATGGAGTCGATATCGTAAACGCCTTTGGCCCCCGGTTCGTTGCCGAATTTCTGGTGATCCCCGGCCAGGCAGAGGATATTCTTAATCCCCAGGGCCGCCGCCCCCAGAACGTCGCTCTGGATGGCAATCCGGTTCCGGTCGCGAACGGTGATCTGAATGATCGGCTCCAGGCCCATCTGAACCAGGGTGGCACCGCAGGCGATGCTGGAGGTTCGAACAATGGCGGTCTGGTTGTCGGTAATATTGAAGGCTTCCACGTGATTGCGATTGGCTTCGGCATGGTGCTTCAACTGGGAAATATCGGCCCCTTTGGGAGGCCCCAGCTCTGCCGTGACCACAAAATGCCCGCTGCGAATGGCTCTTTCTAATTTACTCCCTGCGATCAAGTCTGACATCCTCCCTTACTATGGTTCTCGGGCCTCCATGGTGAGCAGACGACCAGTCCTTGGGAGGCTGTATGACAGCCAGGTCCCCGACGCGGCCCAGCTCGGTAAGCCGCTGGTGGATGAGATGCCAGGCACAATCGATCTCCCTGCTGAGCTCGCATTTCCCCTCCGACGAGCCTCCACAGGGCCCGTTCAGGATACTTTTGGCGCAGCGGGTAATGGGGCAGATCCCCTGGGTAAGGTGCAGAATGCAGTCCCCGCAGCCCAGGCAGCGCTCCACCCATACCCCCTGTTCTACCGGATAGCCCATGAATTTGGTATTGAGCCCGGGCAGCACCCTCAGGGCCGGTATCCTCTCCACCAGGGTTTGAACCCCGACCCCGCAGGCTAGGGAGAGCACCACGTCGCAATCTTTCAGTTGCTGGGCAACCTGGTCCACAAACTCGAATTCGCACTGGCGCTCAATGGTGAACGCCGTTACTTCAACGTCTTTCTTCTCCTTTTTCCGGCTAATCCCGATCAAGGCCGCCAGCTCTTCGGCCTCCTTCTGGCCGCCGGCCATGCAAACGGTAACACAGGTTCCGCAGCCTAAGACACAGATGCGCTTGAAAGGCTCCAGCATGGCCATGATCTGATCCAGCGGCTTGCGTTCCGCGATTATCATGGATTCACCTTCCCTTTCTTTAACCGCTCTCCCGCTGTCCAGTAGAGGCGAAGGGTGCCCGCCGCGGCGGGCACCCGGCCTGACTAGCGGTTGCTTTGCTTAAACACTTCCACGTAGGAATCGCAGTAGATATCCATGTTCAGAAGAATCCGGGCCGTAGCCACCGCTTCCATCAATTCATCGTCGCAGGCGTCGGCGATGGCGGCATCCAGGCCGCAGGCCATAGCCATCACGGCAAATACCCGGTTGATCAGTTCCCGTCTCTTGGTCCCCTGGGATACGTTGCTTAATCCCACTACCGTCTTGGGCGGCGGATCGGAAAGCAGCTTGATCTGCTGCAGCGTTTTTAAAACCTCCGGTCCGTGATCCTGGCCCACGTTGCAGGGGAGCACCAGGGGATCTATATAAAGGCTGTCGATGGGAATACCGAAAGCGTCGGCGGTAGCCACCAGTTCCATGGCCAGGGCGACCCGTCGCTCGCTATCCTTGGGGATGCCCTCTTCGTTCATGGCCAGCCCGATCACCTCGGCGCCGTACTCGGCGGCCATGGCGAAAACCCGCTCCATCTTGGGCATCTCCGCCGGGACGGAGTTGATCATAGCCGGGCGCTTGCAGAGCTTCAAACCGGCCTCGATGGCATCGTACTTGGTAGAATCCAGGCACAGGGGCAGGTCGGTAACCTCCTGGGTTACCTCCACCAGCCACTTCATGGCTTCCACGGGCTCAGGGGAACCGGGGCCGACGTTGATATCCAGGTAATGGGCGCCATTCTCCTCCTGCTTCTTGGCCCATTCCTGCACCACCTTGGGATTGCGCTCTTTAATGGCCTGCGCGATATCCCTGAACATGCCGTTAATGCGTTCGCCGATGATAATCATCTGCCAACCTCCTCATAACCTTAATAGCTGTTGTCCTGCATCAACTCATCGATGTTCTGCTTGACCAGCTTCACCGCCTCGGGGTGCCGCATCACCAGGATATCCATCCCCGCCTGCAGGTACGCCACCGCCGTAGTGGCTTCCCACAGGTAGCCGCGCTCTTCCTGCTCGCCCCAGCCGGGCTCTTCTTCCGCGGGGATATTGGCCTCCTTGGTCCGCCAGACCTCGTGGCCCACATTGCCGATCATGGGCATGGCCAGCATCTTATCCCCCTGAAGGGCTCCGTTGCGGGCCCGTTCCATGATGGAGTAGGAATACTCGATCCCGTAGCCCAGGGCGGCAATGGTGGGGTCGATGACGATCCTGTCCACCAGGGCGGTGCTCATCTCAGCGATAAGGATGTTCAGCTGCTTGCAGATGTTGATGTCGATGGGAGACTGGGCAATGATATTGTGCTTGTGCGCCATGCAGGCACTGGTTATCGCCTTGTAGTTGTCCTGCTCGGCCACGCCCAGAAGCAGGTTCTCTCCGGCGCCGGCCTCGGCGATTACAGGGTAAAGCAGGTTGTCTTTTTCCGCCTTGCCGCAGCCCAGCACGATCAAGGGGACCCCCACCGCCTCCAGGACCTTCTTTAAGGTGGCGGCGCAGTCCTCAGGGGAACTGTCCTTTAGGTCCGGATCGGCGCTCTTCAGGCGGAGCAGGACCAGGTCCGCCCCGTATTCATCGACGCATTTCTTGGCCCAGGCGGCCGGGTCGTTATAAACATCGCCGTAATACTTCTGGAAGCAGGGATTCCAGTCTTCGGGAGCCATATCCCAGATTTCCAGGGCCACCACGGGACGGTTCTTGATCTCCCCTTCAAAGTGCAGGAAAGGCAGGGCCGCTTCACCGCCCACGGTAATGGTATGGCTGCGGGTACCCCCCTGTTCCTTGGTGGCACCCAACACCACTTCTCCTACTTTGCTTCTGTATTTCTCTTTATAGATTTCCAGGGCCATCGTTACGCTCCTCTCCTTGTGATTAATGCAAAAAGATCGGATCTGGATTTCTCGACTCTAGGCAAAGGTCTCTTTAGCAAACTTGGGAATACCCGCCGCTTCCCGCGGGCCGACCAGTACCTCCCACCCGGAAGCCTCTTCCAGGGCGCCCTTGAGCACGGCCACGTATCCCGGGATGACGATCTTCCTGTGGTTGACCTTCTCCTCCAGAGCGGCCTTCTTCATCGCCGCGCTTATGGTCTCCGCAGTGAACTTGTTGTCGGCGTAGGCCGTCAACACCGAAATCCCGCCGGTATCCACGGAGAGGATGTAACTGGGGATCCGGGAACTCTCCACCTCTCCCTCGACGATAAAGTAGGTCAGGGAGAAGTTGGTGGTGCAGTACACCGGAGAATCGGGGGTTACCTCGCCGATGCTGTACAGCTTGGGTTCCACCGCAATCGGCTTCTGCGGGTCGGTATAGAGGTTCTGGCGCCAGGAGAGCAGCGGCAGCAGCTGCTGCTTCTCGGCCGCCTTCATTACTACAATGCTGGCATATTTGCTGACATATACCCCCGCCTGAACAATCTCCTCCTGGGGGCTCTCCTTGCTGGTAAAGGCAATGGTGGGATAGCCAAAAGAGCGGAACTTCTTCCTGATGGCCTGGCGGCGGATCTGGGTTAAGTCGGCCAGAACCTTGCTGGTCTCCCGGGCGCCGCTGTCGATAACCAGTTCCTTGTATCCCAGGGCCACCACCTTATCCACCAATTCGGCGGTGCTCGCCAGGTCGTCGCCGCGGACGGCCAAGGGGCATTCCTTGGCCTTGGCCAGTGCGGTCATCTGCTCGTAGTTGCCGGCGGTAGCGGCGTAGATCAGGGGCTTGCGGTCGGCCACTACCTCCAGGGCCGCCTCCATGATCGCCGGGTCTTCGGCAATTAAAATCAGCGCCTTTTTCGTTTTTCCGGCTACCGTTTCCACGGCCGCCTTGAACTTGGCCGCATCCCCGGAGTCGCACTTGACGGCAACCATATCGGTAACATAGTGCAGCCCCACCCGGTCAAATTCCAGGGCCTCAAATTTCTCCGCCTTGGCGGCCACATCTTCGCCGTCGCTGATTAAAACGGCGATGCCCGTGGGATGGAAGAAGCGCTTGTCATGGCGGAACAGTTCCGTTTCGTCCCCCAGTTCCACTACTTGGTCCCCGGTACCCACCTTGACCAGCTTGATGGGAGGCGCCGCGGCAGAGTCCAGAGCGGCCTTGGCCTCCTCCGTTACATGGGGGCAGGCATCCAGGGAGGCTTTGCCGCTGGCCAGGGCCATGGCAAAGGCCAGGCAGGTAGGCGACCCGCAATCTTTACAGTTGGTTTTCGGCAGATGTTTATAGATCTCCAAACCAGTTAAACCCATTAGTACTGCTCCTTTCTAAATCATACTTGAGTTGGAGAGACTCCCTCCGGCCAAAAGCCGGAGGGAATCCCTTAAAATCCGGTCTACATGAGCGGTTCCATGGTCAGCGCCGGGTGCCCTTTCTCCTCCAGGAAGGGGAGAATCTCATCGACGGTGGTGCCTACGGTCTCATCGGCAATCTTGTCGACAAAATCGGCCCCCAGCCCTTCTTCCTCCGCTCTCCTGCGCAGCTCGTCACCCAGGGAGTTTTTCAGCTCCGTGGGCATCCAGACCACCCGCGCCAGGCCCCCGTCGGCTCTGATGAACTTGCGACTAAGCACATAAGCGCGGCCGTGACCCATGAACCCCGGCGTCTGCACCCCGCCGCCGCAAGTGCCGGCCAGGGTGGAGAAAGTCATCCCGCAGGGGGTCTCGCCGTTGTATTCCCGGGTAGTGATCATGACCCCGTTGGCCTCGGGAAGGATGGCCATGATGCACTCAAAGCAGCCGCAGGAAGTCATGGGACGATCCATAAAGCTGTACATAGAGCACTCCTCAATATTCCGGTTGGTATTAAGATAGACATATTCGTTAACGGACTGCCAGATCCCCTTCTCTTCATCGATTAATCCTTCTTTGCGAATGGGCCGGTTGGGTCCCGTGGGGTCAATCTCGTAAGCAGCCTTGGCATCCAGCCAGCTCACCGCCCCGCAAAGCCCCAGCCTCTCCGGGGTAACCACGCAGCAATGGTTCGGCGCAAAGGACTGGCAGAGGATGCAGGAGTAGAATTCATCCACCGCTTCGTCGGTAAGACCTTTCAGGCGCTCATCCCGGGCCTGGTAGAAGGTGCGGGCGCGGGCCAGTTCCTCTTCCACCTTGGCGGCATCGGTAATCAGGGTTACCTGGACCCGGTCCACGATGGAGGGGAACTCGTCCTTGAACTTGGCCACCAGCAGATCGCCAAAATGGCGAATTTTGAATCCCTTGGCGGCGGCATCCTTGCTGATGCGCATCCAGATGGTATCGCGCTGGGCCATGTGCCAGAGGCCTTCTCCGTAGTTGATCAGGTAGTGGATGCGGCGCTCCAGCACCCCTTCGAAGTCCTTCTGCATCTTGCGCCCGAAGATCTTGACCACAATACCCAGGGGCAGGGAACCTCCCTCGGGGGCTTCATCGATTTCGGGGCCGATCACCTCGATCTTCCCGTCTTCGATCTCCTCCTCGCCCACCATCTCCACCAGCTCGAAGGCAGTAGTCCGCCCGCCGCCGAACTCGATGCGCATATCCCCTTTGCGGATTACTTCGCCCTCGAAGGCGGGACCCACGGTAATGGGGACGGGGATGTCCACAATCTTCAACTTGATGCCTCGCACTTCCATGGCCACCTGGACCATGTCGTCGTAGTTGGGATGGGAAATGTACCAGTTGGGGATCTGCTCATCTTCGGGGAGCACCTGGTCGGTAAGCACCGGGAAGCCCAGGAAGATGGCGGCAAAATGAGCGGCCACCTGGACCTCGTCGATCTCGCCCAACTGCAAGACGAAAGCCCGGACTCTCCGGCGCTGGTAATCCCGGGTATTCTCGCGCTCTCCGGGGGGGATCCCTCCGAAAGCCATCCCCGCCCGCAGGGCATAGTTGACGGCGTGAATAATCTGGGTAAAGTTCCCCGTGGGGAAGGCGATAAAGTCGATCCCCAGCTTGCAGCCGGCTTCAATGGCCTGCTCCACTACCTGGTTGCAAAGGAAGATCATGAAACCCTTGCTCTGCAGATCCTGGATCATCTTGCCCACGGCTTCCGAGGACTTCCCCCGGCCCATAATCACCGCTTGCCCGGGGATGGTCCAGTCCACCAGGAGGATTCCGTAGCGGCGCACTACCGGGTCGCCCAGGAATCCGGTCCAGGGCTCCACGTGGGGGTTGGCGCCGTCCAGGTAGCGCAAGGCCTCAATGATCTCCGCGGCATAGGCCGTGGCCTCCCCGCAGAGGCGGGCATTGTAGAAATTCAACTCTTCCCGGACCTGGTTGCGCATCCGGTTGAGAATGGGGGGCAAGTCGCCCAGCTTGGTAACCGCTTCGCCGCTTAAAGCGCGAATTACAGGCAGATAATAACCCGTGTCCGGGTAGGCAATGGGGTGATCCGGCCCATAGCGGCGAATAGCCTGGCTGAGCAGAATCTCGGCGTAGCTGGTGGCGATTACCGCTCCGTCATATGCTTTTTGAAACAGCTTAAGGGGCGGCTTCGACTCGTCTATGGCGCCTTCATATATCTCTTCAAAGGACTCCTTCCATTCCCTGGCCAGGACGCCTTCAAAGGTGCTGGATTCTGACATTTTCATTCCTCCTTCTTCCAAAGTCGTATTACCACCCTGTGCTCAGGGAAGTCTCGTACTTCTCCGCAGCCATCTTGTGCACCCTGAGCTTCCAGGTCCGATCATCCAAAGCGGCCAGGATCCGGTCCACCGCTGCAACCGGATCTTCTTCCCACATGAAGTATCCGCCGTAAACGTCATCGGCGATCTGCAGGGCCACTCCGTCCACCAGAGCGCTGCCGGTTATTTCAGGAGTCACGCCCACGTGGGTGGGGATGCCCAGGGTAACAAACCAGGTCCCGATGGCGACGGCCTTCTCGCTCATGGCTTCCGGAGCCGAGGCGACAAAGGGAACCTTGGGCGCATCGATGCCCCACTGGAGAGCCAGGGCGGTGACCAGGTCATAAGCCCTGGAGTTGTCCACGCAGGAGCCCATGTGGAAAACCAGGGGCAGCTTCGTATCGCCCAGGCGATCCTTGTTGGCTTCGTTCAAGGTCCTGAAGAACTCCTTCAGTCCTTCCCCGGCGTACTGCTCCACGGCCTCATCGTTCATCAAGCCCATCTTGGCCGCCGTTCCGGCAGCACAGCCGGTAACCACCATGAGCACGTTGTTCTGGGCCAGCCCCTTGATGATGGAGGAATGGCTCTCGTCATGCTTGACCCGCAGGTTGTTGCAGCCGCACAGGAGCACCACGCCGCGCAGTTGGCCGGCCTCGATGGCGTCGGTGATTACCTTGTAGGGCTCCTCGGGGTTTACGGCCTTCAAGATCTCCTCCAGGGCCTCCACGCTGAAGCCGGCGGTAACCTTGTGCTTGACCTGGGGTATATCCACCGCCTTGCCCTGGCGCTCCTTAAAGGCCCCGATGGCCAGCTCGATGACCTCCCTGGCTTTCTCCACCGCATGCGCTTCGCTGAAATCCACGTGGTAGCTTCCGGGGATCTTGGAATGGGACATGGTGGTAATAATCCGGGTGTGGAAACACTCCGCCACCGCCCGGATGCCGGGCATGATACACTGCACGTCGACCACCATGGCATCCAAGGCTCCCGTCATGATGGGCAGCTCCTGGGAGAGGAAGTTGGTCAGCACGGGAACGCCCTGGCGCATCAGCACCTCGTTGCCAGTGCAGCAGATGCCCATGCACTTGATGCCCTTGGCCCCGGCCTCCTGGGCCTCGGCGGTCATCTCCCGGGCCACGCGCACGATCATCTCGCTCAGGAGGGGGTTGTGGCCGTGGACGGCAATATTCACCATCTCCGGATCCAGAACCCCCAGGTTGGCCTCGGTGGAAACGGGTTTCGGCGTCCCGAAAAGGATATCGGAAAGGTCCGTGGCNNCCCATGGTCTCCGCAATGGTGGTGTGAACACTGCGGGGTTGAATGTTGCAATCGTGAAACTTTTTCATCCTGCCTTCCACCACGGTAGTCTCCAGCCATTTGCAGGGCTCGTCGTCCAGCTTGATAAAATCGCTCTCCGCCAGCTTGACTACCTCTTCCAAAAGCTCGCGGTCCTCCTTGCCCTCTACAGACAGCCCCAGGCGGCGGGCTACCCGGTGCAGCTTCTCCGGATCCTCGATGGCATAGTCGGGGGCTTTCCCTTCCAGCAGCTCCTTAAGGGCATAAAGCATATGCCGGCTGTGGTCGGCATGGGCGCTGGTGCCACCGTTAATGGACCGGATCAAGTTGCGGGCAACGATGGTGTACGAGTGAGCCCCGCATATTCCCTTGGAAGATTTCTTGGTAATGCGGCAGGGACCTTGCAGACAAATGCGGCAGCAGATGCCAGTGCGGCCGAAATTGCACTGGGGCTGCATATTGACGTAGCGGTCATAGGCGGTTTCGATCTTTCCTTCATTGGCACCGAGAACTGCCAGGGCTGCCGGGTCAATGGTCCTCTTGTTGTCGACTTTTTTCTTTTCCTCGGACATCCACTTCTAACCTCCCTTTAATAATATCAGACCCCGAATAATTGGCAGCAGATCAGGCGAACAAAATTAAAGTATTAAACCACCCCCGATTATCTGGTCACAAATATCCTCTATCCCGGGAAGCAAAACATCGCTGTTAAAACCGGCCGCCTGAACGCTCCGGGCTCTCTGCAGCACGGCATCGGAAAAAGGCAGCATGCCCAGGATGCGCTTTCCGAGCAGGGAAGCGGCCAGGAAATTCCGGTCCTCCTCGGAACGGATCTTGTTGCCGATAAAGGCAATCTCCGGTATATCCAGGTCTCTGGCCAGGCGCTCCACCGCCAGGGCGGTATTCACTCCGGCCCCCGTGGGCTCCGTTACCACCAGCATCAGGTTCACTCCCCGGGCGGTTCCCCGGGTAAGATGCTCGATGCCGGCACTCATATCCAGGACCACCGCCTCCGGGCGATCCAGGAGCACATTGGTAAGCACGGCATTGAGAAAAGAGTTCTCCTTGCAATAGCAGGCCGAGCCTCCCTGCTTTAGGGCGCCCATCTTTAAAAATTTGATGGGGCCTTCCTGCAGCGAGTAGTTTTCCAGGACATCGTCCACCTCGGGGGTAAGGTTTACCAGAAGCCCGCCCCCCTGGTTCTTCTCCATGATCTCCTGGTGCAATTCGATTAAAGGAGGCAGTCCCGCCAGTTTCTCCGGGTCCAGGCCCAAGGTAAAGCCTAAGTTGGCATCGGGATCGGCATCTACGGCAAAGACAGAAACGCCCCTGGCCGCCAGGCAGTGAATCAGGTTAGCCGCAATGGTGCTCTTACCTGCTCCACCCTTGCCGGAGACAGCTATCTTCAAATTCTAACCTCCCACATTATTCTGAATTGGGATAATTGCACCATTTGCCAAAAGTTAAATTCGACGATTCCAAAGTGAAATCCTTTCGGGTAAAAAAGTTTTAAATTTGGCAATATTGATACATTAGGGGACTTTTTGCCCAAAAAAAAGGCCGGAGAGCCAACCGCTCTCCGGCCCTTGTCGGCTTATGCCGTTCAGCCGGCCGCTTTATTGCTGGCAAACTGGAACTTGCCATCGACAAAGTCCACCATGACCTTGTCCCCGGCCGCGATGTTCCCTTGCAGGAGCCCCTCGGAAATCCCGTCTTCCAGCCGCTTCTGAATGACGCGCCGCAGCGGTCGCGCTCCAAAGGTGGGGTCGAAGCCCTCTTTTACCAGCTGCTTCCTGGCCTCTTCGGAAACCTCCAGGCTCAGGTTGTATTCGGACATTCGACGACCCAAGTCTTTCAGCATGATGTCCACAATCTGGCTGATATGCTCTTCGTTTAGAGCATGGAAAACAATGTAGTCGTCGACCCGGTTAAGAAATTCCGGGCGGAAAGTCCGCTTCAACTCCTCCAGGATCCGCTCCTTCATGGACTCGTAATCGCTGTCCTGGTCGGACTGTCCGAAGCCCAGGGTTGTTCGCCGCAGGTAGCTGGCCCCCACGTTGGAGGTCATAATGATCACCGCGTTGCGGAAATCCACCGTGCGTCCTTTCCCGTCGGTCAGGCGCCCATCCTCCAGGATTTGCAAAAGGATATTGAAGACATCGGGATGGGCCTTCTCCATCTCGTCGAAAAGGATTACCGAGTACGGCTGCCGGCGAACCTTCTCCGTCAACTGGCCGCCTTCTTCGTAGCCCACGTAGCCGGGAGGAGCCCCGATGAGGCGGGCGGCGGTGTGCTTCTCCATGTACTCGGACATATCCAGCCGAATCATGGCCCGCTCGTCGCCGAAAAGGGCCTCCGCCAGGGCCCTGGCCAGCTCCGTTTTGCCGACGCCGGTGGGGCCGAGGAAGATAAAGGAGCCTACCGGCCGCTTGGGATCCTTAAGCCCCGCCCGGGCCCGCCGGATCGCCCGGGCCACGGATCTCACCGCCTCGTCCTGACCGATAACCCGCTGGTGGAGAATCGCCTCCAGATTGAGAAGCCGCTCCGATTCTTCCTCGGCCAGCTTCTTGACAGGGATCCCCGTCCAGCTGGAAACAATGTAGGCCACATCCTCTTCCGTTACCATGGCCAGGTCCGAGGTGCCCATCTTCTGTTCCCACTCTTTTTTCAGCTCTTCCAGCTCTTCCTTGTACTTATGCTCCTCGTCCCGCAGCTTGGCCGCCAGCTCGAATTCCTGGTTCCGGACCGCCGCCTCCTTCTCCTGGCGCAGGGTTTCCAGCCGCTCTTCCCTTTCCTTCAGATCCGGCGGTGCGGTATAGTTGCGGATGCGCACCCGGGAGGCCGCCTCGTCGATAAGGTCGATGGCCTTATCGGGCAGGAAGCGGTCGGTGATATAGCGATCCGACAGCTTAACCGCCGCCTCCAGGGCTTCATCGGTAATCTTAACCCGGTGATGGGCTTCGTAGCGGTCGCGCAGCCCTTTCAGGATAGCCAGGCTCTCCTCCTTGGTGGGCTCGCCCACGATAATGGGCTGGAAGCGCCGCTCCAGGGCCGGGTCTTTCTCAATATGCTTGCGGTACTCGTCCAGGGTGGTGGCCCCGATGCACTGCAGCTCGCCCCGGGCCAGGGCCGGCTTCAGAATATTGGAAGCATCGATGGCCCCTTCGGCGGCGCCGGCGCCGATGATGGTGTGCAGCTCGTCGATGAACACCATCACGTTGCCCGCCTGGCGCAGCTCCGCCATCAGCTTGCGCAGGCGCTCCTCGAATTCGCCCCGGTATTTGGTGCCGGCCACCACCGCCGCCAGTTCGATGGTAACCACCCTCTTGCCCCGCAGGATCTCCGGGACATGTCCCTCCACTATGCGCTGGGCCAGGCCTTCGACGATGGCGGTTTTGCCAACCCCGGGCTCCCCAATGAGGCAGGGGTTGTTTTTGGTCCGTCGGCTGAGAACCTGGATGACCCGCTCGATCTCTTTATCCCGCCCGATGACGGGATCCAGCTTCCCCTCCCGGGCCAGCTTGGTAAGATCCCGGCCAAAGGCATCCACGGTAGGCGTCTGGGGCCCGGCCTTCTCTTCGCCGCCGGGGCGGCTGATGGCATCTTCTCCGCCCAGCAGTTGAATAACCTCCTTCCGGGCGCGCTTCAGATCAACGCCCAAGTTGGCCAGCACCTGGGCGGCAATGCCTTCTCCCTCCCGGATCAGGCCCAGGAGAATGTGCTCCGTGCCTACATAGTTATGACCCAGGTTCTGCCCCTCCTCGATGGAGAGCTCCACCACCCGCTTGGCCCGGGGAGTATAGCTAATCCCGTGGGTGGGCGCCTTGTTGCCCTTGGGAACTATGCGCTCCACCTCCTGCCGGACCTTGTTCAAGTCAACACCCATATTTTGCAAAGCCCGGGCGGCAACGCCGGAACCTTCCCGGATCAAACCAAGCAGGAGGTGTTCCGTCCCAATAAAGTTATGGGTTAAGCGTCTTGCTTCTTCCTGGGCCAGAACCAGAACCTGCTGGGCTCTTTCGGTAAATCTGCCAAACATAAACATCTAGCTCACCTTCCTTTTCGCTAGTATTTGACTCTCCACAATCCACCATTGCTTACTCGATTAGTATTTGACTCTCCCTAATCCACCACTGCTTACTCTTTGCTCATGTACTCGTTTAAAAGACGCCGGACCTGAATCGGGCGCTCCAGGTCCCGCTCGCTGCTGCTGAGCTTGCGCCCGGCCAAGTGCTGCAGGCAGGCCGGCCGGATAATCACCATCAGCTGGTTCAGCAGCCGGCGATCTACATTCTTGATCAGGCCCAAGTCGTAACCCAGGCGCAGGTCGGACAGCAGCTGAATCGCCTCCTGGGAGGTCATCAACTGGGCGTACTTGAGCAGGCCCAGGGCCCGCCAGGAGCGGTCGGCAATCCGCTCCCGCTCTCCGTTGAGCAAGGCCTGCCGGGCCGACTGCTCCTGCTCGATAATCTGGCGGGTTACGTTATAAAGGCTGGCGATTATCTCTTCCTCCCGGTGCCCCAGGGTGATCTGGTTGGAAACCTGGACTATGTTCCCCACAATTTCCGTCCCTTCCCCATAAAGGCCGCGGACGGTCAAGCCCACCTGGGAGAGAGCGCTCAAGAAGCGGTTGACCTGCTTGCTCATGATCAGGCCGGGAAGATGCATCATCACCGACGCCCGCAGCCCGGTGCCTACGTTGGTCGGACAGGCCGTCAGGTAGCCGAAGCGTTCATCGTAAGCATAATCCAGCTTCTCTTCCAGCAGGTCGTCATAATAATCGGCTTCCCTCCAGGCCTCCTCCAGCTGCAGCCCGGGAAGAATGCACTGCAGGCGCAGGTGATCCTCTTCGTTGATCATGATGCTCACCGCTTCGTCTTGGCGCAGCAGCAGCGCTCCGTTGTGGGCCTCCCGGGCCAGGAAGGGGCTAATCAGGTGCTTTTCCACCAGCACTTGCTTTTCCTGGTCCGACAGTTCGGCCATGCGCAAAAACCGAAAGTCATTGAACTTTCCCTTTTGGCCGGCGGCAGCCTTGGTTACCAGTTCCTGCACCTTGCTGGTCTGCTCATCCGAAGCCAGGTAAGGGAAGGGCAGTTCTTTGATATTGCGGGCAATGCGGACCCGGGAACTGATCACCGTATCCGCCTCCGGCCCGTTGCCTTCAATCCAGCGGCTGAAAAAGGCTTGCTTTCCGCCCCTTTTCATTGTTCGCCTCCCTCCCGCAGCTCCTGTTCTATCTGCCTGATCCGGTCCCGCAGCTGGGCCGCCACTTCAAATTCCTCCCTCTGGATCCGCTGCTGGAGCTCCTCCCGGAGGCGCTCCAACTCCCGCTTGACTTTAACCGTGGAGGCGCTGCGGTTGGGTATCTTGCCGGTATGGTTGCTGCTGCCGTGTATCCGGCGCAGCAGAGGCAGCAGCCGATCGCCAAACGTTCCAAAACACTCGCTGCAGCCCAGGCGCCCGATCTGGCTGAACTGGGCAAAGGTGAGGCCGCAGTTCGGGCACTGCTGCTTGCCCGCGGCGATCCTCTCCCGGGAGCCCAGAATAGTCTCGTTAAGAATGCTGCCAAAGAGGTTGTGCAGGGAAAACTGCGGTTCAAAGGAGAAATCCAGCTCCTCCTTGGCCCGGGCGCACTGTTCGCACAGGTGCAGCTCCGTTTTTTTCCCGTTTACAATCTTGGTGATATGCACATTGGCCGGATAACGCTGGCACTCCTGGCACAACACCGCTACCATCTCCTTCCTTGCGGGTATGTACCCCTAAGCAACTCAGGCATACCCCTTTAATAAAGCTTCCAGGGCCGCCCGGAACAGGTTCCCCTGGATCTCCCTGGCCCGGTCGGGGGCGCCGGCCAGCTCAAAATTTGCTTCATCCAGGATTACCTCCAGCAGGCGCGCTTCCCGCAAAGTAATCTGCTTCTCTTCGATTATCCGCTGCAGAAAGCGCCGGGCCTTCCGGGCGCTGAATTTCTCGCCCTTTTCCTGTATTAAAATATCCTTGTAATGTTCAAATTGCCCCGGCTCCAGGCGAAAGATGCGGATATAGCCCCTTCCCCCTCTCTTGCTCTCCACCAGGTATCCCCTTTCCGGGGAGAAGCGCGTGCTAAGCACATAGTTGATTTGGGAGGGGACACAGTTGAATTTCTGCGCCAGCTCCCCCCGCTGAATATCGATATAGCGGCGCGAACTAAGGGCAATCATTTTTTTAATGTAATCTTCAATATAATCGCTGAGGCTGGCCATTTCTTATCCAAACTCCTTGGTTTGACCTTTACTGACCTTTATGTTACTATAAGATTTCTCTAGCGTCAAGCTCCTCAGATTATTATTTTCCCTTTTCCAGGGACAATAACCCTGGAATTCTACTGCTGGCACGCCGGTACTACCGAAAGCTCCGTCGTTCGCCCTGTTATTAACTGTTATGGTCGTTAGAAGCCGCCAGGCGCGGAAGAAGTGCGGTCAATCTTGAGCGTTTTTCAGCCCTTCCGGCAGGGCGCCAGCGCCAAAGAGGCGGTTACAAGCTTAACCGGCCGCCTTGCGTTATAAAGGGAGAAAGGGGCTCGGGGGGAAAGAATTTGCTGCCGCCCAAACGGCAGGCTTCGTGATAAAAGGAGGGAGCGTTTCAGAGAAGAGATGCCGCTGCCGGCCTAAACCGGCGGCAGCCCCACCATGAAGGGGCGGAGGCTCCGGTCCGGGGCGGCCCCAAGGGGCGGCAGGCCTTGAAGAAACGGTGAAGAGGGGGGAAGCTGCTGCCGCCCCTAAACGGCATCAGCACTCATGAGAAGAGGTGGAGTTGTTCGAGACGGAAAAGTTGTTGTAGGCCTTCATCGGTATCTCCTCGCCCTGCCAGAAGATGGCGATCACTCCCTGGAGAGGGCAGATCTGCTGAAAAAGACGTTGCGGCTCCAGGTAAAGAGGCATTTTAATGATAAAGTCCATGTCGATGACTTCCGCCTGAAGCTCGGGCCGGTACTCGGGACGGCTCAGCTCCACTTTGCGAATATTGACCTTGAAATCGCCCAGCACGCCGGAGACCCGGGCCATCAACCCGGGCTGATCCACCGCCCGTACGCAGAGGCGCTTGAAGCGGCGGCGGGAAAGGAGGGCGTCGTCGATCCGGCCGAAGAGCAGCAAGGTGACCAGGACAATCCCCGTGGCAATCAAGGCCCCGGTATAAAAGCCGATGCCCACCGCCAGGCCGATGCCCGATACCACCCAGATAGAGGCGGCGGTAGTCAGGCCGCGAATGCTTCCCCGCTGCACCAGGATGGTTCCCGCTCCCAAAAAGCCGATTCCGGTAACCACCTGGGCCGCAATCCGGCTGGGTTCCGTGGAGCCCGGAGGAAAAGTATAGGCCGATACAATCATCAGCAGGGCCGAACCTACGCAGACCAGGATATGGGTGCGGAATCCCGCCGGGCGGTTGTGGCTCTCCCGCTCCAGGCCCACCGCCCCGCCCAGCAGCATAGCCAGCCCCAGGCGAAGGACAATCTCCCATACTTCCAGAGGCATGGTCGAGTTCATCAAAAATCCCCTTCCTTCCTTGCCGCTCCTGCATATCCGCTCCCCCGCCTCCCGCCGGGCTGACAAGCTTTGCGGGTTGGCAGGGTCTTTTGTCTCTCTTGTCTTTTTTTAACGAACTTTGTCCTGATTATAACACAGTGCCGCCGCTGTGGATATACCCAAATGGCCCCTCTCCTGCTTCAGCATTGCCGGACAAAGGGAGGCCCCGGCAAACAGTACCGGCAAAAAAAAGATTAAGGAGGTTTCCCTCCTTACATTATATTGCCGTCGGCGCAGCCGGAGTCACCCCCGGCAGAATTTCTTTTGCCCGCAGAAAAAGGCAGAGGCCAAAGCCAGGCGCCGGCGGGGGCGGCCGCCGGAGAAATTTCTTGGGCCAGGCCCGGCTTCCCGCGGGCCCTTCCTGACCGAGACCGGTTGCCTTTTTACCGGCCGGGTATCTTTGACCGGCCGTCGCCGGAAAGAGACGCCCCGGGAGCGGCTCCACCAGGAGCTAAAGGTCAAAAAGCCCTTTTCCCGCAGCAGCGGCTGGGGGCTCTGCTTAAATCAGGGGAAGCTCTTGCTTCTCTTCCAGCACCGGAGCAAAGCGGTCCCCGTACCGCTCCAGCCGCGGCAAAGCATTTAAAATGGTAAAGTCGCCGGGAGCCGGCCCCCCGGGGCCAACTTCGCTCCAATCCAGGGGCATGGAAACGGGAGCCCCGGGCAGGGGCCGGGGGCTGTACGGAGCGGCCAGAGTCTTCCCGTAAACATTCTGCAGGTAATCCAGGTAGACTTTCCCCCCCCGCTCGCCCACGGCCCGGGCCAGGGAGGTAATCTCCGGCAGCAGCTCATGCACCCGGAGGCAGACCGCCTCGGCAAAGCGGCGCACTTGGTCGTAGGTGTAAAGGGGTTTTACCGGGAGGTAGATTTGGATCCCCGTGGCCCCCGAGAGCTTCGGGTAGCTTTTTAATCCCAGAGCCTCCAGGGTATCCCGGATAGCCTGGGCCACCTGCCGCACCTGGTCAAAGGTGGAGTTCTCCATGGGATCCAGGTCGAAAACGCAGAAGTCCGGGCGCTCCAGGTGGTTTAGGGAGGAAAGCCAGGGGTGAAGTTCCAGGCAGGCCTGGTTCCCCAGCCAGACCAGGGTCTCCAGGTTTTCCGCCACCACGTAGCGGGTTACCTTTCCCTCCCGGTGGCTTACGGGACAGGTGGTCAACCAGCAGGGGGCGCCGGCGGGGATATTCTTCTGGTAGAAGCCTTCTCCATGAATGCCCCGGGGAAAGCGCTGCACCACCAGGGGCCGGTTGGCCAGGTGAGGCAGCAGGTAAGGGGCCACCTGGATATAGTAGCGGATTAAATCCCGCTTGGTCAGCTCCTCTTCCGGCCAGAGAATTCGTTGAAGATTGGTCAAACGGACTTCCCTCCGGTTGACCGTCAGGGATGGCGCCATCTCCTGCCTCCTCCCTCTAGCTGTCGCCGCCCCTACAGCTTCGCCTCCGCGGGCCGGCGGTCGCTGAATCCCTCCACCACCGGCGCCCGCAGGGAAAGTCCCGCCGTCCACTCGAAAAAGCTGATCCAGACGGTGAGAGTCGGCTCCAGCCAGAGGCAGTCTCTCTCCCGGGGCGGGTTGACAAAAGGCGGCTTCTCCCGGCGGTGGCGCCGAGCAAATTCCCCCAGCATCAGCCGGTGGCGGTGAGAGAGGCCCGAGCCGGCCCTCCCGATATAGAGCAACTCCTCTTCCCGGTAGCCGCCCAGGAGAAGAGCCCGGACCGTCCCTTCCCGCCAGGCCAGCCCGCCGACAACGCAGAGGAGCCGGCGCCGGGGCTTGATTTTAAGCCAGCTGCGCCCCTTCTCGCCAAAGCGGTAGGGGCTCTCCTTCTCCTTGGCCACGATCCCCTCCAGGCCTCTCTGCTCCACCTCCCGGTAGAGCTGCACCCCGCCGGAAAAATTATCATTCAGGTACACGGGGGCCTGGGAGAGCAGGATCTCCTGCAGGATCTGCTGCCGCTCCAGGAAGGGGCGGCCCGTCAGGTCTTTCCCGTCCAGGTACAGGAGGTCGAAGACGCAGTAGGTGCATGGCCGGTGCCGGACCAGGGCGCGGATGGTGCTCTCCCGGCGGCAGAAATCCCGTTGGATTACCCGCGGGAAGCTGGGCCGCCCCTCCTCCATGACCACCACCTCGCCGTCCAGCAGCAGCTCCCGCCCCCGCACCAGCTGGGGAAGGACCTGCAGCTCCGGGTACTGCTTCGTCCGGCAGCCGCCCTTCCGGTTTTGCAGGCGCACCCTCCCCTCCTCGATAAAGGCCAGGATCCTGACCCCGTCCCATTTGACCTGAAAGAGATGCTCCGGGCTGTCAAAAGGCTTCTCTGCGGATCGGGGCTCCATCGGCTTCAAAAAAGTAAAATACCGCCCCAGGGGCGGTACCAGTTCAAGCGGTGCCAACTTTCTTCCGGCGGCCCCGCCCGGCCCCCTTCCGCCCCCCTTGACCCTCCCGGCGGGTGGCATCGATGCTGGCTTTCAAGGCTTCCATCAAATCCACCACCTCTCCCCGTTCCACCGCCGGGGCGATATGCACCTCTTCCCCGGCAATCTTGGCCTCGATAATCTCCAGGAGCGCCCGGCGGTAATCGTCGGTATACTTCTCCGGCTGGAAGGGAGCGGTTAAATTCCTGATCAGTTCCCGGGCCATTTTCAACTCGTTTTCGTGTATGGCAATCTCCCGGTTCCAGGCCGGCAGGGCGGAGGTGGGACGCACCTCTTCCGGGTAGTACATCGTCTCCAGGGCCAGAACGTCCTGGAATACCCGCAGCAGCCCCAGGGCCTGGCGCGTGCGCAGCACAATCTTGACTACGGCCGCCATCCCCGCTTCCTCCATGGCCTGGCGCAGCAGCTGGAAAGCCTTTTCTCCCGCCTCCCCCGGCGAGAGGTAGTAAGCCCGATCATAATAGATGGGATCCACCTCCTCCTGGAGGACGAAATCCACGATGGTTATGCTGCGCGTCGTCTCCGAGGGAATGCGGGCCAGGTCGCTCTCCCCGATAACGACAAACCGCCCCTTTTCAAATTCATAGCCTTTGACAATCTCCTCCGCAGAGATCTCCTTGTTGCAGCGGGGGCAAACCTTGCGGTACTCCACCGGGGTGCGGCAGGGCTCGTGCAGGTAGCGGAAACGCACGTTTTTCTCTTCGGTGGCGGCAAAAAGGCGGACCGGTATGTTGACCAGGCCGAAGCTGATGGAACCTTTCCAGAGGGGGCGCATCTGTTTCACCTCAAAAAAATGCATCTTTCAAGACTTATTATGCCTTGGAAAGATGCATTTATCCCTTGAGGCTGATCAGCATTAATCCCCCGGTTGGCCCGTAAACCCGGGCCCGATGCCGCCGGGCGGGGCCGAACTTCATAACAACTCCCCGCCCCCCCGAAGGGGGAGGCCTACTGGACCAGCAGCAGGCTCAGATCCAGGGAGCGGGAGGAATGGGTGAGGGCACCGCAGGAGATATAGTCAACCCCGGTGGCGGCCACCTCCCGCAGGCGGGAAAAGGTGATATTGCCCGAAGCTTCCAGGGGCACCCGGCCGGCAGTAATCTCCACAGCCCGGCGCATTAAATCCAGGTCCATATTATCCAGCATGATCAGATCCGCCCCGGCGGCCAGGGCTTCCTCCAACTCCTGGAGATTGGTCACCTCCACCTCGATGCGCAGGGTGAAAGGGGCCTTCCGGCGCGCCGCCTCCACCGCCGCCGCAATCCCGCCGGCGGCGCGAATGTGGTTCTCCTTGATCAAGATCCCCCCGTCCAGCCCCAGGCGGTGATTGGAGGCGCCGCCCACCCGGACGGCATATTTCTCGAGGAGGCGCAAAGTGGGAGTGGTTTTGCGGGTGTCCACCAGCCGGGCCGGGTAATCGGAGATTTCCCGGACCCAGAGCCGGGCCTGGGTGGCAATTCCGGAGAGGTGCTGCAAGAAATTCAGGGCCGTCCTTTCGGCGGAGAGGATGGAAGCCAGGGAGCCCTCCACCCGGGCGACCACCTTGCCGGGAGCTAGCTCCGCCCCTTCCTCCACCTGGGGATGGAATTGCAGGGTCGGGTCCAACTCCAGGAAGACGGCTTCCGCCAGGGGCAGGCCGGCGATGACGCCCTGCTCCCGGGCCAGGATCTCGCCCCGCCCCCTTTTCCCGGGAGGAACCACGGCCTGGGTGGTAAGGTCCCCCGCTCCCAGGTCCTCTTTCAAGGCTCTGGCCACCAGATCTTTAACTACCAGGGAAGACAGCAATTGACTTCTCCTCCATCTCTCAGTGTGATTGGCTCGCCAAAATAAGAGCGATGGTCTCGACAAAGCTTCATATCTTATCTTTATAAGGCCATGGCCGCTTCCCGAAAGTACCGCCGGAACCGGCGCACGACGAACAAACTTGCTCCATTTAAGCGCTTGTTGGTACCGCCTGTTTGGGCCTGCTCTTCCGGAGCCCGGCTTTAAAAAACTTCTTAAAAATATTCTTTAAATATTCCTTGTAAATCTTCCTTTGCAAAACTGATATGGCCCCGGCTTAAATCCTCCCCCGGAACAGAATCCTCCCGGTAGTGGCAGCCTTTGCTTTGCCGCCTCCACAGGGCGGCCCGGGTCATCAGCAGGGCAATTAAGAGCATATTCCGGTTTTCCTGCAGCTCGGGAACGAGGAATTCATACTCCAGCAGCGGCCGCCAGCCCTCCAGCCGGCGCAGGGCTTCGGCCAGCCCCTCTTCCCGGCGCACAAGACCTACCTTTTCCCACATCAGCGCCTGGAGCGGCTCTCGCAGCCGGGCACACTCTCTCTCCGCTTCGGTAGTGGCGGGGAGCCCTTCGCCGCCGCTGTCCCGGTCCGCGCCCCCGGCGGCCTGCGGCTCCGCCTGGGCCGCCGCCGCGGCTACCCGGTGGCCGAAAACCAGCCCCTCCAGCAGGGAATTGCTGGCCAGGCGATTGGCGCCGTGCACCCCCGTGGAGGCCGTCTCCCCCACGGCAAAAAGGTTGGGCACCGCCGTTCTGCCCTCCAGGTCTACCTGGATGCCTCCGATCAGGTAGTGGGCCGCCGGGGAAACGGGTATCAGCTCCCTGGTGATATCCACTCCCCACTCCCGGCAGCGGCGGTAGATGGTGGGGAAGCGCCCCTGGATGAAGTCCGCGCCCAGATGGCGCAGATCCAGGAAAACCGGCCCCCCGGTCCGGCGCTGCTCAGACACGATGGCCCGGGAGACCACGTCCCGCGGCCCCAGTTCTCCCCGGGGATGGTAGTCTTTCATGAAGGCCTCCCCCCGGCAGTTAACCAGGCGGGCGCCTTCGCCCCGCACCGCCTCCGAGATTAAAAAGGGCCTGCCCTGGGGGGGGAAGAAGACGGTGGGATGAAACTGAAAAAACTCCAGGTCGCGGAGCACCGCTCCGGCACGAAAAGCCAGGGCCAGGCCGTCCCCGGTCACCGCCGGGGAATTGGTGGTGTACTTAAAGAGCTGCCCGCACCCACCCGTCGCCAGGATCACCACCCGAGAGGTGAGCAGGAAGCAGCGCCTCCCCTTCTGGAAGCAGACGCCGCAGCAGCAGCCGTCCCTGGTTACAAGCCTGGTTACAAAGGCATTCTCGATAAATTGGACCCCCAGGGAGCGGGCCTTGCGCAGCAGCGCCTCCACCAGTTCCCGCCCCGTGGCGTCGCCGCCGATATGAAGGATTCTTTTGCGGGAGTGGGCTCCCTCCTGCCCCAGGTCCAGGGAACCGTTGCGGCAGTCAAACTGGACCCCCATCTCCTGGAGGTCCCTGATCCGGAGCGGGGCCTCCTGCACCAGGATGCTGATGGCTTCCCGGTCGCCAAAACGGGAGCCCGCCTTCCAGGTGTCCTCCAAATGCAGTTCCGGGGAATCCTCCGCCGAAAAAGCGGCGGCTATACCCCCCTGGGCAAACCAGGTGTTGCCGGCAATCAACTCCTGCTTGCTTAATACCAGGACGCGGCCATGGCCGGCCAGCCGGATAGCCGTATAAAGGCCCGCGATGCCGGAGCCGACAATTACAAAATCAACCCTTGCCTCTTCACCGGAGAGATCCATGCCACGCCACCTCGATTATTACCGGGCGATCAAGCAGATGCTTCCAGCATGCGCTGCAGGGCTCGCACCGCCTTGGTCCTGATCTCCTCGGGAACCGTGATCCGGTGTTCCATCTTCTCCAGGGCCGCCACCACCACGGGGAGAGAGGTATACTTCATGTTGGGACAGATGAGCCCGGGAGAAAGCAGGTAGTATTCGATATCCGGTCTCTCCTGGCGCAGGCGGTAGAGCATTCCCATCTCGGTGCCCACAATGATCTTCCGCGCTTCGGTATGGCGGACAAAGTTAATCATCCCTCCGGTGCCCAGGACCACATCGGCCATCTCCACCACCTCCGGGCGGCATTCGGGATGGACCATTACCAGGGCGTCGGGATGGGCCCGACGGGCTCTCTCCACATCCTCGGGGAAAACCCGGTGGTGAGTAATGCAGTACCCCGGCCAGGGGATAATCTTTTTGCCGGTCTGGCGGGAGACGTAATGGGCCAGGTTGCAATCGGGAACAAAAATAATCTCTTCCGCCTCCAGGGATTCCACCACTTTCACCGCGTTGGCTGAAGTCACGCAGATATCGCTCTCCGCTTTAACGGCGGCGGAAGAGTTTATGTAGGCGACCACTTTTGCCTGGGGGTATTTCTGTTTAAATTCGCGCAGGGCGGAAGGGGTAACCATATCCGCCAGGGGACAGCCGGCAGAAGGCTCGGGCAGAAGCACCGTCTTTTCCGGGGCCAGGATGGCGGCGCTTTCGGCCATGAAATGAACGCCGCAAAAAACAACAACTTCGGCATCCAGTTCGGCAGCCAGGCGGCTTAACTCCAGAGAATCCCCGGTATAATCCGCCGCCTCCTGCACCTCTTCAATTTGATAATTATGAGCAAGAATAACAGCCTTCTTCTCCCTTTTTAATTCATGCAGTCTTTCCTGCAAATCCTGAGCGATCATGATCTAGGCCATCCCCCGATTCAACTTATTGTTAGGAGTATTATGACGGAAATACTTGGCTGTTGTCAACCCGGCGGGGGGGCCAGGCACTCCCGGCAAGGGGCTTTTTAAGCAGGCGTCCCCGTTGGTACTGCCGGCTGGCATTTAGCTCTCTTTTCTCCCGTGCTTTCGGCGGCGCCCGGGAGGCCGATCCCCAGGGGGGCGATTTGATCTAAACGAATTCTATTTTGTCCCAACGGGCATTTGTGATATAATGAAACCACGTTCAGTGCTGTCTTTGGGCAGCCACTAGGGGAGGGATTATTTTGAAAGAGCAAATTGAACAGGTTTTGAACAAGATCAGGCCGGCTTTGCAAGCCGACGGCGGCGATGTGGAACTGGTGGAGGTGGACGAGCAGGGCGGTATTGTCAAGGTCCGCCTCAAGGGGGCTTGCGGGTGCTGCCCCATGTCCACCGTTACCTTGAAGCAGGGAATTGAACGGGCCTTGAAGAAGGAAGTCCCCTCGGTCAAGGAAGTTTTAGCGGTTTAAGAACCTATTATAGCCAAAGCCCGGGGGGACCCGGGCTTTTTTCAAATGGACCGTCAAACAGAGGTGTCCCAGATGGAGGAAATATACCTGGACAACAGTGCCACTACCCGTCCCCTGGACCAGGTGGTAGAGTTGATGGCCAAAATCCAAAAAGAGGTTTACGGCAATCCCTCCTCGCTGCACCGGAAAGGGATGGAGGCCGAACGGGTGTTGAAGGAAGCCCGCGCCACCCTCGCCGAGCTGCTGCAGGTTCGCCAGGAGGAAATCTTTTTTACCTCGGGAGGCACCGAGTCCAATAACCTCGCCATCAAAGGGGCCGCCTACCGGCGGCGCCGCCGGGGCGGCCACATTGTCACCACCAGGATCGAGCATCCCTCGGTGCTGAACGCTTTCCGGCAGCTGGAAGAAGAAGGCTTCCAGGCCACCTATCTTACCGTGGACCGGCAGGGCTACATCGACCTCCAGGAGCTGGAGCAGGCGATCACCGAGGAGACGATTCTGGTCAGCATTATTCACGCCAACAACGAAATCGGCACCCTGCAGCCGGTGGAGCAAATCGGCGCCCTGGTAAAAAAGCGCAATCCCGACCTCTATTTTCACGTGGACGGGGTCCAGTCTTTTGGAAAGATACCGGTAAACCCCAGCCGCTGGCAGGCCGACCTCTTCTCCTTCAGCGCCCACAAGATCCACGGGCCCAAGGGGATCGGGGGCCTCTGGGTAAAGCAGAATACCTTGCTCCAGCCCCTCTGCCACGGCGGCGACCAGGAACAGGGGCTGCGCCCGGGCACGGAAAACGTGGCCGGGGCCGCCGGCTTTGCCCTGGCCGCCCGCTCCATCTTCCCGCGGCTGGAGGAGAACCGGTCCTTGCTGCTGCGCTTGAAAACCGCCCTCTACCGGGGACTCCTGGAGGAGGGGATCACCACCCGCATAAACGGGCCGGCCCTGGA
>LFRQ01000046.1 GCA_001512835.1 Clostridia bacterium DTU022
GTGATAAACCAGGTAAAGGGTGCGCCGCAGCTCCATCCCCGCCACCCGGTACCCTTCCAGCAGGCCCATGTTCAGGTAATCTTCGGCGGAACGCCGGGAGATAAAGGAGATACCCAGCCCGAAGCGGACCCCCTGCTTGATGCCCTCCAGGCTGTTGATTAAAGTCCGGGAGGGAAAGGCATCAAAAGTGAGTCCCCGCTCCTTCAGGGCCTGCTCCAAGAGCTGCCGGGTAGCGGAACCTTTCTCCCGCAGGAGCAAGTTGTGCTCCAGGCACTGCTCCAGGCTTACCGTCCCCCCTTTCTTCCGGGGAGAGAAGAGCCCTGGGGGGGCGGCCAGGATCAGCTCGTCTTCCGCCACGGGATGCCAGGAGAGCTGCTCCCGGCGGGAAGCGCTGCCCACGAACCCCAGCTCAAAGCTATAATTCAATAAATTTTCCACCACCTCCGAGGAATCCAGGACGGCCAGGGTAATCTCCAGGGCGGGAAAGAGGGGCCTGGCTTCCGCCAGCCAGGAAGGAAGCAGGTAGAGGCCCGGCACCGTGCTGGCCCCAATGCGAACCATCTCTGCCGCCTGGCCGGACCGCCCCGCCACCTTCTCCAGGGCCTCCGCCTCCAGGTTGACCAGGCGCTGGGCATAGTCCATAAAGAGCATTCCCGCCCGGGTCAGGACCGCCTCCCGGGGCCGGGAGCGATCGAAGAGCACCGTCCCCAGCTCTTCCTCCAGCCCCTTGATCCGGGCGCTGACGGTGGGCTGGCTTAAAAAAAGGGCCTCCGCTGCCCGGGAAAAGCTTTTATGGGCCGCCACGCTCAAGAAAATTTTCAACTGCTGCAGGTCCATAGGCTCACCACCATTGACGCGGGATTAGAAGGGCTTCGTCTGCGGCAGGTCCAAATACTTACCACCAGCCCCCCGCCTGCCGGTAAAATTATAACTTTTATTCCACCCTCCTGGCAACTCCTGCCTGCCAATTCTGAAAAACCCCGGCCGGGCCGGCTGTTGCCCTGCGCCGGCCAACCTCTCCGACAGCTTTTTCGAGAACCGGAAACCGGTACCGGCCATGGTTAAGAAGAACGGGGCCCCAGAAAGAATACCGTTGATGCCCAGATCAAAACAAGATTGAATCGCCGGGGCAAATCTCCCCGCCCGGTAAGGTTAGTGTAAAATTACTGTAGGGATTTTAGAAGGGAATTGACTTCTAATTACAGAAAAAG
>LFRQ01000024.1:0-242 GCA_001512835.1 Clostridia bacterium DTU022
AAGATCTTCGATTCCGGCGGCTGGATGTAGAGCTGGACCACCTCCGCTCCCGGCACCGGCCCGGTGTTTTTTACGGTTACTGTTACCTTGAGCCCGTCCGGATCCTCAACCCGTTCTTCGGATACCTTCAGGTCCAGGTACTCGAAGCTAGTGTAGCTGAGGCCGTGGCCGAAGGGGAAGAGCACTTCCTTCTTGGCGGTGTCGAAATAGCGGTAGCCCACGAAGATGCTCTCCCGGTACTC
>LFRQ01000024.1:315-6550 GCA_001512835.1 Clostridia bacterium DTU022
CTCCCCCAGGAGCAGGTCCACGGCGGCGGCGCCCCCGGCCTGCCCGGCCAGGTACATGTTCAGGATGCCCTTTGCCTCGTTTACCCAGGGCATCTCCATGGGAGCCCCGCCGGAGAGGACCACCACCAGGTTCGGGTTGATCCGGGCCAGCCGCTGGATGAGAAGGTCCTGGTTGGCGGGCAGCTTGAGATGCTCCCGGTCGAAGCCTTCCGACTCGTAGGTGTCCGTCAGCCCGGCAAAGACCACCACCACCTCCGCCTCCTTGGCCAGGCGGCAGGCCTCCACGATGAGGGCCTCGTCGGGGGCGTCGGTGATGTGGCTGTAACCCGGCGCATAAGCGAATTTCAGCCCCCGCCTTTTCATCTCGTCCAGGGCGTTTTCCAGGCGGGTAGGATTGATCAGGGAGCTGCCGCTGCCCTGGTAGCGGGGCTTCTCCGCCAGTTTGCCGATGACCGCCAGCTTGGTGGAACGGTCCAGGGGAAGGATGTTGTTCTCGTTTTTCAGGAGCACGGCGCACTGGGCGGCCGCTTTCCGGGCCAGGGCGTGGTGGGCCTCCGCGTCGTAGCGGTAGCCCGGCTTCAGGTTCTCCACCGCTTTCTGCACCAGCTGTAGGATGCGCTCCACGGCGGCGTCCAGGACGGCTTCGTCCAGGCGGCCGCTCTTTACCGCCTTTACGATGGCGCGGTCGTTGTCCAGGCCTCCCCCGGGCATCTCCAACTCCTGCCCCGCTATCAGGCCGGCCACCCGGTCGTTGCAGGCGCCCCAGTCGGTGACCACCAGACCCTGGTGTCCCCACTCTTCCTTCAGGATCTCCGTGAGCAGTTCCCGGTGTTCGCTGCAGTAGGTGCCGTTCAGCTTGTTGTAGGCGCACATCACCGTCCAGGGCTGGGCTCTTTTCACCGCCGCCTCGAAGGCGGGCAGGTAGATCTCCCTCAGGGCGCGCTTGTCCACGATGGCGTCGATGGTCATGCGCAGGTGCTCCTGGTTGTTGACGGCGTAGTGCTTCAGGGAGGTGCCCACTCCCTTGGACTGGACCCCGTTGATGAAGGCCACGGCCATCTCTCCCGTCAGGTAGGGGTCCTCGGAGTAGTACTCAAAGTTGCGGCCGCACAGGGGGGAGCGTTTGATGTTCACCCCCGGAGCCAGGAGCACGGAGACTCCTTCCTGCAGGCACTCTTCGGCGATGGCGGCCCCGATCTCGGCTACCAGCTCCGGGTCCCAGGAAGCGGCCATGGCGCTGGCCGTGGGGAAGCAGGTGGCCGGCACGCTGTCGGCTATGCCGAAGTTGTCGGCATCCTTTAGCTGCCTTCTCAGGCCGTGGGGGCCGTCGGATACCACGATGGAGCGGATGCCCAGCCTCTTCACCGGGGTGGTGTTCCACATATCCAGGCCGGAGCAGAGGCTGGCTTTCTCTTCCAGGGTCATTTGGCGGATCAGTTCTTTAATCATGACACACCCTCTTTCTATTGATGGAACAATTGCAAGAGTCCAGGAGTCGCAGTTAATACGACAGGTTCAAAATATATTAATACTCCATCAAGCAATATTTCCCTGCCTTGGGGTTTGCACCCGCAGAGCTTCTTCGGCACCTAAAGGGCGGTGCAGGAATAGATTAAAGGGTAGCGAACTTATAAAGAGACCTGTCCTAAAATATATAAAAGGAGGGATTTTTATGGATGACGGTCCGCTGTCCACAGGACTGGATCCCAAAACTGCCGGTCTCTTGTGTTATCTATTGGGATTTGTAACGGGCCTAATCTTCTTTTTTTTAGAAAAGGAAAACCGCTTTGTCCGGTTTCATGCCCTGCAATCCATCCTGGCCTCCGTTGCCATCATAGTTATCTTATTTATTATCGATTCGCTGTTCGTAGCGTTATTTTCCAGCCTGCATCTCTTTTTTATCGTTTCTCTTTTAAAATTCGTCGGCACCCTGCTGGGGCTGGCGGCCCTGGCCCTCTGGGTGGTGCTGATGGTGAAAGCTTACCAGGGAGAATACTTCAAGCTGCCGGTAGTGGGGGACCTGGCGGGAAAGAACAGCTAGCCTTCATGCCTTCGTGAAGGACGCTTTTGCCTCGCCTCCCAGAGGGGAACCGGGAGGCGGTTTATTTTATCTCGAGAGTTTGAAAAGTTGCTTTTAGTTAAAGAAATATTATCATTTTTATTTCCCTCTAAAATCGGTATAATTAAATTAAAGGAGCGCGGTTAATATATGGAAACGATTCCACCAACTCAGAGATGACGCCACCGAGATTGGCAAGCTGATTGCTCATAAGGGATGCTCCGGCAGTTGAGACGGGCGCCAACGGTTTGGAATTTAGGTCAACCCGGTTGCGGGAGGGATAGTGGATGCAGATTCACGCCTTGACCAGTTTAAGATTAATCAAGCCGAAGATGGTCGCCTTGTGCAAAGAGGAGGCCATTCGGGAGCTGGCCTTGTTGCTGGACAAAGCGGGGAAGCTGAAGTCGCTGGCTGCTTTCCTCAAGGATGTTTTCCGGCGCGAGAAAGAGTATCCCACGGGGATTGGCCGGGGCATCGCCATCCCCCATGCCCGGTCCGCGGCGGTGAAAGAGAGCTGCCTGGCCGTGGGCAAGTGCCGCCGCTTGGACTGGAGCGGGACCGGGGATGAATTGGTGGAACTGGTCATGCTTCTGGCTGTTCCCAAGACCGTAGAGAAGGAGCACTTGCTCATTTTGAAGGAGTTGGCCGAGCTCCTGGTGGAAGAGAAGTTTACGGAACGCCTCTTGAAAGCTTGTACCAGAGAGGAAATTTACCGGCTTTTTAAAGAAGGTTACCCGGACGGAGGTGAAGTCAGGTGATGATTGTAGCAGTAACCGGCTGCATGATGGGTATTGCTCACAGTCACATGGCAGCGGCGGCCTTGAAGAAGATTGCTGAAGGCCGGGGATTCCAGATTGCCGTGGAAGTGCAGGGGGGCATTGGGATATCTTACGAGCTGAAGCCGGAGGACATAGAGAAGGCGGATCTGGTAATTATCGCCTCCGATATCAAGATCAAAAAAGAGGATCGCTTTGCCGGGAAACCCGTGTGTAAGGTTAAAGTGGCCGAAGCCGTGAAGCAGCCCGGCCGGGTCCTGGACAAGGGTTTGGAGCTGCTGAACAAGTGGAGGAAAGATAAATGAAAGAAGGCCTGCAAGACCTGAGCCGGCACCTGTTTACCGGGGTGGGCAACATGATCCCCGTGGTCTTCACGGGCGCACTCCTGCTGGTGCTGACGGAAATGCTGGGAGGAGAGGAGCAAGTGCCTTTCCTGGCCTTGCTCGTCCGCACCGCCTTTGCCCTTGTCCCTCTGATCATTGCTGTTTCTATTGCCTTCTCCATTGCCGAATACCCGGCCATCATGCCGGCTCTGCTCTGCGGCCTGATCGCTCACAAAATGGGAACCGGCTTTCTGGGCGGAATCGTGGTGGGGCTGCTGGTGGGTTACGGGATTTTCCTGCTGAAGAAGATTCCCTTCCCCCCGACGGCAGCCGCTTTCGCTGACCTTTATGTGCTGCCGGTGGCCACCAGCCTGGCGGTGAGCCTGCTGCTCTTTTTTGTTATTGGCCCGCCCCTTGGTTCCGCCCTCCAGGCCCTTTCCCAGTGGCTGGTGAACATGAAAGTGGGCAGCCAGGTGGTTGTGGCGGTGGTCCTGGGAGCGATGATAGCTTTCGACATGGGCGGACCGGTAAACAAAACGGCCCTGACCTTCGCCTATGGGCTTTTTGCGGAGCATGTCCTGGGACCCAATACGGCGGTGAACATCGCCATGGGCATCCCTCCCCTGGGGATGGCCCTGGCCTGCTTCCTGGCGCCCCATAAATACGCCAAGGAAGAGCGAGGGGCGTTGAGGTCGGCGACCATCCTGGGGCTCATCGGCATTACGGAAGGGGCCATGCCCTTTGCCGTGGCTGATTCCCGGCGGGTGATCCCCTCCATCATGATCGGCACCGCGGTGACCACAGGGCTCTCCGCCGCCCTGGGGGTGGTCAACCCCATGATCATGCCCACCCTGGCGGCCACCATCTTCGTGAACAATAAGCTGGGGCACCTCTTGGCGGTGGCAGCGGGCGTCTTGACTACGGCCCTGTTGGTCAACCTGTTAAAGCGGGAGGCGAAGACGGAAGAAGAAGACGAAGAAGAGACGGAGGACAGTAAGGAGCATGATTAGCGCCTATCTTGTCTCCCATACTCACTGGGATAGGGAATGGTACAAGCCTTATCAGCACTTCCGGGCGCGCCTGGTTTACTATATGGACTACTTGCTGGACCTGCTGGAGGAGCAGGAGGACTTCCACAGCTTCATGCTGGACGGACAGACCTCCCTCCTGGAAGATTACCTGGAGGTAAGGCCGAAGCAGTTTTCCCGCCTGCAGAAGCTGGTCCGGGAGGGCCGGATCCTGGTGGGGCCCTGGTACGTCCAGCCCGACGAGTTTATACCCGGGGCCGAGTCCCTGGTGCGCAACCTGCTGCTGGGGGACCGCATCAGCAGGCGCTTCGGGGAGCCGATGAAGATCGGCTACCTCCCCGACGCCTTCGGGCAGTCGGCCCAGATCCCCCATATCCTGAAAGGTTTCGGCATCGATGCCGCGGTGGTGATGCGGGGTGTGCCCCACCACCGGCTGCAGCACTCGGAGTTTATTTGGGAAGCCCTCAGCGGGGACCGCGTTTTTGCCGTCTACCTGCCCGCCGGCTACGTCAACGCCTGGTTTCTCCCCGACAACGTCGACCGGGCCGAGTTTCGGCTCAACGCCGTGGTGGAGGAGCTGCAAAAGCTGGCCTCCACGGACAATATCCTGCTGATGAACGGCGGGGATCATGCCAAGGCGGAAGAGGAGATTCCCCGGCTGATCGAGGCTTTGAACCGGAAGCAGGAGAAGGTGCGCTTTATTCACGGCTCCCTGCCCCAGTACCTGGAGGCGGTGCGGAGCCGGGCGCCCGCTTTGCAGGTGCTTGCCGGTGAGATGATGACTCCCGAGAAGACCAGGGTACATCCCGGCTGCCTCTCCACCCGGATCCACCAGAAGCAGGAGAACCGCCGGCTGGAGACGGCCCTGACCCACTACGTGGAGCCCCTGAGCGTTATCGCCTGGTTTTTCGGGGCGGAGTACCCGGGAGGGCTGATTAACACCGCTTGGCGATACCTGCTCCAGAACCAGGCCCACGACAGCATCGCCGGCTGCTGCCTGGACCTGGTCCACCGGGAGATCGACCAGCGCCAGGTTCAGGTGGGCATTATAGCGGAGACCTTGGTTAAAGGGCAGTCCCGGGCCCTGGCCTGGCGCATGGGCACGGATAAGATCCGCCTGCTGGTCTTCAATAACGCCATGACCCCGGGCCGCCAGCTGGTAACGGCGGAGCTCTACCTGGACGATGAACAATTCCTGCTCCGGGAGGAGAGCGGAGAGGCCGTCCCTTGCCAGTTGGAGGCGGTAGAAGATTTTAACGTGGGCCGGTTGAGCATCTTTACCGATGGAGCGATGCTCCAGGATATCAAGAAAAAGATCCGCTTCTCCTTCTATGCCGATTTTGATTTCCACGTGGGCTACCGGGTCTACCAGGTGGAGGAGGGCGCCGTCCCTCCGGCCGGGGCGCCGCCGGAGGCCTTGAAGGTTGGCGACCGGGAGATGGAGAACCGCTTCCTGGCCCTGAAGGTGAATGAGAACGGGACCATCGATCTCCTGGACAAGGCCTCCGGGAGGATGTATACCGGCCTGAACCTCTTTGAAGATTGTGGCGACAACGGGGATACATACGATTTTAACCCTGTAGACAACGATGTGCCTGTTACCTCCGCGGGGGCGAAAGCCGACGTAAAGGTGGTTGCCGCCGGCCCCCTCAAAGCCACCCTCGCCATCTCCCTGGAGCTGGTGGTGCCGGAAAGGTACGACGAGGAGAGCCGGCAGAGGAGCCGGGAGACCGTTGCCCTGCCTATCACCAGCTGGGTGACCATCTACGCGGACCTGCCCCGGGTGGAGATCCGCACTGAAGTGGAGAACCGGGCCCGGGATCACCGCCTGAGGGTTCTCTTCCCCAGCGGCCTGAAAACGGAAAGCTCCCGGGCGGAGGTGCAATTCGGGACTATTGCCCGGCCCCACACCGTGGAGGATCCCGACTGGGAAGAGAAGATGTGGTCGGCGAAGCCGGTGCCCATCTACTCCCAGCATCGGTACATGTTTCTCAGCGACGGCGAATGCGGGATGGCCCTCCTCAACCGGGGGCTGCCGGAATATGAAGT
>LFRQ01000037.1 GCA_001512835.1 Clostridia bacterium DTU022
GCATGGAGCGGCTGGCCGCCCGCAGGGTGCTTAGCCACCGGCTATGGTCCCTTTCTTCCACCAAGGAAGTTAGCTGCTCCAGCACCAGTCCCACGTCCCCCGCCAGGCCTACGTCGACGGCCCGGTTCCGGTCCAGTTCGTGGGGATCGATGTCGATGCGCACAATTTTGGTCCCCGGGGGGATAAGCTCCCCGGACTGCAGGAGCCAGTTAAAGCGCAGCCCGGCCACCAGCAGGACGTCGGCCTGCTGGAGAGCAACCGTTAAACCCAGGTTGCCGCAATCCCAAATCGATTGGGGGTGTTCATCGGGAAGCTCCCCCCGGCCGTAATTCATCAAAATAAAGGGGAGGCCCGTTTTCTCGATAAAGCGCTCCAGTATTATCCCCGGCCTGCTGAAACCCACCCCGCTGCCTCCCAGGAAGAGAGGCTGCCGGGCGCCGTTGATAATCTCCGCCGCCGCCTTCAGGGCGGGCTCGGGGGCGCAATACTTAAAGCCCCTGGTGGAGGG
>LFRQ01000049.1 GCA_001512835.1 Clostridia bacterium DTU022
GAGCAGGGCGACCTGGCGGTAGACCTGGATCTCATGGAGACCTATGTCCGGGGGAAGCCCGTAGATTTAACTTACCGGGAATTTAGCCTGCTGGTCCACCTGATGGCCCGCCCGGGCCATGTTTTTACCCGCCAGCAGCTTTTAAACCAGGTCTGGGGCTATGACTACGTGGGAGACGAGCGGACGGTGGATGTAACGGTACGCCGCCTGCGAGAGAAGATTGAGCGCGATCCCGGCGATCCCGAATATATCCAGACCAAGAGGGGCGTCGGCTACTATTTTAGGAGAGCTCCCCATGCTTAGAAGTCTCCAGGGCAAGATTGTGCTGCTCTACTCGCTGCTCTTGTTGTTTACCCTCCAGGGAATCAGCGTCTACCTGGTCCAGTCTTTGGAAAGCTACTATCTGAACAACTACCAGCTAAGCATGGAAAGCCAGAGCAAGCTGCTTTCCGCCTTTCTTGCTTCCCGCCTAAAGGAGACGCAGGGGACGGCCCTGGAAGATATCATGCACCTGATCAACGAGTTCAGCGG
>LFRQ01000070.1 GCA_001512835.1 Clostridia bacterium DTU022
CCCGGCGATCCCGAATATATCCAGACCAAAAGGGGCGTCGGCTACTATTTTAGGAGAGCTCCCCATGCTTAGAAGTCTCCAGGGCAAGATTGTGCTGCTCTACTCGCTGCTCTTGTTGTTTACCCTCCAGGGAATCAGCGTCTACCTGGTCCAGTCCTTGGAAAGCTACTACCTGAACAATTACCAGCTAAGCATGGAAAGCCAGAGCAAGCTGCTTTCCGCCTTTCTTGCTTCCCGACTAAAGGAGACGCAGGGGACGGCCCTGGAAGATATCATGCACCTGATCAACGAGTTCAGCGGATGGCGGGAGGTGGAGATCACGGTCCTGGACGATTATGCCCAGGTGATCGGCAGTTCCAGGCGGGATGATATCGCCGGCCGCCGCATGATCAGGGAAGAGGTGACCCGGGCCTTAACGGGCACCCAGAGCTCCACTATCCGCTACGATCCGCGCTATAATGAGCGGCGCTTTTACCTGGCCTACCCGGTGACGGAGTCCGGGGCTACCATCGGGATAATCTACCTGAGCGGCTCCCTTAGGGGAGTCGATAATACCCTGAACCAGATCAAGCTCTTGCTGTTGACCGGCTCCGGGGTGGTTTTAGCCATCGGCTTCTTCCTGGGCCTGATTATAACGGGAACCATAACTGCTCCTATCAAGGAGGTTACCAGGAAAGCCGGCCTCATGGCCGCCGGCGACTTCAGCCAGACCATTGAGGTGCAGTCTTCCGATGAAATCGGCCAGCTGGGGCAGGCCTTCAACTACCTGGCCGAGCGGCTGAACCACAACATGAAAGAGATCTCCTCGGAAAAGAGCAAGGTTGAAGCCATCATCAACTATATGAACGACGGCATCATCGCCCTGGATGGCCAGGGCGACATCATTCATATTAATCCGGCGGCCCGCACTCTTCTGGAAAGCCTGGTCCGGGAACAGGTCTCTCTGAACCAGCCGGGCTACCCGGTGCTGAAAGAGTTGGTGGGCGATTCCATCCTGGACGATTTTTTATTCCAGCCCCGGGACATGGTGGTGGAGATCAATAGAACCAGCCCCACCCTGGTGATCCAGGCGCGGCTGGCCCCTTTCAAGCAGGAAGCCGGGGCTCCCAGCGGCGTGCTGGTGGTGCTGCACGATATCACCAAGGAGCGGGAGTTGGTTCAGAAGCAGCAGGAGTTTGTGGCCGACGTCTCCCACGAGCTGCGGACTCCCTTGACTACCATCAATAGCTACGTGGAGGCCCTCATCGAGGGGGCCGCCGAGGAGCCCGAGGTAAGGGATCGCTTCCTGCAGGTGGTGAGCGCGGAGACCGAGCGCATGGTCAACCTGGTAAAGGATTTGCTGGTTCTCTCCCAGCTGGATTACAGCCAGATGGAGTGGCACAAGACGGAAGTAGACTTAGGCGAACTGGCCCGGGAGGTTAGAGAGCAGCTGCTCCGGAAATGGGGCTCGGAGGCGGCTCCCATAAAGGTTGAAATGCCCGAGATGCTTCCCGTGGTCTGGGCCGACAAGGAGCGGATCCGCCAGGTATTTGTAAACCTGCTCAACAATGCGCTGAAATATACTCCCCCCGAGGGGGAGATAACCGTTTCCGCCGGCCTGGAGGCCGGCCTGATCAAGGTGCTGGTGGCCGATACCGGGGTGGGGATCCCCCCGGAAGATTTGCCCCACCTGTTCGAACGCTTTTACCGGGTGGAGAAGACGCGCAGCCGAAATTACGGCGGCACCGGGCTGGGGCTCTCCATTGCTCGAAAAATCGTGGAGGCCCACGGGGGGGAAATTTGGGTGGAGAGCGAGCCGGGAAAGGGAACGCGGGTCTGGTTTACTCTACCTCCCGCCAAAGATGACGAGAGGAGAGAAGTGGTCTCGTGAAAGAGAAGGTACAGTCCCTGGTCCTGATCTTATTGGTCCTCTCCAGCCTCTACTTAACCTATCTGCTATGGTACGCCCGGGTCCCTTACGAGGTGGCGACGCAGGAAGAATACGAGCGCGTCTACTTTGAAGAGCCCCGCCCCGCCGGCCGGGTGATCGCACCCGAGAAGATTGTCTTCCCCGGCCAGAGAACGAACCGGGTCTTAAAAGAAGGACAACCCGGCTTCCAGGAGGTTTGGGGCAAGATCCTGGAGCAGTTGGAAAAAGGGGTCTTAAAAGGGGGCATCGTTAGCGAGAACAGGCTGCCCCGGGGCAGCCTGCTGCTGCAGTTGCACTTTGAGCCGCCTTTCCCCATAGGTTCCGGAACTACCGCCATGCCCGAGAGGCCTTACCGGGAACTGGCCGGGCTGGAGATATGGGAGCGGGGCGAACTCCTGGAACTGGTTTTAAAAGCGGTAGAAGGGGGAGAAGAGCGGGGCCTGTTTCTGGAAGAAGGGGGGGCGCAGCAGCTGCAGGAGCTTCTGGAGAAGCTCTCCCCCGACAGCATGCTGCCGTACCGGGAGTTCCAGGGGGAAGAGTTGACCGCCCTGGTGGACTTCCCCATTCAGGTGGAAGAGCCCCTCTGGATCCCCCTCCTGGAGTCGGTGCCGGCCCTGGAAATAGCCGTGGAGGAACCGGAACATGAACGGCTGGTGAAAATCTTTTTCACCAGGTACAATCTGGTCCGGCGCATTGATGAGCGGGACGGGGCCACCATCTATACCGATGGAGAGAGGGGATTGCGCATTGGCCGGGAGAGGCTGGAATACTCTGCGCCCCTTCTGGAGCACAGCTTTTCCGCCACGGACTCTTACCCCGCGGCGTTAAACCAGGCCAACAGGCTGCTGTGCTATTACAGCGGCTGGCCCGCCGGCCTGCGGCTGGTCGGGCTGGACCTGGTTTCCGGGGAGGGGGGCAGAAATAGCCTTTGCCGCTGCCAGTGGCGCTTTTATGCCGGCGGTCTTCCCCTTTTATATGGGGAAAACGGCTGGACGGTGGAGATGGCCTTCAACGATGGCGGTCTCATCTACCTGAACCGGCACCTTTTCCAGCCCCGGAAAGCAGCGGAGGAGGAAATTGTGGTTGCACCCTTCTCCCAGGCCCTGAAGAAGGCCTTCAAGGAGTACCAGGAGCAAGGCGCGGAGGAAGAAGGGCCGGCATATTTGGAAGCGGTGGAACTGGCTTACCTGGTTGACTTCGCCGATTCCGCTTATCGGGGCCAGCCCGTTTGGGTGGTCAGGATAAACGGCCGGGAAATGATCCTGGACGGGAAAAGTTTGCATCTCCTGGAAGGAGGAGCGCGATGAATTTAGGGCGGGCCAGGATGATCTTGATCGTCGCCTTTTTCGGCTTAAACCTGTTTCTGGCCTATCATCTCTTCTGGCCGGGAACGGGAAAGCTTTCCCGGGAGGCGGTTACCCCGGAACAGGTGCGCTATGTCCGGGAGCAGCTGGAGCAGGTGAACATACAGCTGGAAGCGGCCGTGGACCGCACCGTTCCCAGAAGCTCTTTTTTAATTGTCTTTCCCGGGGAGGAACGGGTGGAGGCGATGAACAAGCCCTTAATAAAAGCAGGGGATAAGGTGGGCGAGAGCGAACTTATTACCGCAGCGGAGCAATACTTGCGGAGGAACAATTTATTGCCTCGCCAGGCATATTTTGACTATGTGGAGTATATTGATGAAGAGACTATGATTCTCAATTATTATCACATCTTTCAGAATAAGCCGCTTTACTCCAGCTATCTGCGCGTAACCCTGGAGAAGGAGCGGATTGTCGCCCTGGAAAAGCACTGGCTTAATCCGCAAGGATGGTCCTCCAACCAGGAGAACAAGGTGATCCCGGCTACGGAAGCCCTGCTAAGGCTGGCGGAAGAGATGCGCAGCAACGACCGGCCCCGCAAGGTGACCGGGATCGACTTCGGCTACTATAGCCGGGAATTTGATGCCGAACAGTGGGAAGTCCCCCCCGTGTGGCGCATAGTGGTCGATGGCAGCGAATGTTATTATGTTAATGCTTTTACCGGCAATCTGGAAATAGATCTCCAGCGCAACGGTATTTGAAAGGAAGGTGGCCGATGGAAAAGCTGCTGGTACAAGGAGGAACAAGTTTACAGGGCCGGGTGAAGATCAGCGGGTCGAAAAATGCCGCCCTGGCTATTTTGCCCGGCGCCATATTGGCCGGGGGAAAAGTCAAGCTTGACAACCTTCCCGATATTACCGATGTGCATATTCTTTTGCGCATTTTGGAAGACCTGGGGGTGTCTGTGCGCCGGCGCGGCAGGAACCAGGTGGAATTAAACTCCTCCCGTTTAAGAAAAGGACATACTCCTTCCCCGGAGCTGGTGAAGAAGATCCGGGCCTCCTACTACCTGATGGGCAGCCTGCTGGCCCGTTTTGGACGGGCGGAGGTGCCCATTCCCGGCGGGTGCGACCTGGGGCCCCGCCCCATTGACCAGCACCTGAAAGGCTTTGCCGCCCTGGGGGCCAGGATTAACACGGAACATGGGCTGGTTAAGCTGGAAGCCGAGCGGCTGCGGGGAGCCCGCATCTACCTGGACGTGGTCAGCGTGGGGGCTACCGTTAACCTGATGCTGGCCGCGGTGGCGGCGGAGGGCACTACCATCCTGGAAAACGTGGCCAAGGAGCCGGAAATCGTGGACCTGGCCAACTACTTGAACGCCATCGGCGCCTCGGTGCGCGGCGCCGGAACCGACGTGATCCGGATTGAAGGGGTGAGCAGTTTTAAAGGGGCGGAGCACTGCATCATCCCCGACCGCATCGAAGCGGGGACTTTTATGCTGGCGGCGGCGGCTACCGGCGGCGACGTGGTGGTGGAGGAGGTTATTCCCAAGCACCTGGAGGCGGTAACGGCCAAGCTGGTGGAAGCCGGAGCCCAGGTAACCGTTGAGCCGGAAAAGATCCGGGTCCAGGCCAAGGGCCCCCTTTCCCCCGTGGATCTGAAAACTTTTCCTTATCCCGGCTTTCCCACCGATCTTCAGCCCCTGGGGATGATTCTGCTCACGGCTGCTTCCGGAACCAGCATCGTTACGGAAAATGTTTTTGACGGGCGTTTTGCCCACGTGCCGGAGTTGAAAAAAATGGGGGCCCGGATTAAGGTGGAAGGGCGGACGGCCGTGGTTGAAGGGGGCACCCAGCTTACGGGGGCGCCGGTTACCGTTCCCGATTTAAGGGCCGGTGCGGCCCTGCTGGTGGCGGGCCTCATGGCTCGTGGCGAAACCATCATCAACGGCATGGAACTGATCAACCGGGGTTACGAAAACATCGATCAAAAGCTGACCGCCCTGGGAGCCCAGTTAAAACGCTTGCGGGAACGGAGCTATATCGGCCTGCCCCGCTTTGTTGGCTAGACATGGAACTTTGGTTTGTCAGGCACGGCACTACCTCCGGCAACCTGGAAAGGCGCTTTCAGGGGCAGATGGATCTCCCCTTGTCCTCCCAGGGACGCCGGGAAGCCGGCCTCTTGGCCCGGCGGCTGTCCTCGGCCGGCCTGGAGATAATATACAGCAGCGATCTGCAGCGCGCCTGGGAGACGGCCACCATTATCGGCCGAGCGGTGGGGTTGGATCCCGTGGCCACGCCCCTGCTTCGGGAGTGCTCCTGGGGCGCCCTGGAGGGGCTGACCGTCGCCGAAGCCGAAGAGCTGTACCCGGAACTGATGCGCCGCTACAGAAGCGCCTCTCTCCGGGCCGGGTTTTTCGGGGGCGAAAGGGAGCGGAAGCTCCTGGCCCGGGCCCGGACCCTGTTAAACCGGCTTGCCGGGCAGAACCACCGCTTCCGGAGAGTACTGCTGGTGGGCCACGCTCGCCAGATTAACGCCTGCTTTGCCGCCGCCCTGGGCTGGGGAAGCCGCCAACAATGGCCTTTTGCCCCGGCTCCCGCCTCCCTCTCCATTCTCCGCTACTACCCTGCCAGACGGCGCTTCCGGCTGGAACTTTTCAACGACCGCTGCCATCTTGCCGATAACTTTACGCTGGGGGAAAACTAGTGTAAACTATTATTTAACTCCCTAGGAGAAGGATTCCGGGTCAAGAATAAGGAGGTCTTGCCTTGTCCTTTTACAGCGGGTATAACCAGCCAGGCAGGCGGGGCTATTCCCCGGTGCTGCTGTTTGTCGTCGGTCTTATCGGGGTGCTTTGCGGGGCCCTGCTCCTTTATGCCTTCAACCACTACCTGGGCTGGCCGGGATATTCGGCGCCTCCCGGGGAGCAGGGGAAAAGCGGTGAAGAGCAGCTCGGCCAGGAAGACCCCGGCGAAGAAGACTACCCTCCGGTGACCTCGGAGGATCAGGCCAAGATTGAAGTGGTGGAGCGGATCGCCCCCGCGGTAGTGGGCGTGAGCAACAGCGTTTATGTAAATCGCTTCGGGCAGAGGGCTCTGGTGGAAAGCGGGAAAGGAACCGGGGTGGTGATCTCCGCCGACGGTTATATCGTTACCAACCAGCATGTCATCGACGGCGCCGATGTCATAACGGTGGTCTTCTCCAATTCCGTCAGCGCCACGGCGAAGCTGGTGGGGGAGGATGCCTTAACCGACCTGGCTCTCTTAAAGGTGGATAAGGATTCTCTCCCCTACGTGAAGCTGGGGGATTCCTCCAAGACCAGGGTGGGCGAGACGGCCATCGCCATTGGCAACCCTCTGGGCTACTTCCAGCAGACGGTAACGGTAGGCTCCATCAGCGCCAAGGACCGCCAGGTCAGGATCTCGCAAAGCCAGTATGCCTATACCTATATCCAGACGGATGCCGCCATCAACTCGGGGAATAGCGGAGGGCCCCTGGTAAACCTGCGGGGCGAAGTGATCGGCATCAACTCGGCCAAAGTAAGCAATACGGGGGTCGAAGGCATCGGTTTTGCCATCCCCAGCAACACCGTCAAAAGAGTGGTGAAGGACCTGCAGGAGTACGGCCGGGTAAGGCGGCCTCAGATCGGCATCGTGGTCAGCGATTACCGGGATCACACCGGGGTGCCTACAGACCGCGGAGTCTATATTAATGAAGTGATTAGCGGAGGCCCGGGCGAAAAAGCGGGCTTAAAGGAGGGGGACGTGGTAACGGCGGTGGGCGGCGTGGAGACGGGCTACCTGGCCCTGATGTTTGACGCCCTGCTGGAGTACTATCCGGGGCAGGAGGTGCAGCTGACCATCCTGCGCGACGGAAAGGAGCACAACCTCTCCGTTACCCTGGGAGAGATGTAGCAGGATGCGGGTCCTCCTGATCTTTATTGACGGAGTGGGCCTGGGAGGAGCGGGGCCCAACAACCCTTTTTCTTTCGCCCCGACCCCGCAGTTGGAAAAACTGCTCTCCGGGAAGCCGCTGACCCGGGAGGCCGTGGGCCTCAGCAACGAAAAGGCTACCCTTTTGGGGCTGGATCCGCTCCTGGGGGTGCCGGGCCTTCCCCAGAGCGCTACCGGACAGACCTCCCTCTTTACTGGTGAAAACGCCCCCCGCCTCCTGGGCGGCCACCTCAAAGGGTTTCCCATTTCTCCCCTGAAGGAGCTCCTGCGGCGGAGAGGAATTTTTTCTCAGCTCAGGGGGCTGGGCTGCCGGTGCGCCTTTATCAACGCCTACCGCCCGGTTTTTTTTGACCTCCTGGCCCGGGGGCTGCCCGGCGACCACTATTCTTGCTCCACCTGGCTTACCTATTACGGCGGCTTATCTTTCCGGGACCTGGAGGCCCTGCGCCGCGGTGAAGCCTTATACATGGATATCACCAACGAAACTCTGGCGCAGATGGGCTTCGATGTGCCCCGGATTAGCCCCGAAGAGGGAGGCGCCCGCCTGGCCCGCCTGGCGGGAGACTACCACTTCTGCCTCTTTGAATATTTCTTAACCGACCTGGTGGGGCACAGCGGCGACCGGGAGCAGGCGGCCAGGGTGGTGGACATCCTGGACCGCTTCCTGGGCGCCTTGCTGGCGGAGATCGATCTCCAGAATATCCTGGTCATTGTTGTCAGCGATCACGGCAACCTGGAGGAGTTGGATCATTCGGAACATACGGCGAATCCGGTGCCGGGGCTGCTGGCCGGTTCCCCGGAGCTGCGGCGCCGCCTGGCCGGCCGGTTAAAGGACCTTACCCACATAGTGCCGGCGGTTAAAGCGGCCTTGGCTGAGGAGATGCCGCCGCCGGGGCGGCGAAGCCTTTGCGAGCGGGATTAACCCTGCCTTTATGAAAAGCAGAGGGAGGGGAAGGCCGCCGCCTGCTCCGCCGGCGCGGCGGCAAAAGCACCCGGCGCTTAAAAAAGGAAAGGAGAATCCATGATCCTCAAAAGGTACGAAGTGGGCATGTTTGCCACCAACTGTTACCTGCTCGGCTGTCCTGAAACCGGAGAAGGCCTGGTGATTGATCCCGGTGCCGAAGGGAAGATGCTCCTTCGGGAGATTGAACGGCTGAAGCTAAACATCAAGTACATAGTCAATACCCATGGACACGTGGATCATATCGGGGCCAACAGGGCCATCAAGGAGGCCACCGGGGCCCAAATACTGCTTCACCCGGACGACCTGGAACTGTATAAGAATCCCGGGTTCGGCCTGGGCCTGGTCCTGGGGAAGCAGCCTCCGCCCGACGGCCGGCTCCGGGAAGGGGACCAGATTCGCTGCGGCTCCTTGAACTTGACGGTGATGGAGACCCCGGGGCATACCCCGGGAGGAGTCAGCCTGCTGCTGGGCACCAGCGTCTTTACCGGCGACACCCTCTTTGCCGGTTCCATCGGGCGGACCGACTTGGCCGGCGGTTCTTTTTCCCGCTTGATGCGCAGCATCAAGGAGCGGCTGCTAACCCTGCCTCCTTCTACCCGGGTTTACCCCGGCCATGGGCCGGAGACCACCATTGAAGCGGAAATGGGGCATAATCCCTTTCTCCGCTATTGAAATCTGTTGATCCAGCTCTCCCAGGGGAACCAGGGGATCCAAAAAGAAGGCCGGCATTCGGGGGAGCGCCAGGGGTTGCATGTCTCCTGGGGCTCTGTCCCGGCCAGGAAGTACTCTTCCCGCCCGGCGCCGCTGCAGTAACTGTTTTGCCGGAGCCCGGTGTTGGTACAGACGGTTACCCGGACCAGCCCCTGGGGGACGGCAAAGTCCCTGGAGGGCAGTCCCCGGTGGGCCCGGGACATGAATTCTGCCCACAAGGGGGCCGCCAGCCGGCCGCCTGTTGCGCCCAGGGGATTCTCGTAATCATCGCCGATATAGATCCCGGCCACCAGGTCGGGAGTGTATCCGATCATATGGGCATTCTTACTGTCATGGGAGGTCCCGGATTTTCCCGCCGCCGGCCTCTTTAGAATTTCCCCTGCTCCTGAGGCGGTTCCCCCCTGGGTGAGGACCCCTTTAAGGATGTCCGTGATCAGGAAAGCGATTCTTTCGTCCAGGACCTGCCGGGGCCGGGGCTGGTTTTCCCAGAGGATGTTGCCCTGGGCATCCGTTACCTTCCGCACCAGGATCGGCTCCACCCGGTAGCCGCCGTTGGCGAAGGGAGCGAAGGCGGCGGTCAACTCCAGCAGGCCAACCTCCACCGTCCCCAGGGGCAGGGAGAGGTAGGGCTCCAGTTCGCTGGTGATGCCCAGCCGTTTGGCCATCTCCACCATCTTCTCCGTCCCGATCTCCACATGGGTTTTGACGGCGCTGACATTGCAGGAGGTGACCAGGGCCTCCCGGAGGGAGAGCCGGCGGTGGTGCCAGCCTCCCCCGTAGTCGGCGGGCCGGTAAGGCTGGTCCAGGCCCGGTTCCGTAAAGGAGACGGGCTCGCACATAATCAGATCCGCCGCGGTACACCCTTCTTCCAGAGCGGCGGCATAGAGAAAAGGCTTGAAGGAAGAGCCCGGGGAGCGGGGGGTAACGGCCCGGTTCAACTTGGTCTCCTGGAAATCCCGCCCTCCCACCAGCGCCTTGACGTAGCCGGTGGCCGGGTCCAGAGCCACCAGAGCCCCCTGGGGCTGGCGCTTATTCTCCTGGTCCCGGCGCAGTTCGGGGATCTGGGCGACAATTTCCTGGGCCGCCTTCTGCAGCTGGGGATCCAGGGTGGTATAGATCTTTAGGCCGTCCCGGTAAAGGGGGGTCAGATCCCCCCCCAGGCGCTCCTTTATCTCTCCGTTTATGATATAATCGACGAAGTAGGCGCAATAATCCTCCTCCTGGGAAGGTTCGCAGAACTCCAGGGTGGCGGCGGCGGCCTCTTCCATCTCCTGGCGGCTGATATAACCTTCCTTGTGCATTAAGGCCAGGACGGTCTTCTGGCGGGCCAGGGCGGCCTCTTTATTGACAAAAGGCGAGTAGTAGCTCGGATTGCGCGGGATGCCGGCCAGTAAAGCCGATTCCGCCAGGTTCAACTCGGCGGCGCTTTTGTCGAAGTAAGTCTGGGCCGCCGCTTCGATGCCGTAAGCGGAATTCCCATAGTAAATGGTGTTGAGATACATTTCCAGGATCTTCTCCTTGGTATAGCTGCGTTCCAGGTGAACGGTATAGATGGCCTCCTTGATTTTGCGCTGGAAGGTCCGCTCATGGGTGAGGTACAGGTTTTTGGCCAGCTGCTGGGTGATGGTGCTTCCCCCCTGGGTCACCTGGCCCTGGCGGATATTTTTAAAAAAGGCCCTGCCCAGGCCGCTGAGGTCGAAGCCCATGTGCTGAAAAAAGCGGCGATCTTCTACGGCGATGGTGGCCTTAACGACGGTGTCGGCAACCTGTTCCAAGGGAACTTCCACCCGGTTTTCGATATAGCGCAGCGCCAGCAAGTTGTCATTTTGGTCATAGATCTGGCTGGCCAAAGGGGTTTGGACGGGAGGCAGCGACTCCATCTCCACGATGGAGTATACGAAATAGCCGAAACTTGCGGAAATGCTTAGCAAAAGCACGGCCAGGGCGATCAGGAGAAAGCGCACCGGCTTCATGAAGGCATCCTCCCCTCCGGAAATCTATCGGCAAATACATAGTATAGCACTATTGGAGCAGAATAATTACCGGCTTACAAAAATTTGTTCTTTTCCTCGGTTGGCAGGAATTAGGGCAGGCAGGCGCGAATACTTATGCTCGATTAATGAAAATAATAAAGATCAAGCAAGTCCTTGCCCCAATGCCGGCCTGCACGACGGGAAAACCCGAGCCTCCTACAATAAAATTACTATAAATTACGCGGCTTTACATCCGGTAAAAACCGGTGATTGCCTGGCAAAAACAGAGCAAAAGACAGCTATAAAAATTTATTAAAGAAAATTAAAGCTTAAACCTGTATCTCGGATACAGCATAATATATTGGCTGGCGAATAATTTATTTGCCGCCAAAAGTGCTTGCATAAGGAGCAATTGCCGGGATACCATCAATTCCTTCTGACAAAAGTTAAGACGAGAGCAAACCGGAAAACTGTTGGGCTGGAATTATATTTCCCGGTAGACTGGCAAACGCCGTCATTAACCGGAAACGCGGCTCCGCATGCCCGCACCGCCAGAGCATATCCTGCTGTTGCCGGAGGGACCTTTTTCCCACACCGCCCCTAACAGGGTAAACGGAAGGGCGCTGCTTTCTCTCCAGGGAAGTCCCCGGGACCGGCAAAATCCGGCCGGGTTCAGGGAAGATTTTAATGATGAAGACAAATTCGGGCCAACTGGTATTGAAGCAATATGCATGAGCCAGGGAGACCATGGTTTGCTGGTGGGATTTTTGGGCCGGCCGATTTTTGGTGCCACCCTGGAACTGCAGCCGGAAAGCCGGAAGGGGTATTCCCCGGGCCGACACTCCGGGGCCGCTTCCGGCCCCTTTCTTCCCGGGCTTGTCGCCGTCTTAAGACCAGCAGCTATAAACGCCTTCTTCTGGCTGCCGGGGAACAAAAACGCGGGCAGCAAGGGGCTTAATGTTTTTCAAGACGGCTTTAATTGGCTTCTCCCTGCCGGGGCGCGGCAGCGCCGTCCAAGGCGGGCCCTTGGCTGCGGGGCGGGGGCCTTAAGGCTCGTCTTTCCACCGCCCCAGGAGCCCGGCGGCCGGGGCCCGGTTCCCCTTGAGGTTTTGAAGCGGATTGCCGGCAATAAAGATGCTTTTTTCCATGAAGCAGATAAAGATGGCATAATAACTTAGAAGGTGGTGTAAAAATGGAAGCAGAGCAGTTAAAAAAAATGAACCTTAGTCAGTTGCAACGCCTGGCCAAAGAGCATGGGGTTAAAGCATATTACACCATGCGCAAGCCCCAGTTGATTGAGACGCTGGCGCAGCTACTCTGCAAGGAGGCGGAGAGGCAGCCTAACGGGGCGGCAGCGGCAGCGGAGGAAGTCGACAGAATACCCAACGGCAGGGAGAGAATTGCCCCCGCGGTGAGAGTTGGGGGCCGGCCGGCCAAGGAAGTCGACAAATTTGAGTGCGAAGGCGAAAGGCTGAAGGCTTCAGGCTTGCTGGAGATTATGCCCGACGGTTTTGGTTTTCTGCGCCGCCAGAAATACTACTACTCCGATGATGACATCTACATCTCGGCCTCCCAGATCCGGCGTTTCAACCTCCGCACCGGCGACAGCGTTTCCGGCATCATTCGCCCCCCCAAGGATAACGAGCGCTACTACGCCCTGCTGCAGGTGGAAAGCATCAACGGGGAAGATCCGGAGCGCTTTGCCCGGCGGCCCAATTTTACCAGCCTGATCCCCGTTCATCCCCGGCAGCAGTTAATTATGGAGACGGAGCCGGATATCCTGGCCACCAGGATTATTGATCTCTTGATTCCCATAGGGAAGGGGCAGCGGGGTTTGATCGTTTCTCCGCCCAAGGCGGGGAAAACAATGTTGCTGAAGCAGATCGCCAACAGCATCTCCACCAACCATCCGGAGGTGGAGTTGATTATCCTGCTGGTGGATGAGCGCCCGGAAGAAGTGACGGATATGGAGCGCAGCGTAAAAGCCGACGTGGCCAGCTCCACCTTTGATCAGCGCCCGGAAAACCATATCCGGATCGCCGAGCTGGTTTATGAACGGGCCCAGCGCCTGGTGGAGATGGGGCGAGATGTGGCCGTCCTCCTGGACAGCATTACGCGCCTGGCCCGGGCTTATAACCTGGTTATCCCCCCCAGCGGCCGGACCCTTTCCGGGGGCATCGATCCGGCAGCCTTTTATAAGCCGAAACGCTTTTTTGGTGCCGCCCGCAATATTGATGGCGGCGGCAGCCTGACCATTATTGCCACGGCCTTAATCGATACAGGCAGCCGGATGGACGACGTGATTTACGAAGAATTTAAGGGAACGGGGAACATGGAACTGCACCTGGACCGCCGCATTGCCGAGCGGCGGATCTTCCCCGCCATTGATATTTCCCGCTCCGGTACCAGGCGGGAAGAACTATTGCTGAGCGAAAGAAATCTGGAGCTGATGTGGGCGCTGCGCCGGGCCATGGGCAATACCTCCAACGTGGAATTCCTGGAAATTCTTTTGGATAAGCTGAAGCGGACCAAAAATAACGAGGAGTTTCTAAGCAACATGCACAATCTCTAATCAGGCATCGGGATCCGGCGCCGGTCCGGCACCTTCACCTTGGCATGATCGTACTATACTTGACTTATCTTTATAGCAGCGGAGCGCCGGCATTTTTGCCGCCACCGGGACGGCCGCCGGCGGCAATTTAAGGAAAATTTTCTTGCTCCTCAGGGCAAAAATGTATAATTTGCACAATTAATTAACAGAATATGAAGCAACTTCTATTAGCAAAGGAGAAATCTTGACATGAGGAGCAAGGGACGTGTGGTTGCGGCGTTTCTTCTCTTCCTCGGCGCGGTTTTGCTGGGAATTCCGGTGGGAGCCGCCTCCGAAGGGGGGGCGGGTTTGCCGCTATACCTGGTGCAGTTGCAGGAATATGCCGCCGCCAGGGAACCCCGGCTGTTCACTTACCAGATCCGGCCTGGAGACACCCTCTACTCCATTGCCCTGGAATTTGGCACGGACATCGAAACCCTGGCCGGGCTTAACAACATAGGCAATCCCCACCTTATTTTCGCCGGCGAAACCATTGAGGTCCTAACCCTGGTGGGCTCCGTTCACCGGGTAGCCGAGGGGGAGACGGTGGAGAAGATCGCCGAACTCTACGGGGTTGAAGCGGAGGCCATTTTGGAGGCCAACCGCTTGTCCGGGGACCGCTTGCTGCCCCGGGGGGAAAGGATCATTGTCCCCGGAGGGCGCCTCTCCCGGAGCGGAACCGTTGTTTTTAGCTGGCCGCTGCAGGGACGGCTAACCTCCGGCTACGGCTGGCGCAACGGCAAGTTCCACTACGGGATCGATATTGGAGCTCCCCACGGGACTCCCTTTTATGCCGCCGCCGACGGGCGGGTGAGCAAGGCGCAGTACTGGGGCAGCTACGGGTTGATGGTGGAACTGGATCATGGCTACGGCTGGTCGAGCCGCTACGGCCATGCCAGCAAGCTGGCGGTAACTCCCGGCCAGCGGGTTTCCTCCGGCCAGGTGATCGGGTATATCGGCGTAACGGGCAATACTACCGGCCCGCACCTGCATTTTGAAATCCTTAAGGACGGGCAAAAAATCAACCCCCAATCCCAACTTCCATAAAAGAGACTCCTTGGGGGAGGCGGGCAATGCGCTTAGCTGAGCTGCTGGAGACATTCACTCCCTTAAACATCACGGGCCCCACGGAAAACCTGGAAGTCAAGGGTCTGGCTTATCATTCCAGGAGGGTGGGTCCCGGGGATCTTTTTTTTTGTTTAAAGGGAAGCCGGCACGACGGGCATGATTTCGCCGCTACGGCGGTGAAACAGGGGGCCGTGGCCCTGGTTGCCGAACGACCCCTGGCAGCTTCCGTTCCCGTCATCATGGTGGAGGATGCGCGCTGGGCCCTCTCTGCCGCCTCCGCCCGCTTTTTCGGCTACCCGGCCCGGAGCCTGCAACTCATCGGGGTCACGGGGACCGACGGAAAAACTACCACTACCTACTATATTAATAAGGTCTTCTCTGCTGCCGGCAAGAGCTCTGCCATACTGGGCACTACGGGCTTGCGCTTTCAGGGCACCTGGAAGCGGCTGGAGCTTACTACGCCCCAGTCCCTGGATATTCAGAGAAGCCTGGCCCATCTCCGGGATCATCCCGCCGGGATCCGGTACGTAGCCATGGAAGTATCTTCCCACGCCCTGATTCAGAAGCGAGTAGCCCACTGCGAGTTCCTAAGCGCCGTCTTTACCAACCTCAGCCGGGAGCACCTGGATTACCATGGCTCCATGGAAAGCTACCTGGAAGCCAAGAGCATGCTGTTTCAATTGATAAAACGGGATGACAAGGCCCGGGCCATCCTCAATGCCGACGATAACTACTACCCGCAGTTGAAAAGGAAGATCTCCGTTCCGGTGATCAGCTACGGAATCGACGATCCCCGGGCGACGGTTCGGGCCGTTGACCTGGAGGAGCTGGACAACGGCTGCTTCCGCTTTTCCCTCTCCGGCTGGGGGGGGCGGGTGGCGGCCGCTTTAAAGCTGCCCGGCCTGTTTAACGTTTATAATGCCCTGGCCGCCGCCGCTGTAGCCTGGCAGTATGGCCTCCCCGGAGAGGCGGTCTCCGAGGGGCTCTCCAGCCTGGCTGCCGTTCCCGGCCGCCTGGAAGAGATCGAGGCCGAAGGCGGCTTTAACGTAGTCATCGACTTTGCCCACACCCCCCGGAGCCTGGAGCAGGTGCTCAGGCTCCTGCGCCGGCGCCCCCTCCGCCGGCTGATCGTTGTCTTCGGTTGTGCCGGGGAACGGGACCGGGGCAAGCGGCCCCTGATGGGACGGATTGCGGAGCGCTACGGCGACCTGGTGATTCTTACCGCCGACAATCCGGCCGGGGAGAGAGTGGAGGATATCATCAACCAGATCAAGGCCGGCATGCGCACGGAGCCGGTGGTTATTCCCGACCGGGCCGAAGCGGTGCGCTTTGCCCTCTCCCGGGCCGGGCCCGGTGATCTGGTGCTTCTGGCCGGGAAGGGCAGCGAGGAGTACCAGCTGGTGGGAACCGAGGCCCTCCCTTACCGGGAGCGCCAGGTGGTGGAGGAATACCTGAAGCAAAACCGTTGATTGATATTGATTGATTATATGGAAAACGGCCACTTTGTTGAATTTGCTTGCGCCGCCGGCAGCCTTGAAGGAGGGATCCCCGGGTCCAGGCGTGTCTCCTCAAAGCAGAAGGGGCCCGCGCCGGACAACCTTAAAAGGGCGGGATTCCAGGAACCGTCAACTTGTTGCAGAAGCGGGCGGATTATGTTATCATCTTAAGGCGGATTAGGTTATCTACTTTACTTGGCCGTGTGCTCTAGAGGAGGTTTGACCATGAAGAAGAATATTCATCCGCAGTATTACCGGACGACGGTAACCTGCGCCTGCGGCGAATCCTTTGAAACCGGTTCGACTTCGCAGAATTTGCGCGTGGAGATCTGCTCCAAGTGCCATCCGCTCTTTACCGGGAAGCAGAAGTTCGTCGATACCGGCGGACGGGTGGAAAGATTCAAGCGCAAGTACGGCATGGAATAAGGAAGGAGGAAGGACAGAGCCGGTGCTCTGTTCTTTTGTTCAAGGCGGCGAGGACGGCCGCCAGGGGCTGCTGGTCGACGGTTTTGCGAGGTGATGACTCATGCTCGACAAATTAAGCGCTCTGGAAGAACGGTACCGGGAGCTGGAGCAGTTGCTCAGCGACCCCGCCATCCTGGAACAGCGCCAGTTATGGACGCAGTATTCCCGGGAGCTGTCCGAGTTGACTCCCTGCGTGGAGCTCTACCGCCGCTATAAGAATGTTTGCCGGGATCTGGAGGATGCCCGGGAGTTGCTGAACGACAGTTCCAATGATGAAGAGATGACCGAATACTTGAAGAAGGAGATTAAAGCCCTAGGCCAGGAGAAGGAGTCCCTGGAAAGACAGATCAAGGAGAAGCTCATACCGGCGGATCCCAACGATGACAAGAACGTCTTTATCGAGATCCGGGCGGGGACCGGCGGCGAGGAAGCGGCGCTTTTTGCCGCCGACCTGCTGCGCATGTATACCCGTTTTGCCGAACAGAAGGGCTGGAAGGTGGAGATCGTTGATGCTCATCCCACGGATATCGGGGGCTTTAAGGAAGTAATCATCGGCATCGAAGGGAAAGGGGCTTACAGCAGCCTCAAGTATGAGAGCGGCGTGCACCGGGTCCAGCGCATTCCCACCACCGAATCCGGGGGGAGGATCCATACCTCCGCCTCCACGGTAGCGGTACTTCCCGAGGCGGAGGAGGTTGAGGTGGAGATTAATCCCCAGGATCTGCGGATCGACACCTTCTGCTCCACGGGGCCGGGAGGGCAAAGCGTCAACACCACCCAGTCGGCGATCCGGATTACCCATATCCCTACGGGGATCGTGGTCAGCTGCCAGGATGAAAAGTCGCAGCTGAAGAACAAGGAGAAGGCGATGCGGGTTTTGCGCAGCCGGCTTCTGGCCAAGTACCGCGCCGAACAGGAGGAGGAGCTGGCCCAGGCCCGGCGCTCCATGGTGGGCAGCGGGGACCGCAGCGAACGGATTAGGACCTATAATTTTCCCCAGAACCGGGTTACCGATCACCGCATCGGCTTGACCCTGCATAAGCTGGACCAGGTGTTGGACGGCGACCTGGGAGAGATAATCGAACAGTTGGCCGCTTCCTCCCGGGCGGAGCAGCTGCGCCAGGTGGGGAGTTGATTGGCCGTGGAGAAAGTTACCGTTAAAGAAGCTCTGCAAAGAGCTTCTTTTCGCTATAGGGAAGCGGGCCTGGAGCAGCCCCGGGAAGAAGCGGAGATCCTTCTGGCTCACCTCTTGGGCTGGGACCGGTTGAGACTTTACCTGGAGGGAGAGCGGGAACTGCCGCCGGAAGCGGCCGCCGCTTTTCAGGAAGCCCAGGAGCGGCGCAGCAGGGGAGAGCCCCTGGCTTATATTACGGGGAAGAAAGAATTTTACGGGCTGGAGTTCAAGGTTACCCCTGCGGTCCTGATCCCCCGGCCGGAGACGGAGTTCCTGGTGGATGCCGTCCTGGAATGGGTGGGGAAGAGGGGCGCGCCCCGGGGGGAAGGGCTGGTGCTGGGCGACCTGGGGACGGGAAGCGGGAACCTGGTGGTCACCCTGTCCTGCCTGCTTCCCCTGGCCCGGTGCTGGGCCATCGATATCTCCCCCGAGGCCTTGCAGGTGGCCCGGGAAAATGCCGCCCGGCACAAGGTGGAGCATCGCATCTGCTGGCGCAGGGGGGATTACTTTAAGGCCCTGGAAAAGGATCAGCCGCCCCCCCGCTTTGACGTGATCGTCTCCAACCCCCCCTATATTCCCGGGGACGCCCTGGACTGCCTGCCGCAGACGGTGAGGGGTTATGAACCCCTTCTGGCTCTGGACGGCGGCGGGGACGGGCTGGAGGGCTACCGCCGTCTCCTGGAGGATTTGCCCCGCCATCTTCGCTCCCCGGGCCTGGTGGTTCTGGAAGTGGGAGACGGGCAGATGGAGGCGGTGGAAAGGCTCTGCCGGGAGCGGGGAATATTTAAGAGCCTGGCCTTCAGGCAAGATTATGCCGGCCGGGCCCGGGTCCTGGAGGGCTTGGTCTAGCCGTAGGCCTCCCCTTCCCTCTGGCTCCTCCCGAGGGAGAGCCGCCTTGCTTTTTGGCGGACTAAGGGCCTCATTCCTTGCCCTGGGGAGGGCCCGGTTTGCCGGCTAGTTTAAGCGCTTTCCCGTGGAGGTAACGGACAACTTTCCGTGCTTGACTCCCTTAACCCCCAAAAGCTGCCCGGCCACCTCTCGGGCCTCCCGGGCCGGCCCCTTGATTACCAGGACCTCCAGGCAGTGGTGGTGGTCCAGGTGAACGTGCATGGTGGAAATGATCAGGTTGTGGAAGCGGTGCTGCAGTTCCAGCAGGAGGTCGTTAAGGCCGCGGACATGGTGATCGTAGATAAGGGTAATGGTGCCGGCCACCTCTTCTCCTTCCTTGGACCAGTCCAGCTCCACCAACTGGTTGCGAATTAAATCCCTGATCGCCTCGGAACGGTTGATATACCCCCGGGACACCACTTCGTCATCAAAACGCTTTAGCAGTTCTTCATCCATGGAGATGCCGAAACGTACTACTCTGCCCATTGCTCCTCTCCTTCCTGAGGCAATTCCAGAATAATTATAACATAATCGCCTTTTTCCCTTCCGGCAATGTCTAAGCCATACATAAATTGGCAATAATAGGGGCAGGGAGGGAAAAAGATGCTTTCACGCAAGGTGCAGCTTAGCGGGGTAAATACCTTTAAATTGTCCACCCTCACCCCGGCGGAGATGAAAGAGCTTTTTGCCAAGATGCAAAAAGGAGATGCCCAGGCCCGGGACACCCTGGTGGAAGGCAACTTAAGGCTGGTGTTAAGCATCCTCCAGCGCTTTAAGAACCGGGGCGAGATCCTGGACGATCTCTTTCAGGTGGGCTGTATCGGTCTCCTCAAGGCCATAGACAATTTCCGGCTGGACCAGGGGGTAAACTTCTCCACGTACGCTGTACCCATGATCATCGGGGAGATCAAGCGCTACTTGCGCGACAATAACAGCATCCATATCAGCCGTTCCATTAAGAATTTATCCCACAAGGTGCAGCAAACCAGGGAGGAATTGATTAAAAAGTACAGCCGGGAGCCCAAGGTCAGCGAAATTGCCCGGGAGCTGGACCTCTCTGCCGAAGAAGTCGTCTTTGCCTTCAATGCTGCCCAGGAGCCCGTTTCCTTGTATGATCCAGTTTATAACGACAGCACCGACCCGGTGTATGTAATGGATATGATCAGCGACCAGAACAGCAATTCCGACGACTGGCTGGACACCCTGGCTCTTCAGGAAGCCCTGGCCCGCCTCCAGCCCCGGGAGAGGGAGATCCTGGAGGCTCGTTTTTTTGAAGGGAAAACCCAGATGGAGATTGCCCGGAAGGTGGGCATCTCCCAGGCCCAGGTCTCCCGCATCGAAAAGGCGGCCCTGGCGCTGATTCGCAGCTACTACCGCCAGGAAGGGGGCGGGGAGCAGGATCATGAACCGGAATCCGGAGATTAAAGCTATTAAAGGGCCGACGGCAGTTTTGGCTCTCCTGGCGGGTCTGGCCCTGCTGATGGGGCTGCCGAACCTTTATGCCGGAGCCTGCCCGAGCCGGGAGCTGCCCTGGGAGATCCAGGATCCGGGGGAGCCGGTAATCCGGCTGCATCTCCTGGCGCATAGCGACGCCCCCCAGGATCAAGCCGCCAAGATGGCCATAGTGGAAGCGGTCCAGGAGATGGTGGGCGCCGAGCTGGCGCGGAGCGAAGTTCCCGTTCCCCGGCGGATCCAGGAGATTGCCGCCGTCTTAAGGGCGGAGTTGCCCGCTCGCTTCCCCGGGCAGCCCTTGGAAATCCGCCTGGAGCGGGAGTACTTTCCCCTTCGGGTCTACGGGATCCGGGTCTTCCCCCCGGGGGAGTACCTGGCCTTAAAGGTGGTGATAGGAAAAGGCGAGGGCAAAAACTGGTGGTGCCTCCTCTTTCCCTCTCTCTGCTTCCCCCTGGCA
>LFRQ01000114.1:0-23302 GCA_001512835.1 Clostridia bacterium DTU022
CGCCGTTATAACCAGCACCAGGCGGGTATGCAGGGTTAGCCGGTAGAGGCGGCGCCGGTTATAGAGGAGGTCAAAGATTACCGGAAAGCCCAGGCCGCCCACGATGAAGAGGAACAGAAGCGTCCCGTTGACCAGGTAATCCGTGGGCATCTCCGTCAGGCTCCGGTAACCGCCCATCAAATCAAAACCGGCGTTGCTGAAAGCCGAGACCGCGTGAAAGAGGGAGAAGAGGAAGCCTCGCCACCAGCCCATTTCCGGCACAAAACGCAGGGAGAGCAGGGCGGCGCCGGCCAGCTCCAGGGCCACCGCCATCCGGAGCACACTCCGGATCAGGGGGGCCAGTCCCTCCAAGGTGTCCTGGTTCAAGGCCTCCTTGACCACCAGGCGCTCCTGCAAGGAGATCCGGCGGCCGAAGAAGACCACAAAGATGGTGGTGGCCAGGGTCATAAAGCCCAGGGAGCCCACAAAAAACAGGGCGGCGATGATTGCCTGCCCCAGGGGGGTGAAAAAAGTTCCCGTATCCACCACCGTCAGGCCGGTAACGCAAACGGCGGAAGTGGCGGTAAAGAGGGCATCAAGGTAGCTCAAAGGCCTGCCCCGGGAGATGTAAGGCAGGCTTAATAAAAGGGAACCGGCCAGGATAACAGACATAAAGCTTAATGCCAGTACCTGGGCCGGACGTCGCTGCTTGGGCCTTTTGCGCATGGCGGCTTATCATCGCCTCCCTTGCGTGGGCGGGACTAACTGCTGCCTTTCACGGCTGGATATTTTCCTTGGCAACCTGGACCAGCCGGTCAAAACCGGCTTTATCGTTAACCGCCATGTCGGCCAGCATTTTGCGGTTAATATCTACCTCCGCTTTCTTCAAACCGTTGATGAAACGGCTGTAGGAGAGGCCGTTGGTCCGGGCGGCAGCATTGATGCGGGCAATCCACAATTTGCGAAAGTCCCGTTTCCGCTGCCGGCGGTCGCGGTAAGCATATTGGAGGGATTTCATAACCTGCTGGTTGGCTACCCGGTAGAGCCTGCTCTTGGCGCCATAGTAGCCTTTGGCCAGCTTTAATATCTTTTTGCGCCGTCTTCTGGCGACGATACCTCTTTTAACCCGAGGCATAGCCATACCTCCTTAAATAGTTCGTCATCTGGGTTAGGGGAGCAATCTGCTGATTCTTTTGCGATCGGCCGCACTGACCAGGGTCGACTGGCGCAGCCTGCGCTTGCGACTCGGTCTCTTTTTTTGCAACAAGTGGCTGCCGAAGGCACGAAAACGCTTCACTTTTCCCGAGCCGGTCAATTTAAATCTCTTGGCCGCCCCCCGGTGGGTTTTCATCTTGGGCACTGTTGCTGCCTCCTTACTTTATTCTAAGATTTGGGTGTTAGGATCATGGTCATATTGCGTCCTTCGAGCTTGGGAAGGCGATCCACAATGGCCAGGTCGGCCACCTCTTCGGTGAGCCGCCGGCAAAGCCCCTCGGCAATTTCCGGGTGGGTAATCTCCCGGCCGCGAAACATGATCGTAACCTTGACTTTGTCCCCTTCCTGTAGAAAACGGCGGCTGGCTTTAACTTTCACCGCAAAGTCGTGTTTCTCAATATTGGGGCGCAGCTTGACTTCTTTAACGGTCACTTGCTTCTGGTTCTTGCGCGCGTCGCGCTCTTTCTTGCTCTGTTCATACTTGTACTTGCCGTAATCCATAATCCGGCATACCGGCGGACGCGCATTGGGAGCTACATTCACCAGGTCCAGTCTCTTTTGCCGAGCAATCTCCAGGGCTTTTTCCGTGCTCATAACACCCAATTGTGTTCCGTCAGTATCGATGAGTAGCACTTCTTTGGCTGCAATTTGCTCATTAACGAACAAATTTTTGCTAATGTTTTCTCACCTCCGCATTGGTTTATACAAAAGTAAAGCAGGTGGATCCACCACCTGCCAGCATACCCGTACCCGTCCCGGTAAACAGACCCTGGTAACAGCCCCGGGGGCGCCTCAGGGTGAGAAGCAGGGTGGCTTCTACTTAAACAAACCGTTCAGATTTTGCAACTAACAATATACCAAAAAAGCCCCCGCGGGTCAATCATTATTTAAAACCTTGGATAAAGCTTTCCCTGGCCATGACCTAAGAGTTGACTTTTACCGCCATTTTAATGGCGTACTCCTTCAGCTCGGAGATGCCGCTGGCCAGGGAGATCATTTTAAAAAGCTCCGCCTTGCCGCTGCTTTTCCACCAGGAGCCGGCCAGCACCGTTATGCCCGTGCCGGCAAAAGCCGAAGGGAACATGGGCGTGGAAGAACCGATCATGATTATCTCCCGGGCCTGGGGAGACATCTTTATAAGGTCTTCCGCGGTGCCGTTGATCAGGCTGGTGCCGCTAAAGAGGACCACGTCGCAGGTGAGCAGCAGCCGGGGCTGCTCCTCCATGGGAAGCACGGCGCTCCGCTCCCCTCCGCACATGGAGATGCCCTGGTCAAAAATGTACACCTGGCGGGCCCGTTGGTTGAACATCTCGGCCACGGGCTTGATATAGCCGATCATCCCCACCGTATCCGTCTCCCTTACTTCTATGCCGAAGGGGTAGCCGGGCCTTTCGGCATCTTCCAGCTCCTGCGACCGGGAGGCGGCCCCCAGGACGGCAAAGCCAATGCCCCGCTGGACATTGTCTCCTCCGGTGACGGCCCAGGCGGCGATATCGGCGGCCTCCCGCCCGATTACCTCCCGGCCAAAGGGGAAAACGGAACAGCCCGCGGGCAGGCCTTCCCTCAGGACATAAGATACCCCGATATTGCCGTTGTCCAGCTCGGCGGCAATCAGCGAGATGCCGATAACCAGGTCCCGGACGGTCCTCCCCTCCAAGTAGGGCTGGGCCGCCTTTAAAACCCTTTTCATAATCATGGGTCTTCTCCCCCTTTTCATCTCTTCCTTATTTGCCCAAACGGGCGTCCGTTCCCGAAAGGCGCCGCGGCAAAGAAAAAAATCTTTCCGCCGCCCCCGGTTAAGTTCAGCCCCCGACTTCCACCTTTCAGGCAAAAACAAACTTCCTGTTGCCTTCGAATTCGGCAACCTGCAGATCCATCTCGTAAAGGCGGGCCAGGTTCTCCCGGGTTACAACTTCTGCCGCCGGCCCCATCTTCATCAGCCGGCCTTTTTTAAACATCAGGATTTCGTCGGCAAAGGAGAGGGCCAGGTTGGGGTCGTGCATGGCCGTAATGACGCTGCATCCTCTTTCCTGGACGATCTGGCGCATCACCCTCATCACCTTGTGCTGGTTGTTGAAGTCCAGGTGCGAGGTGGGTTCATCCATGATAAAGAAGGAGGCCTCCTGGGCGATGGCCCGGGCCAGGAAAACCATCTGTCTCTCCCCGCCGCTGATCTCCATGTAGCACTTCTCTTTTAAGTGCCCGATCCCGATTACCTCCAGGGCTTCCTCCGCCAAAAGGTAATCCTTCTTTTGCGGCCGCCCCAGCAGGCTTAAATGGGCATTCCTCCCCATGACCACCATGTCCAGAACGGAGTAGGGGAAGACACCGTGATGCTCCTGGGGCAAAAAGGCCATCAGCCGGGCGATCGCTTTCTTGTTCAAGTTGTGAATATCCTTGCCTTCCACCAGCACCTTCCCCAGGCGGGGCTTCAGGCTGCCGTTTAACAACCTGAGCAGGGTAGTCTTCCCGGAGCCGTTGGGGCCCAGAATGCAGTAGATTTTGCGGCGGCCCAGGGCAAAACTGCAGCCGTCGACAATGGTCTGGTCGTCCCGGTAGCCGAAGAAAAGATTGTTTGCCTCAACCGTCATAAACAAACCCCTCTATTTCCAGGCGCTCCCCCGGCCCTTGATCAACAGGTAGGCAAAAACTGGCGTGCCGATGGCCGCCGTTAAAATGCTGATGGGGATCTCCGCCGAAATCAGACTGCGGGCCAGGTTGTCCATAAGCATAACGAAGCTGCCGCCAACGAGCATGGACATGGGCAGGGAGAACTGGTGGTCGGGCCCGATTAAAATCCTGGCCATGTGGGGAACCACCAGGCACCACCCCCTCTTCCGGAAAAACCATGGCTCCGGCACAGCAGTTCCGCTGCGCTTGTCTTCTCTCTTGCGATCCCATAAAAAAACGGTTCTCCCATTGTTAATTGCTGCCTGGAAGAACCGCTCTTCCGCTATCTTTCTGCCTCCTTTCCACAATGGGAGGCTTGCCGGTTGCCCGGCAAACCCTATCGGCCCTGCAACCTGTCGTTAAACAGGTCATAGGGCTCGGAGCCATTTAAATTGTCAGTCTTATTATATAATAAAGTTTACCTTAACCAGCAATCAGTGTCAAGACAAATGCACCTGTCGGGGTGAGATAAGTCACCGTCCCCCTGGCTCACAGGGCTATCCTTTCAGCCCTTCTATAAAAGCCAGGACGTTGCCGCCCAGCACCCGGTGATTGTAGCCGCCTTCCAGAATGCCGAAGCAGCCGCCCCCGTTGCGCCGGGCCGCTTCCCTCATCAGCCGGCCCATAAGGGTATAATCCTCAGTCTTTAAAAGGCCGCCCCAGTCCTCCTGGTGATGATCAAAGCCGGCGGAGGCGGCAATCATGCCGGCATCGGTTTCTGCCAAAGCCTTCTCCACCGCTTTCAAGTACTCGCTGCGGCTTCTGGCGGGAGGATTTAAAATGTCCACGTATCCTCTCTTCCCCAAAATATTGACGTTGCCGTCTCCGAAATGCAGATCAAAGTCCAGAAGAAAGGCTTTTTTAATCTTTCCCTGGTGCTTTAACTTCTCCAGGGCGATAGCCATGTTGTTGAAGTAGCAGAACCCCCAGGAGCTGCCCGCCGAAGCATGATGCCCGGGCGGCCGGATCAAGGCAAAGCAGGGCTCAGTCAAGCCAATCTCGGCGGCCAGGATGGCACCTCCGGCAGCCAGGGCTGCGATCTCGTATACCCCTTCCCGCTCCACGAAGCGGACATGCTCCGGGGTGTGCACCCGGAGAATATCGTCTCTGGACGCCGGCTCGGGCTCAACAAAGGTTACTTTCCCCTTAAGGACCTGTTCCACCGCCCGTATCCTTCCGGCGGAGGCCGCCGGATCTGAAGCGTAAACCTGGTTGTAATCTTCGTGATAGACGACCTTCATATGGCCTCCTCGACCAAATAAATATTCTGAAGATACTATATATTTTTCTGGATAAAGCGGAAAAATCCTTTTTAAGAAACCAGGGTTAAACAGCTTGTTAAATCCTACCGCAAGCTATTTGCCCAGGAGATGGACGCAGGGGGAAAAGACGTTGGTCTTCCGGAGACTTTTCTATCCGGGGAAACGTATTGATAATGAAAAGGCCGCCCTCCTGGGGAGGCCGGCCTGGAATCGGCGATAAGCTTTATCATTATGTGCCGGCCCGGGGCCAGCAGAAAGGCCGCTTCTATTATTTTTTGGCGGCGATCTCCTCCTGCAGGCGCTCCAGGAGTTCGCTCCGGCTGCAGGCTCCCAGGTCCCCCCGGTCGCGGTGGCGCACCGCCACCTCCCCGGACTGCATCTCCCGGTCGCCCATAACCAGCATGTAGGGGATTTTCTTCATCTGGGCCTCCCGGATCTTGTAGCCCACCTTTTCGTTCCGGTCATCCAGGGTCACCCGCAAGCCCGCGGACAACAGCTCTTGAAAGACTACTCGGGCGTAATCGTGGTGCCGCTCCGTCAGGGGAATCACCACCACCTGCACCGGGGCCAGCCAGAGGGGAAAAGCGCCGCCGTAGTGTTCGATGAGCAGAGCGATGAACCGCTCCATGGCGCCGTAAATAACGCGGTGTATGACTACCGGGCGGTGTTTCTGACCGTCGGGACCGATGTAGGTGAGGTCAAACTTCTCCGGCATCTGGAAGTCCAGCTGGATGGTGCTGCACTGCCAGCTGCGCCCCAGGCAGTCCTGAATCTGGAAATCGATTTTGGGGCCGTAGAAGGCTCCTTCTCCGAGGTTGAGCCGGTAGGGAATCCCGTTGCTTTTCAGCACCTTTTCCAGGGCGGCGGTGGCCCGGTCCCACATCTCCACGGAACCCATGGCCTTCTCCGGCCTGGTGCTCAGCTCCACCCGGTACTGAAAGCCAAAAATGCTGTAAAAGCGATCCACCATCTGGATAATTCCTTTTACTTCCTCTTCGATCTGCTCGGGAAGCATAAAGATGTGGGCGTCGTCCTGCGTAAAGCTGCGCACCCGCATCAGGCCGTGCAGGGTTCCCGAAAGCTCGTGGCGGTGCACCAGCCCCATCTCGGCGATGCGCCGGGGCAAGTCCCGGTAGCTGTGCATCCGGGAACGGTAGACCAGCATGGCCCCGGGGCAGTTCATAGGCTTGATGGCGTAATCCTGGTCGTCGATGCGGGTAAAGTACATGTTCTCCCGGAAATGGTCCCAATGGCCGGACTGTTCCCAGAGCCGCCGGTTGAGAATGATCGGGGTGCGGATCTCCTCGTATCCGGCCCGCCGGTGTTCCTGGCGCCAGAAATCGGTAAGTTCCTGCCAGAGGATCATCCCGTTGTTGTGGAAGAAGGGGAAGCCCGGCCCCTCTTCGTGCAGGCTAAAGAGATCCAGGTCGCGCCCCAGCTTGCGGTGGTCGCGCTTCTTGGCCTCCTCCAAGAGGCGCAGGTGTTCCTCCAGCTGCTCCCGGCTGGGGAAGGCCGTCCCGTAGATCCGCTGCAGCATGGGGTTGCGCTCGTCGCCCCGCCAGTAGGCGCCGGCCAGGCCGGTGAGCTTAACGGCTTTTACTTTCCCGGTATCGGTAAGATGGGGCCCGCTGCAAAGGTCCACAAACTCGCCCTGGCGGTAGCAGGAGATCACAGCGTCCCCGTCCAGGTCGGCAATCAACTCCAGCTTGTACGGCTGGCCTTTTTCCCTAAAGAACGCCTCAGCTTCCTCCCGGGACATGACGCAGCGCTCGATGGGCAGCTTCTCCTTGATGATCTTCTTCATCTCCCGCTCAATCTTCTCCAGCTCGCCGGCGGTCAGGGGCTCCTCAAACTCAAAGTCGTAGTAGAAGCCGTTCTCAATCGCCGGGCCGATTCCCAGCTTAACCCCGGGGTACAGCCGCTGGACGGCCTGGGCCAGAATGTGGGAGGCGCTGTGGCGATAGATGCGGGCGCCCTCTTCGTCTTCAAAATAGAGGAAAGAAAGTCGACAATCGTCGTACAGGGGGGTGTTCAGGTCGCGCTTCTCTCCGCTAACGACGGCCGCCAGGGGTTCTTTTTGGCCATCGCCTTGCTCCCGGTATATCTCCAGGGGGGTAACTCCCGCCGGGTACAGGCGCTCCTGGCCGCCATCGACGCTAACTTTGATCTGTTCTGCCACGACAACCCCTCCTTCTCCTTGCTGGAACACAATCTAATCATACGGCTTGTCCCTGGTACTGTCAAGAGAAGGAAGGGCCCCGCCCTTCCTCAAGCTTGTTCCGGAAACTTAACTTTTGCTGAACTGAAACTTAACTTTTATCCCCGGTTATTAAATGGTGAAATACGTCCAGGCGGCAGTAGGAACAGTTGTGACAAAAATGAAGGCGGCGGTCGAAGATGCGTCGCAAGGTATCCGCCACCCGGGGATATCGGTGCAAAACGTTCTGGTGAAGGATAATCTGGCGGGGAGCCACGGTAACCAGCATGCTGGCCAGGACATCTTCGTAGTCTCCGTCTCCGGCCAGGTAGTCCAGGTCGAATTCCTCCCACTCCTTGGGATCTACCTTTTGAAACCACTGGTCGGTAATCTGAAAATCTCCCCGCCCGTCTATGGCCAGGTGTACCGTCTCAATTTTTGGCTCCTGCAGCTCCAAGAAGTATTTTAGGAGACGAACAAATTCGCGGTATTCCTTCTCCGAAAGAAAATCCTCCACCACTTCCTCCATTAGGCTGTACAGCTCTTCCCGGTAGTCCGGAAGGCGGAAAGGCACAAAGCCTTCTATATTTAAGTAACGGTCTTCATGCAATAAATATTCCCGGAGCCTCTGCCTGATCCGCTCCTGGAAACCGGTTCCGCATAGCCGATGCTTGCTGCGAACCAGGGCGGCAATCTCCCCACGCTCTTTCCTGGGCAGGTCGCTGAAACGGAAGCGCAGGTAGTCCTCCAAAAGCAGCGGGCTAAGATCGCTGACCAGATACTGGGCAATGGAAAAAGACAAAAGTTCGGTCATCTGGTGAATCCACTCCTGGGGAGGATCCGCTTCCCGGGGAGATAAGAAGAGAATCTTTTCGGGTCCACTGCTGGGCAGCCAGTTGCAGTAGTAATCCAGGCTGCTATTTAAAGAAACGCTTTGCTGCCGAATTCTTTGCACCAGGCACTCAGGCAAACGTTTGACCACAATAAGAAAAAAAATCACCGGCCTTTCCTCCTCTCTAACCTATTATATGAAGGAAGGCGGCAATGTAATACTTTATATACTATAACCCCGGCTATAAGCGGAAACCGGCAGGGGAGAGGCGGGCCGCAGCCCTCCTGCCGCAAGGGACGGAAAATGGACGGAAGCTCCCGGATCCAGGGTTCCAGCTTCCCGGTGAAAAGCTATTTTTTAAACAGAAGCAGGTACTCGTGAACCTTGTTTACGCGGAATACCGAGGGATAGCCCAGGGGGCGCAGGTTGTTGTATTCATGGCGGCGGTCCCAGATAATCAGGTCGTCCAGGGTAAAGCCTCGCTCCTGGAGGACCCTGGCCAGATCCATGTGCAGGGGGTAGAAGCGGTTCTTTTTGCGCAGGTCCATAACCACCACGGCCAGGTACCTCCCTGCTTTAAGCACTTCCCCCACCAGGCCGAAGACCTCCCCCAGTTGCTGCAGGAAAAGGGCATAGTCTTCCGTCAGCCCCAGGTCTCCCTCCCGGTCCCCGTAGCAGCGCTGTTCCTTCCGGTCGGCGGTGCGCCTGGCGGTCAGGATATCCCAGTAGGGAGGCGAGGTCAGGACAAAATCGACGCTGTCTTTTTTCAGGTAGCGCTTCAGGTGGCGGGCATCATCCTGGTACAGCCGCGGCGGCGGAGCCAGGCCCCCGGCGGCCGCCCCTTCTCCTTCTGCGGCCAGTCTTTCCCGGAAAAGCTCCAGGTAGTGGGGGTAGAGCTCCGTCCCTACCCCGCAGCGGCCCAGCCGGGCGGCGGCGATAAGGGTGGTTCCCGTTCCGGCAAAAGGATCCAGGACCAGCTCCCCCGGCCCGGAAGTAAAGATCTGAATGCACCGCTCCGCCAGTTCCAGAGGGAAAGCCGCGGGGTGTTTCAGGCGCAGCTCCCCGGGCGACTTCTTGATATCGTTCCAGACGCTGATGCTGTAGCGGGTCCAGGTTTTCCCGTCCAGCTGGTTGCAGCGCTTTCTCGTTCCGGCGATTTTTACCATCCTCTCCACCAGGATTTAACGGCTGTTCGGGTATTCGTTAACGGGAAAAGCTTTTCCTGCCCCCTGCCCCTTCCTCTCCCGGCCCAGCCGGTCAACTCGCTCTCCACCCGGCAGGGTTTCGCCGGGAGGAAAGCCGTCCCTCTTCGGGAAGGATTGGCAGAGAGCAGACCGCTCGTAGGGTGACCATATCACAGTCAAAGATAGGCGCGGCCGGTTCCGATTGTCAGGCAAGCACCGTTATGCTATAATCTCGATAGTTGCACCTGGAAAGGATATCGGGGACAGTGAAAACAGCCGGTGCGGGTAGCAGGTTAACCCGCTTTCTTTCTTTAAGCTACGGCCTTATCCCGGGACTCTTCCTTCTTAATTTTATCTATCCTTCCTCCTGGGTCCAGGGGGCCCTGGCGGCCTTGACCACCGCTACCCTGGCCGCTACCCTGGTGGCCCTGAAGAACATTTTTGCGCCCATCTCCGCGATCCTGCTGCTGCTGGGAGCCTGGAACCTCTGGCAGCAAGGCCTTCCTTTCCAGGACTGGCTGGGCGCCGTCATCGGAAAAGTGGACCTATTCTGCCTGCTCCTGGTCCTGCGTTTTTTCGAGTTCCCCATCCAGCTGGGAAACTACAACTATCACGTTACCGACTTTGCCCTGCGCAAGGTTAAAACGGGGCGCCAGTTTTTTGTCCTGTCCACCCTGGTCACCTATATCTTCAGCATCGCCAGCGATTATGCCAGCTTCCAGATTATCTTCTCCACCCTGAAGGAGAGATGCCGGGAGCTGATCCCTTCGCCGGAGCGGTTCCTCACCGCCGTCATCAAGCGCAGCGTGGGGCTCTCCCAGATGATCTCCCCCGTCTGCCCCACCCTGGCCCTGGTCCTGACCTTAAGCGGCATCACCTGGATCGACTATGCCCCTTACGGCGCCCTGGTGAGCGGGACCGGCCTGCTCCTCTCCCTGGTCTCCGCCTGCTATCTCAGCCCCGCCTTCAGGAATTTGCGGGATCTAAAGTTTGAACCGGGATCCGGGGCGGCCGGGGAGAAGCCCCAACGCCGGCGGGTGGTGCAGTTTTTTGCCATCATGATCGCCATTATTGTCCTGATTGTTCTCCTGGACCTGAAAACGGGACTTAACATGCTCCAGGTGCTCTTCCTGGTCTCCCTGATCGTGCCTCCCCTCTGGTCCCTTCTCATCGGCCGGCCCAGGGAATTCGGCCAAAAAATAAGCCGCTTCTTCACGCGCGATGCGGCTGACTTCTCTACTATCTTCGCTCTGGTTATCAGTGCCGGCTTCCTCTCCGGTACCTTGGTACCGGAACAGTTTCAATTCTTGCAGCATTTGCTTCAAGGAGAAATGTGGCTGGCGGTGGTCATCATTCCCCTGACGGTGATCCTCCTGACCCTGCTGGGGATAAACGCCTTCATCGGGGTGGCCATCGTGGGCGGCGCCGCCGGCCTTCTGCCCCTGGAGATCCCTCCGGCCGCCCTGGCGCTGGCCTTGATCAGCGGGGCGGTCACCGCCAATATTGTATCGCCCTTCTCCGCCTCCAGCCTGATCATGTCCAACCTTACCGGTAAACCGCCTCTTACCGTCAGCTTCAGGTGGAACGGGCTCTACAGCATTGCCCTACTGGCCTGCTCTCTTCTGATCACCCTGCTCATTATGTAGCAGGGCATTCATGCTGCCGCTGCGTACCCCTTCCAGGTCCAGGGTGACATAGATAAAACCCAGTTCTTTCATTTTGTCCACCACCTCCCGGCCATGGGCCAGCAGCCGCGCAAACTGCCCTGCGGGGACCTCGATGCGGGCAATGCCGTCGTGCTTGCGGACCCGGACGGGATTGCAGCCCAGGGCGGAAAGGAACTCCTCCGCTTTCTGAATATCTCTTAACCTTTCCGGGGTAATCTCCTGGCCGTAAGCAAACCGGGAGGCCAGGCAGGCGCCCGACGGCTTATTCCAGGTGGGGAGCCCTCTTTGGCGGGACAGGTAGCGGATCTCATCCTTGGTGAGGCCGGCCTCCAACAAGGGGCTGGCCACCCCCAGCTCCCGGGCGGCCCGGGCCCCGGGGCGGAAATCGAAGCGGTCATCGTAGTTGGTGCCGTCCACCACCCGGCTTAAGCCGTGCTCCCGGGCCAGTTCCTGCAGGCTGGTATACAGGTGCTTCTTGCAGTGATAGCAGCGGTCCGGGGGATTCTGCCGGAAGACGGGATTGCTCAACTCCCTGGTATGCAGCGAAACCCAGGGTACCCCCATCTGCCCGGCCAGCTTGCAAGCCAGGCGAGTTTCCCGCTCGGGATAGAGGGGGGAGACGGCGGTAACGGCCACCACCCGGTGGAGATCTTCCTCGAAAACCTCTGCGGCCACCTTAAGCAAAAAGGTGCTGTCTACTCCCCCGGAGAAGGCAATCAGCACACTATTCATTTCCTTGAGGATCTCCCTTAACCGGTTCAACTTGGCCAGGGCCTGCTGTGCGTCTACCGCCAGTTCCACCAGTTCAACACCCCGCCTCCCTATTAATATGTTGGCTAAAAAAAGAAGACCCCAAAGACCAAAAAAAGAAAACCACCTAGAGCTGAAGCTCCACGATATCGCCGTCTTCCAGGATGTGATCCCTGGGGACGGCCTGCCCCTGGAACCTGGAAGAACCCCAGACCAGGGCGCTTTTCAGCCGCCGGGGGAAATCCCTGTGCACCTCCGCCGCAAAGTCGAGCACGGAGCTGCCCCGCTTCAATATAAAGGGCTTCTCCTTGTCCGCCGGGCGTCCGGGGGCTTTGCCGTAAACCCGGATCACATTCAGGATCTCGAAAAGCCGCTTCCTCAATTCTTCCAGGCCAATCCCGCTTTCGGCGGAGACGGCCAGGATCTCCAGGTCTTCTTTTAACTCCCGGAGCACCTCCAGGTTTTCGGCGGCTCCGGGCACATCCACCTTGGTGGCCGCCACCAGGAAGGGGACCGGGGCGACGATCTCCCCCTCCTCCGACAGGTCGATCACTTCCCGCTGTTGGAGCATCTCCAGCAGCTGTTCCAGCTGTTCCAGGCATTCCTCGCTGGAGACGTCCACCACCAGCAACAGGGCATCCGCCTCTTTAAAAGTGCCGATCAGACCGGGGGGAACGTTATCCGGAGCAATCGGCGGGGTATCCACCAGCTGAACATAGGTATCCTCGTACGGCATCATCCCCGCCACCGGCAAGGAGGTGGCAAAAGGGTAGTCGGCCACCTTTACCTTGGCCCGCGTCAGCACACCCACCAGGGCTGACTTCCCGGTATTGGGATAGCCGGCCAGGACGATCTGCCCCGCCCCCTGCTTTTCAACGTTGAAGGGGTTGTAACCCCTGGTTTTGCTCTTCTTTTTGCCTTCCTCGCGCAGCCTGGCAATCCGCCTCTTGATATCCGCCTGCAGCTTCTCCGTTCCCTTGTGCTTGGGAATTACCGCCAGCATCTCCTGGAGAGCGGCGATCTTCTCCTCGGCAGTGCGGGCCCGGCGGAATGCCTCCTCGGCGGCATGATACTGAGGAGTAAGATTGGCAGGCACGGCAAACCTCCCCTGAGATCTTAAAATAATTGTAATCAATGGGATTATAAAGATCAATACACCGCCACCCTCAGCCGTTCCCCACCTTCCCTATCGCCATCGCCGGCGCTGGACAGCCCCTGCCGCCCCACGTGGAAATTAAGTGCTTTTTCATCAAATGAATGTTTTTGGGTGATGGAAATAAAATAAAGATCTTTTAAATCTACAGCAGTAAAAAAATACGAGGCCCGTAAAAGCCCCGTATGAACCAGCGGTTTTTATGGTGCGCCCGGGAGGTTTCGAACCTCCGGCCTCCTGCGCGTCAAGCAGGCGCTCTCCCCCTGAGCTACAGGCGCACTTTTTGCTTTTCCGTTAACCATTGTAGCACCAGCAGCGGAGCCGTGTCAAGGCAAAAGCTCCTCCAGCGCCGCCCGGTAAACATCAAAGTCTTTCTCGCTAAACAGAACGAAGCGCACCAGCTTTACCGGGCCCGGGTTGCCCTGCAGGAAGTCCCGCACGGCCTTCAGGGAAACCTCTGCCGCCTCCTGAATGGGGTAGCCGAATATGCCGGTACTGATGGCCGGGAAAGAGATGCTCTCAATCCCGTGCTTAGCCGCCAGCTCCAGGCTGTTCCGGTAACAGGAAGCCAGCAGTACCGGGTCCTGCGCCGAACCGCTGTATATCGGACCCACTGTGTGGATTACATGCTTGGCCTTGAGCCGGTAGCCGCCTGAAATTTTCGCCTCCCCGGTCTCACAGCCGCCCAGCTTCCGGCACTCTTCCCACAATTCCGGCCCGGCGGCGCGGTGTATGGCGCCGGCCACTCCTCCCCCCGGCGCCAGCTGCTTGTTGGCCGCATTAACAATGGCCTCGGTATCCTGCTGTGTTATATCGCCCCGGACAATTTCCAGTACCGCTTGTCCAATATTTTTTCTTAAGATTTCCATATCTTCACCTCCGCCCATTAATTCCCTTTCGGGCAGGGTTATTCCTCTTTTAAAGTATTGTTCTTGCCTTTTACCGCTACCGGCGACTGGCGGCTGCACTCATACCCCTGCTCCTGGCCTGAACCGCCGGATTTTAAAAACCGTTTTTTCCCAACCATTTTAAAGTTATTATGGCGGCGCCGGTATAAAAACATGCACGAGAAGCCTTGATTGACGCGGGGTTTTCGGGTTATAATTAGTTGAACGCGCGCCTGTAGCTCAGGGGACAGAGCAACGGATTCCTAATCCGTGTGCCGCAGGTTCGATTCCTGCCAGGCGCACCACTTTTTTTTATAGGGGTTTTCAACTTTCCGAAACACTGTATGCATTGCCATCAGCGTGCCCTCCAGATGATGCAGGAGGGTTTTTATTATGTTCAATTATGACCTTACCAACAGTTATTGTTCTTAAAGAGAGCACAGAGGCTGTCTGAGGAAACTTTGTATATCAAGGAGATATGCTTTCTATTTATCCAATATACAACCATACCAGACCATACCTGCCAGATGTGCCGGTGTCTCAAGGATGAGACAAAGTCACCGTCCCCCTGTCTCACCGGATGAGACAAAGTCACCGTCCCCCTGGCTCCCCGTCCCTCTGTCTACCCCTGTCTCATTCACAAAATATCACGATAACTTCTCATTAATACCTAAACCAATAAGAGCACTCTGGGAGGCCACTCTAACATCTTTGCATATTTTTAGATATGAGGATCTACAGTGACAAAGGGAGCGGTCTTCGGTGCGCGCTTATGGCACCTATTTGAATTCACCACGTGTATAGAGGAAAAATGTAAGGAAGAGCAGGAGAACCATATAAACTGATACATACAAATACCCGTGGGGGAGGATTAAGTTAAGAAAGGGTAAATGAGCTAAGCTGTCGGGCAGCGGCTTGTCGCTATTCCTCGTGTTTACTTTTGATGCCGACCTACCGCCCCGGCTTATAGCCGATCCGCCGGGGTTAATTTTGCGTTAAGAGAAATATTCCGAGCACTCACTGACGCACCGGCTGCCGGATCCCCCGCCCACGAAACATTTTGCGTTTAGAAAAATATAGCAGGAGAACCGTTACTGTGATATACCGGTGGATTGTTAATCTTGATGCTTTTTATGTACGTTACTGCATCTCTTTTCATATATTAGATATCAGATGGCGACGAGGATAACGGTTAACGGGTCGAGGATTCTCCCGGGGAGTGGAGCTGCCATTAAAAAAATACTTGTTTTAAATCACTTTCATACGAAAAATCCGCCGGTTACCGGGGGCGAAATTAGATATTTCCACATTTACAAGGAGCTTAGTCAATATTTTGATATTACTCTCTTGTCCCAATCCGGCGGCGGCAGAACTATCTCCTATTCTCCCTCGTACAGGGAATGCCGGGTCCCCATGGACTACCGCCACAAACAGGTGCTCGGGAAGCTAATGAAGGAGTTGTCAAGCAGCCGCTCCGGGTATGAAATCAACTTGATCAAAAACATGGTACTGGCCAAGTATCCGACGGTGTACAAGAGGTATTTTGACCACTTGTCCGCCTCCAGCGACATTATCGTTCACGAATCCCCCTACCTGGTGGAATACGACCAGGAGCTGGGGACAGGTAGCAAACCCAGGATCTACAACAGCCACAATCACGAGTTCCTGCTGGCTCAAAATACCTGGAAAAACCAAAAAGCCCGGGAATACCTTCCGCTCCTATACCAGCTGGAGAAGAAGCTGGCCACCCGCGCCGACTTGGTCTTTGCTCCTTCGCCCCAGGATAGGGAGAGCTTTATCGCCCTATACAACCTGGACCCGGGAAAAGTAAAAGTGGCGCCCAACGGAGTTAACCCCCGCCAGTGGCTGGAAAGGCGGGATTCTTCTCGGAACGGCTCAAACGGCCGGCTTAAGGCCCTTTTTGTCGGCGCCAACTACCCTCCAAATATCGAGGCGGTTGACTACATTGTAAACCACCTCGCCGCCAGGTGCCCAAAAGTGGAGTTTCTGGTTGCCGGGGGTTGCTGCAAGCCCTTTCTCCGGGCAGCCAGGCCCAACGTCAAGTTAATGGGGCCGGTGAGCCACCGGGAAAAGCTTCATCTCTTTGCCGCCGCCGACCTGGCCGTCAACCCTGTCCTTTCCGGGGGCGGCACCAACTTGAAGACTCTGGAATTCATCTCCGCAGGCCTCCCCCTGTTTTCCACGGAATTTGGGGCCCGGGGGTTGAACCTGGTCGATAAAATACACTACGTAAAAGCGGAGCTGGACAATTTCCCGACCAAAATCAATGCGCTTGGCCACTGCCGCAAAATGTTGGCCGAGATGGCTGAACGGGGCCGGCAATACGTTAATGAACACTATTCTTGGGGTGCCATCGCCAAGAGAATAAAGGACGAACTGGATCCCCTGCTGGTGGGCTGAAAATGGAAAAAGTATCCGTGATCATGGCCGTTTACAACGGTGAAGACTACCTGAAAAAATCCATCGAGAGCATTTTAAGGCAAACTTATCCGTACTTTGAATTTATTATTGTAAACGACGGTTCCAGCGATGCTACCAAAAATATTCTCAACAGCATAAAGGACCCCAGGGTCAAGGTTTATCACCTCAATAAAAATTACGGCGTCTCTTACGCACGAAATTACGCCGTCAAAGAAGCAAAATGCCGGTGGATAGTCCTGCAGGATCATGACGACATCAGTGCCCCCGACAGGCTGGAAGTGCTGATGAATTATATAAATAAGAACCCGGAACTCATTTCGGTCTTGTCCATGTTCCAGCTTTTCGAAGAGAAGGTATCCGCCAAGGGACGCTCTCTAAATCTTATGGCCAAGGGGCCGTATTTCACCAGGAAGCAGCTGAGAAGCAGGAGATTTTACTGCCCCTGGATCTGCTTCGGGTCAGCGGCCATATCCCGGGAAGCGTTTTTGCAAGCGGGGGGCTACGACCACAATTGCAAGCTGGGCGAGGATTTTGACCTGTTTTTAAAATTAATGGAATTGGGCCCCGTAGCAATGATTCCCCGGGTCCTTTACCGGTACCGTTTCAACCCCAACTCCACCTCCCGCCGGAACCGCCCGGAAACGCGCAGCGCCATCATCAAAATAGCGTTAAAGCATATCATAAACATGTTTCTGAAACGGGGGCTGAGGCCCTTCTTCGCCTTTTTCGGCTCGGCGTGGGACTGCTACAACCTGGCCGCTTACGTGGGCCCGGAAATCGGGCTGGAGGTTAAGCTGTGCTTCGAAAGCGGCAGCCCGAGGGATCTGGCCAAGGCTTTCGCTCTTTATAAACAGAAGAAGGTTAACGGCTTCATTGTCCTGGGAAGCAGTGTCAAGAGCCGGCAAACGATAAGCTGGCTGCTCCGGCAGGGGATGACTTTGAATGTGAACCTGTTTCACCTGAAGCCTTTCAAGAAAGCAAGAGCCCTTTCTTACTGGGGTCCAACTAACTGGCAGCATCGAGCTTTCTCCCAGTACGAGTAAAATAACCCGCCCATACTTTTTTCTTGAACACAAGCCCTTTTATATGTCCGGGCTATTTTACATCTCTTTACGTGCTTAACTTTAGAAAATGCAGAACTTCCCCGGGTACTTCCCTGTCAACGTATATTATCTGGATTTTTTCCGTAAAAGCGCCCCCTGCTTCTCCTTTTAACTCCCCTTTTGAAAAAGGGCGGAGGGATTTTCCACAAGGCGGCCGTTTTTGCTTTTAAGGATTGCAAAGCTTTCTTCTTTTAATGGCACCTCCAGCGCCGCGGCACCCGATAAATAAAGTTTCTTTGAAAAATCACCCTGAGGGTGACGACTTTTTTTAGGAAGTTTGTCAGAATAACTCTAGTAATGCAGTTAAGGGCAAGCTGGGAACCGGCGGCAGGGCAGCCCGAATTCTTTTATTTACTGCCGCAGCATGGCGGCCCGGTCCTGCATTCCCAAGCAAAGCCCGAAGCTGCTCTCATGCCATCGAGGAAAAGAGGGGGACAAGCGTTTTGGGAGTGATCCCCAGCTTGGTGTTTTTCCCGTCGAAGGAGGTGGTTTGCGGCTCCTATTGAGCCAATGAACTGGAGGACGGGAAGTTGCTTAAAAACTGCAATTAAGTATAAGTAAAGGAGTAAAAGGGAGGTTTGAAATGAAAGAGAGGCGTTTTACGTTTACTGTTCTAGCGGCCCTGGCTATCCTTCTATTGGTGCTGCTGGCAGCCCCGGCCGCAGCGGCTGACGGCGATGTTTACCTTATTGACCAATTCGGTACTACTGTGGGTACTTACACCAGCATTAAGGCTGCGGTCAATGACGCCGATGAAGGGTATACAATCCTGGTCTCCCCGGGAACGTACAACGAAACCGGCGTTGAAATTAACAAGGAAAATATAACCCTCAAAAGTACCGGCGGCGCCGACGTTACGATCATTGATAGCCGCAGTTCCGTTTCTGACCCCGATGGCACCACCTGCCTAAGGTTTTCTGCCTCCAGCTTTTCCGTCGAAGGGTTTACCTTGTACAGCAATCAGAATGGCATCTACTCAAGCATTGCCTTAAATAACGGAAAAATAACGATTAAGGACAATATCATCAGGTGCTACGACGTTGACGATACTAGCCCCGGCCATGGGATCGGCCTCATAGTGAACTCTGCTGTGGCAGCCGTTGATACCGAGATCGAGATTACCGGGAACGACATCGCTGCCAGTGGTCGTAATAATGCCGCGCTCCATTTGGAAATGAACCTGGTTCGCTCACGAGTGGTAATTTCCAATAATAATATCTCCGACTCTTACCGAGGCATCTTTCTTAGCCGTACAGTCGGCTATCCCGGCTATGAAGATCCTGAAGGAGCGAAGCCCGAGCATGCCTCGGAGGTGGTGATCGAAAACAATACCATCAAAAAAATCAGCGGTCCTGGTTCTGACATTACCTTGAATGGAGGAATATCGGTATATGCCGTAAGTTACGGCAGCGTTCATATCCAAGGAAACGAGCTGGTCGACTGCCGCCGGGGTATTGCAGTAGGCTATTGCGGCAACGCCGGCGCTGAAACAGATGTCCAGATTCTCAACAACAAAATTTCCCTCAGCGAATCGCCTCCCGATTGGAACTACGAAACCGCAATCTACGTGAGTGCGCCGGAAAGAGTCTTCCGCATCGAAGGGAATACCATCAAAGGCCAGCCCGGCTACTATTACGATGACGGCATCTACCTGGGATATATTGGTTATTATGTTGATAAATTCGAAGGGTATGTCCTCAACAATGAGGTTTCCTACTGCCTAAAAGGTTTAACCAACGAGGACTTCTGCTTAAAAGATGGTGATGGTTCTCTCTACGTCAACGACAATGTATTTACAGACAATGACAGCGGGATCCACTTTAAAGAAATTTATTATGATGAAGACCCCGACGAACCTTACTACTTCATGGGATACCTGGAAATAAAGAACAATGTTTTTAAGAACAACAGGGGCGGCTTAGTACTGCCCGTCCTGGATTACGAGTTGTCTCCCGTTTCGGTCCTGGCTGAAGGCAACCTCTTTGAGGGCAATGCAAGCGGCCTCTATCTGGAAGCCGAGACCTGGCTGGGTGGCTCCGAAGTGCTTATTTGGAACAATTATTTCAAGGACAACGAATCCGGCATCGATTGTATGAAGGTCAGCCCCAGCGTAAAGATTTACTTGAATGCTTTTACCGGGAACGACCGCGGCCTTTACTATCTTGAAGGAAGCACCCTAGATGCCCGCTTTAACTGGTGGGGCTCCCCGGGCGGCCCAACCATTGAGATTGGGAGTTATAACCCGTTTGCCGCCACCAGCCTTGCCGGCCTTGTCGAAAACGGCGGCAGCACCACCGGGGACGTATTGATCATGGCCTACGAAGACGCTGTCCTCTACGATCCCTGGCTGGCCGCCCTGGAATTGAATCCCGCTTCTGCAACGGCCAAGGTAAACAGTACCCACACGATTACGGTGTCGCTGCTGGATAACAAGGACGAAATCGTCGACCTGGCCGACCTGGCTCTTGCCATCAGCATTGCCGGGACCCACAAGCTGGATGACAACACCGCTCTTAACCTGGGGCAAAGCGAATGGGGCTATAAGGGCACCGCTACCGGCAGCGACGAGATAACCGCCACCGTTCTCTTTGCCGGTCTTGACGCCGGACTTTCAGGGAAGGCATCGGTAACCTGGGAAGCTGCACCCGTAGAAGAAACTGACAAAGAAGAATCGCCCTCAGGGCAACTGCCCAGAACCGACGGCGGCTTCCCCTGGCTGATGGTAGGCGGGATGCTGCTGCTGGCCGGGGCAGGCACCGCCTCCAGAAGTAGAAGAAAAAAATAACCCGCTAGTTAAATAAACTAAAAGAGGCATAGCAGGGGATGTTCCGCGATTGGAAACATCCCCTGCTTATTTGATGTTTTCCTTCCGAAGGAAAGTATACCGTTGCCTGTTCAGGGAGATCCTCCGGGATAGCCGTGGAGACTGCCCGCCGGTTTGCATCGGTGGGGAGCTTGGCCGAATGCCTGACGGCACCGCCATGGGTCAACTCCACTTAAGGGAAAAAGGGGTTGTTCGGCAGCCTGGCCGGCGGCCCGGGGGAGGCCCTTTTCCCTCTTGCCGGGACGATATAGGCAAATTGACCCCTCTTCTTAATCATGTACTTATCCTCTCCCCACCGTTCAATCAACCGGGGGTAAAGCCATTCCTTCAACTCCCGGTATTTGGGCAAGTTCTCCGGCCGGCTCTGGTTGTCATCGTGTTTTCGCAAATTATACAGCACCCGGTTAAGGCGGCAAAAAGAATAGCCGGCTTCCATAAGCCTGATCACCATTTGCCTGTCTTCCATGTAGCGACCCTGGAAGGGATCGGCCGTTGACCAGCCGCCCACCTCTTTTAGGGCGGCCGTCCTGTAAAAACGGGGACGGGGCACCGGTTTAAACGTACACTCGCAAAGGCTGTTTATGGGCAGCGACCTCTTAAGCCTGCTCCGCCAGCGGCCGTTTATTAGCCTCCACACCTGCCAGTGCCCGTAGAAAAGGGCCACGTCTTCGGGCTTCCCAACGGCATGCTCCAGCAGCCGTTCTATGGCGTCCTTCTCCAGCCAGTCATCGCTGTCCAGCTGCAGGAAGAAGGGAGTCTTCACCAGCTCCAGGCCCTGGTTAAGAGCCTTGGAAACACCGCCGTTTTCATCCAGCCTGACGTAACTGATCCGCTTATCCTTCAAATAAGGATCTACAACCGCCGGGGTGGCATCCGTGGAGGCATCGTCAACGATAATCAAGCTCCAGGCGGCAGCGGTTTGGACAACAACGCTGTCGATGGCCTCCTGGAGGTACTGCTCCCGGTTATAAGTAGGTATGACTACGGTAACCATCTTCTTTTCCCTGGCTTTCCAAGGCCGGAGCAGTTTGGCCTCCCCCATGCTTGCAGTCATCTCCCGCCGGGCCGCGCGCTTAAGCATTTTCTCCAAATTCACTTACGGCCCTTTGGACCTCCTCCAGCATAACCATTGTCTTTAAGGCAATCTCCTTGTTGGCGGCGGGCTCAATGTTTTCGGCCACACAATCCAAAAAAGCAGCTGCCTCGGCAGTTAAGGGCTCCTCTTCTTCCACGTGCAGGAGTTCAAAGCGATGCCTCTTTTTATCCAACCGCAAGAGACGATCATCGATCCAGTAATACACTTCGCCCCTGGAAGTAATAATCTGCAACTGCTTGCTCTTATGGGGGTGGACCCGGTTGACGCTTATTCGGCAAGGGAGCGGATCGTGGAAATAGAGTTCCAGGTCAATAAGATCCAGCCCGGTTATAACGGGCCTCAGATTGCTTGCTTTAATCGCCCGGGGCAGCCGGCCCGTAAGCCCATACAAAATCGCCAGTTCGTGGGAGAGCAGGTTTAAAACCAGGTCTTCGTTGAAGCTTCCATACTTAAGCCAGGAAAAACTTAGCTGAACCGGGGGATCAGCTTTTATTATTTCTTTGATGCAGCCGTAGCACGAACTGTAGAGAAAGATATGGCCGACGAATAAAACCTTGTTTCTGGCCAGCTCAATTAGCTGTCTTGCTTCTTCGAGGCTGCCGGCCAGGGGCTTCTCCACAAAAACCTTCTTGCCGTGCAAGAGGGCTTCTCTGGCCAGCTGAAAATGGGTATCAATGGGCGTCGCTATGGCTACCGCTTCGATCTCCTCCCTCTCCAATATGGACCGGTAATCAAAGCTTACCTCCAGGCGGGGGTACCGCCGCTTCAAGTACTCCACATTTTTATGGCTGCTCCTGGTGGAACAGATGACCAGGTCGGAGAGCTGCCCGAAAACCCGCACCAGCTGCCTCCCCCAGTTGCCGGCGCCGATAATGCCCATTTTAATCCTTCGCCTAGCCATGGTTTCTAACCAGCTCCAATACTTTCTCCGCAGCTTCTACACAGTGGGGAATTTTCCCGGAAAACACCGAAATCAAGCGGTCACCTATCCTTTTTACAATGGTGGGCCGGGCATCATCATGCTCCCGATAGGGCAGTACCGTTCGCACCGTGAACATGGAACCGATGTGCTCCAGCTCCCGGGAGAGGCCGGGGAAGAATACTTCCGCATCTTCCAAGAACTCCTTCACCCTGGTAACGGTGGGCCTGGCGATCACCCCCTTGTTTAACAGCGGCCTGTACCGCTCCGGGATTTCGGGCTCAAAGCCGATGTTTTGGTGGTGAATAGCCTTATCCACGTTCCCCATCAAGGAAAGTCCGCTTCGGCCATAGGGATCGATGCAGGTAAAGGGGCCGTCCTGGATTACTATGCTAATATTCCTGAATCTTTCCGGCAGCTTAAGCACCAGCTTCTCCACTACTTCAAATTGATAGGCCGTCCTCGACTCCGGGAAGTCCTCCAGCAAAGCATTGCTGCCGGCATAGGTGGCGCTGACAATATGGTCGTAGCCGTCCAGGTCCCGGCAGCATACTTCCCGGCCCAGGATAATATTAACCCCGGCCCGGCGGCAATTATCCAGGCAAGATTGCTTCAGCCGGAGGGGGTCGATTACCGCTTCCTTAACGCGGACGCACTTTTCTATGGCCTCCGGGTTGAGAAGCTCCAAGTTCTCCTCCGTATATTCCAAGCCGCATGACGACCAGACGGCAAAACATTGCCGGGCATTTAAAAAGCTTTTTTCCCTGGCGATGGCGTAATAATGCCGGTGAGGATGGTCGATTACCACTTCCGGGTAGAAATGCCTGAATTTCCTCTCTCCCCGGATGCAGCTTTGAATGGTTTCGATACTCCTGGGATAATGATAGCCCCGGTGCAGCCGAAACTGGTTTACCCCTGACGCCGCCCGGAGAATATCGTCATTTTTTTCAAAAAGGTCAACGCGGAAACCCTCTCTTCCCAAGACCGTTGCAATGGTCAAGCCAAAAATTCCTCCGCCGACAACGGCTATTTTTTTTTGCCGCCGCACATGCAATTCTCCTCCCTGATAAATGTTGGCAGCACCGGCAAGATAAGCAGGATGCTTTTGTTTACATACTATGC
>LFRQ01000114.1:23336-27756 GCA_001512835.1 Clostridia bacterium DTU022
AAAAAGCCGCCAAGGCGCTGTGGCCGGACCGGCAAAGCAGGATGAGAAAGCGCCACCCCCGGGAGCAGAAGAACTAGTCATGGCACTGCCCAAACAGAAGGGGTGAACCGCCTTGGTTAATAAAGAGGAGGGCAAAATGAAAGTATTATTTGCTATCCCTTTAAAGTACCCGCAAGACAAGCAGGAGTATGACCGGATTGATATCTTGCTGTCCCTTACTTTGGATTCCCTGGCCCGGCAGACCAACCAGAATTTTATCGCCGTTGTCTGCGGCCACATAAAACCGCTGCGCGCCCTGGAGCAGCACCCCCGGACCATATGGCTAAAAGCCCCGTTTCCGGCGCCGACCCGGCCTCAAGATTTCAGGGCCGATATGGGCAGGAAGCGCGCCCATATTGCCTCCAGCCTGAGAGCCCTGGCCCCTTTTTATTTCATGGCCCTGGACGGCGACGACCTCATAAACGAAAGCTGTGTTGATTACGTCTTGTCCAAGGGAAGAAAGAGGGGAGTTTATTTTAAAAAGGGCTATGCCCTGGATTTTCGTACCGGAAACATGGCGCCGATACCTGGCCTATGGGGTCTGGATTACCACAGGGTATGCGGAAGCAGCGCCATTATTTATATGAAGCCCGAAGACTTGCCCGCCGGATTTGACGATCAATCGCCGTGTTTTTATCAAAAAGTCCGCAACCATACCCGTGCGGTAAAAAATTGCGCCAGGGCCGGGCGCAGGCTTATTCCCTTTCCCCAGGAGGGAGGCGTTTACGTCTTAAACAACGGAGCCAATACCTCCTACACCGTAATCAAGGAAAAGCGGGAAGATATCGGGGAAAGAATCCGAAAGTTGGCCGTTACCGATTCCTTGGAGATCCTGGCGCAGTTCGTTGATCCCGAGTTGTATCTAAAAGCCCGGGAACATCATTGCTTTGCAGTCTAGCGTGCTCGCCGGCAGGCCGGGACCCAAAAGGGCTTGCGCTTGCTGGGGCTGACGGCGACGGGGATGAATAAGCTATTATTTCTTGAAAGGCAGGTGTATCAGTAGTGTCGGCGAAAAAACTGGGAATCATCGGCGGGGGCGGCCATATCGGCTTAATTCATGCCGCCTGTCTCGCTTCCCTGGGGTACAAGGTCGCAGCCTATGACCTGGATGACCGCAAAATTAAGAATTTGCAAAAAGCCCTGGTCCCTTTTTATGAGCCCGGCCTGGAAGAGCTGGTCAAGAAAGGGCTGGAAGAAGAGCGCCTGCGCTTTACCGGCAACCCGGAGGAGCTTTCCGATGCGGAACTGGTCTTTATCTGCGTGGGAACGCCGGCCCTGCCGGACGGATCGGCAGATTTACGGCAGGTTGAAAGAGCCGTGGAAGAGCTGGCCCGGCTGGCCCAAGGGCCGGTGATTGCCGCCATCAAGAGCACTGTTCCCGTGGGGACCAACCGGAAGCTGAGCCAGCAGTTGGGCAAGCTTGGCCTCTCCCATAAGCTTACCGTGATCGCCAATCCCGAATTCCTGGCGGAAGGTTCGGGGATTGACGATTTTTTGAAACCTTCCCGGATCGTGGTGGGCGGTGAAGACCCGCAGGCCATGGAAAAGGTGGTCGCCGTCCAGTCCCCGTCCGCCGCACCTGTGATTAAAACCAGCTGGGAAAATGCCGAATTGATCAAGCATGCCAGCAATGCTCTTCTGGCCACCAAGATATCCTTTATCAACGAAGTGGCCGCCATATGCGAGGCCTTCAAGGGAGATATCCGCATTGTCAGCCAGGGCATAGGCCTGGACCCCAGGATCGGCCCTCATTTCCTGGAGGCGGGACTGGGCTTTAGCGGCCCGTGTCTGGGCAAGGACTTGCGCTCCTTTATCTCCCAGTTCGGCGCCGTAGGCGAAGACGCCCTTTTGCTGGAAGCGGTGTTTTATATCAATTTAAAGCAACTGTACAGCTTTGTGCAAAAGCTGGAAGAACACCTGGGAGGGCTTCGTGGACAAAAGCTCGGCGTCCTGGGCCTGGCCTTTAAGCCGGGAACCGACGACGTCCGGGACTCCCACAGTCTACCCATCATCAGGCATCTTCTCTCCCGGGGAGCCGTGGTTGCCGCCCACGATCCCCTGGTGGGCAAGAGCCCCCAGAAGGACTGGCTTAGCCGGCGCCTGCCCAGTCTGCAGTGGGCGGCATCGCCTTATGAAGCCGCCGAGAGAAAAGATGCCCTGCTAATATTAACGGCCTGCCCGGAATATCGGGAGCTGGACTTGGAAAGGCTGAAAAACAGCATGGCCAACCCCCTGATATTTGACGGGCGCAACCTTTTCGACAGCCGGGAGATGAAAGAGCTGGGCTTTGAATATATCGGCATCGGGATATAAGCGGGGATGGAGGCGCAGGTCCTCCTGCCGGCCGCCGCCCTTTCCAGATATGGGTATAATCGTATATCGGTATAATAACCAATAAACGGTGAAGGAGCGGCTGTGAACGCCGCTCCAGGCACCATTTAAAAACCCATCACCGTTCCAATGAAGATTGGCAGGCCCGTGGCGTTGTCGATTATGGCGTAGACAAAGGGACGGTCGAGCCTCACCACCCTCATCTCCATGGCCGCCTCGTCTTTCATCTCCACCTTGGTCACCGCCCCGGCCCTGGTCCCGCGCTCATCCACGGCAATAAAGGTCTTGTGGAGAACCTCGCCGATAAAAATGTTTCCCCGGGAAGAGCGGCCCAGATCCCCAAAGTCGGCAGCCTTGCTGCTAAAGGCATCGGGCATGCCCATAGCGGAAAGGGCGTCATTCATGGATACTTCGTAGGCATAGGAAAACTTGGGCAGCACCGCCAGCACTCCCTCCCTGGAGGCGGATTGAATCAAGGCCTTAAATCTCTCACCGTCCAGGGAATCCAGGTAGCTCTTCAAGGGAATACCCTCCCCGGGAAGGAGGGCCACAAAGCTGTAATGCCCCCCGGCGTAGGGTTTTATAAAGCCGATGGTGAACTCGTCTTCCAGGTAAAGGCTCTCTTCCGAGGTCATAAAATCCACCTCGTAAGTTTGCCCGTCCTCCCCCACAAAGGGGCCCCGGCTTATTTCATGAGCCCTATAAATTCTTTCCCACTCGGCATCAAAGACGATGGCATTGAGCAGGTACATTACCGTATCGTAGCTGATCTCGTTTAAAATTTTATCGATCATCCCTTCCGTCTTCTGCGCCACCCAGTTGTTGATATCCTTGAGGGTCTGCCCGTCAAAGGGGGCCTTGTAGATCTGGGCCTTGTAATAATCGGCGTTCTTCTGCAAAAATTCTTCCGGGACCACCAGGCGGTCTTCATCGTCCCTGAACCATATGGAGTTGGCGATGCTCAGGCGGTACTTTTCGCCCGTGGGCAGGCTCCTGGCGTAGGTCAGCAAGTACCGGTCTAGATCTTCCAGGGCAATTCCATGGCCCAGGACGGCTTCCATCTGCGCCAGGGTTTCGTTCCTGGCCCCGTTGGCGGTCATGGCCAGGGCCAGCATCACCGACAAAGGGGAAACCAGCGAGTTTTTCTTTTCGTCCACGGTCCTTTTTAAAAGCTCAAAGTAGAACTCCGGCACCTTCTGGAGAAAAAGGTCATCGATCTCCTTCCCCTCCACCTCCCGGCCCACAATCCCCTCCATCAAGTCCGCGGCCTGGATCCTGGGGGGCTGCAAACTGCATCCTGCGGCACCCACGAACATGGCCGGCAGCAGGAGAGCGACCATAAGCCAGGCCAGCCCCCGCCGCATGATTAAACCTGTTGCCCCCCGCCGGCACCCCTTTAAACAAACCATCTCTTCACCCTCTCTTTTTTCAAGCTGGACTTGCCCCTGATCCTCATAGCAAAAACGCTTTCCCGCTTCCCCCGCTGCCCGCGGGAGCAGGGCAGCTTTGCAGCGGCCCCTGGTGTCCTGCGACAGCCTCTCGCAACCTGCAGCAGTGGCTCCCGTCCTGCGGCAGCCATTGCGCCTGCAGAGGCAGCCTAGGTCCTGCGCCGGAGCCCCCTGCGCCCTGCGGCAGTGCCTTGTGTCCTGCGTCGGGTCCCCTGCGCCTGCGGCGGCAGCCTACTGCTTCCTGCATCGTCCCCTGCGTCCTGCTGCGGTCTCCTGCAACTCGCGTCGGAGGTCTCCTAGGTCCTGCAACGGCCCTCCTACATCCCGCAGAAGCGGCCTAGGTCCTGTATCGGCGGCCTTCTGCGTCCTGCGTAGGCAGTCTCTTGCGCCTTAGGAAGACGGAAAAGCCTGCCCTACCCCTCTCCGGCAATCTTGCCACCTTTTTCCGGCCTGCTCGGGCTTGCCGCAGCCGCCTTTATTCGATAGACCGCCGCAGCCCCCTTTTGGTTTCGCACACTGCATTTTTCTGTTAATAAGCAAATTATGTTGATTTCTTTTGCGCAAGTTTTACGTCAGCGGAGGAACTGTCTTTACTAGTTAAT
>LFRQ01000033.1 GCA_001512835.1 Clostridia bacterium DTU022
TCCCCGGGGAAGACAAATTTGGGTTCCAGGGCGAAGACCATGCCTTCTTCCAGGGCGGTCTCCGCACCGCCGGCGATGACGGGGAGTTCGTCCAGCTCGATCCCTAGCCCGTGGCCGATAAAGCGGACCTTCTCTTCGCTGCCCATGAAGTAGTCCGCCAGGCCCGCCTCCCGGGCGAGAGCCACGGCCAGGTCATAGAGGCGGCGGGCGGGGGTCCCCGGGCCGGCCTCGTTGATGAGGGCCCTTTTTATCTCCAGCGCTGCGGCGTAAGCCTTCTCCAGGCGGGCGGGAAGGCGGCCCAGGGCAAAAACCCGGGTCTGGTCCACCATGTAGCCGTCCACTACTGTTACCAGGTCCAGGAGGATGGGCTCGTTAAGGCCCAGGGGGCGGAAGCCGGCTCCCAGGGGATAGGAGGCGTTGGGGCCCGTTCCCCCCGTGGGGCCGTCAAAGAAAGTGGGCACGGCGGCGCTGGGGCCGCTCATTACATGCCCAAAATAAAGCTCCTGGTTGAAACCCCGCATGCGGATGGCGCCCTGATGCCCCCTGGCCCGGGCAAAAGCCTCCAGTTGAGCGGCCAGCTCAATTTCCGTCATCCCCGGGGCCAGGATCTCCCGGGCATGATTGAAGACCGCTTCGCTGAGGCGGGCGGCCCTCCTGATGGCTTCAATCTCCAGGGGGGATTTAACGGCCCGGAGGCGGCGGATCAGAGGGGAGGCATCCTCCAGGGGGTAATCCGCCAGCAGCTTACGGTAGCGGCGGAAAAGGTTTACCGGCAGAACATCCAGCTCCATGCCGATTCTCCCCCCCGGGGGAACGGAGCCCCGGATCAGTTCAACTAGGGTCTCCCAGCCCTCCAGGGGCTGCACCTGCTTCAGGCCGCTCTCCTGGCGGGCCCGGCGGAAGCTCTTTCTGACCAGCAGGGAGGGGTCCCCTTTCGCCGGGATAAAGAGAACGCCGTTCTGGGCAGTGCCGCTAAAATAATAGAGGTCCGCCCGCTGGACAACCAGGATTCCTCCCCATCCCTCTTCTCCCAAGGCTTTCTGCAGCCTTTCCAGCCGCCGCTCCAATTCCTCTGCCGGTATCATTTGCCCTTCAAATCCTTTCCCAAATAGAATTGGGGCTGCCCCGGAGGGGGCAGCCCCGGCAGTTGCTATACTCTTTCGAAGAGGCCGGCTGCGCCCATGCCGCCGCCGATGCACATGGAGACCACACCGTAGCGGGCGTTGCGGCGCGCCATTTCGTAGAGCAGGGTGGTGGTCAGCTTGGCCCCGGTGCAGCCCAGGGGGTGGCCCAGGGCGATGGCGCCGCCGTTGACGTTGACCTTGTCCAGATCCAGGCCCAGTTCCCGGATGCAGTAGAGAGCCTGGGAGGCGAAGGCTTCGTTCAGTTCGAAGAGGTCGATGTCCTCCAGCTTCATGCCCGTAAGTTTCATCAGCTTGGGTATGGCTACGGAAGGACCGATCCCCATGATATCCGGGGGGCAGCCGGCGACGGCAAAGCCGCGGAAAACGGCCATGGGCTTAAGGCCCAGGGAAGCCGCCTTCTCCGCCGACATTACCACCGTGGCGGCGGCGCCGTCGCTGGTTTGGGAAGAGTTTCCGGCGGTAACGGTGCCGTCCTTCTTAAAGGGCGACTTGAGCCGGGCCAGGGCTTCCATGCTGGTGTCGAAGCGAACCCCTTCGTCGGTATCAAAGATGAATTCTTCCTCCACCACCTTGTTGTCCGGCCCCACGTAGCGGTCCACCACTTTCAAGGGGATGATCTCCTCCTTGAAGCGGCCTTCCTTGATGGCGGCGGCGGCGTTCTGGTGGCTGCGCAGGGCCAGTTTGTCCTGGTCCTCCCGGGATATATTGAAGCGTTCGGCGACAAATTCTGCCGTTATGCCCATGGGCGTGTAGGCTTCGATGCAGCTTTCCACCAGCTCGGGGCTGGGGGCGGGCTTGTTGCCGCCCATGGGAACCAGGCTCATGCTCTCCACGCCGCCGGCCACAATGACATCGCTGAAGCCCAGCATGATTCGCTCGGCGGCCAGGGCGATGGCCTGCAGCCCCGAGGAGCAGAAGCGGTTCACCGTCATGCCGGGGACGGTGTCCGGAAGACCGGCCTGCAAGGCCACGATCCGGCCTATGTTCATCCCCTGCTCCGCTTCCGGGAAGGAGCAGCCCAGGATTACGTCGTCGATTTCCGCCGGGTCCAGCTCCTTGGCCCGGTTTATCGCTTCCTTGACCACGGTAGCGCCCATGTATTCGGGCCGGGTATTGCGCAGCTTGCCCCGGGGCGCTTTGCCGACGGCAGTACGAACGCAGGAAACAATAACAGCTTCTCTCATTTCGTTACCTCCTTAATTCCGTAGTGGCTTGCCGGTGGTCAGCATGGCGGTAATCCGTTCGTGGGTCTTCGGTTCTTTCAGCAGGCGCAGGAAGGCTTCCCGCTCGATGTCCAGCAGGTACTGCTCCGTAACCAGGGAATTGGGACGGATATTACCGCCGCAAAGCACGTAAGCGATCTCGTTGGCGATGCGCATGTCGTAGTCGCTGATGAAGCCGCCCCAGCGCAGATTCTGCACCGCTGCTTTGAAGGCGGCCAGGCCGTACTCGCCCAAAACGGGGATGGGCTTGGGCCTGGGAGGCTCGTAGCCGGCCTGGGCCATGCTGAGCACGGTCTGCTTGGCGTCGTGGATCAGGTAATCCTGGTTGACGGATATTTTATCCGTGGGCCGCAGGAAACCGAGTTCTTGGGCCTCCCGGGCGCTGGTGGCTACTTTGGCCATGGCGATGGCTTCAAAGGCCTTCTGGACCAGGGGCAGCATGTCGATCTTGGCACCCTCGGGGATGCCCTCGATATAGCGGATCAGCAGCTCCTTGTTGCCGCCGCCGCCGGGAATGAGGCCCACCCCTACTTCCACCTGGCCCAGGTAGGTTTCCGCGGCGGCATGGATGCGGTCGCAGTGGAGGCAGATCTCCATGCCCCCGCCCAGGGTCATCTGGTGCGGCGCTGCCACCACCGGGATGCGGGAGTACTTGATGCGCATCATGGCATCCTGGAATTCCTTGACGACGCTGTCCAGCATCTCCCACTCGCCGCCCTGGGCGGCCATCAGGATCAAGGCGACGTTGGCGCCGACACAGAAATTGTTGGCCTGGTTGGCGATAACCATGCCTACGAAATCCTTCTCTGCTGCGTCCACGGCTTCGAAAATAAACTTGGTAAAGACCGGGTTAATGGCCTGACGCATGGTGTGCATCTCCAGGCAGCAGACCCCGTCGCCCAGATCGATAAGGCTGGCGTCGTCATTCCCGATGACCAGCTTGTTTTGCTTTTTCAAGGCCGCCAGGCTGATAATCTCCGGGCTGGTGGGAACGGGCTGGTACTTCTTGCTCTCGATGTCGTAATAAAGCAGGCTGCCGTTTTCTTCCTTGTAGAAGCTTTCGATGCCGTTGTTCAGCATCTCCTCCACCAGGGCGGGGATCTTCTCCCCTTCCTGCTTCATGCGCTCCACGCTTTCCCTCACGCCGATGGCGTCCCAGCTTTCAAAGGGCCCCATTTTCCAGTTGAAGCCCCAGCGCATGGCGCGGTCCACGTTGACGATGTCGTCGGATATGGCGGGAATCAAGGAGGCGCTGTAGAGCAGGAGGCGCTTGGTCAGGTTCCAGGCAAATTTACCGGCCTTGTCATCGGAGCTGATCAGCATCTTGAAGCCTTCTTTTAACCCTGCCTCCTTGGTCTGGCTCAGGATGTCGAACCTGGCCTTTTGGCGGGGCCGGTATTCCATGGTGTTATAATCCAGGGCCAGGATCTCCGATTTGCCTTCGCTCTTGACTTTCTTGTAGAAGCCTTGCTTGGTTTTGTCTCCCAGCCACTTCTTCTCCAGCATTTGGTTCACGAAGTCGGGCATCTCCATGGCCGCTTTTTCTTCGGGATCGTCGGACTTGTCGGCACAGGTCTTGGCCACGTGGCAGAAGGTGTCCAGGCCCACCATGTCCAGGGTGCGGAAGGAGGCACTCTTGGGGTGGCCCATGGGCGGCCCGGTAATGGCGTCCACCTCTTCAATGGTCATGTTTTCCTGCTTCATCAAGTTGATGGTGTAAACCATGGCATAAGTGCCGATCCGGTTGGCGATAAAGTTGGGGGTGTCTTTGGCGAAGACTACTCCTTTCCCCAGGACCTTTTCGCAGAAGCGGTGCATGTATTTCAATACTTCCGGGGAGGTCTCCCGGCAGGGAATCAACTCCAGCAGCTTCATGTAGCGGGGCGGGTTGAAGAAGTGGGTTCCCAGGAAATATTTGCGGAACTCGGGGCTGTTCTCGGATACCATTTCGTTGATGGACAAGCCCGAGGTATTGGAGCTGACTATGGTTCCGGGAGTCCAGTGGTTTTCCACGTTTTTAAAAACTTTTTTCTTGATCTCGATGTTTTCAACGATTACCTCCACGATCCAGTCGCATTCCTTCAGCTTATCCATGTCGTCTTCGAAGTTGCCGGGGGTAATCAAATCGATGGCGGATTTCTGGTAGAGGGGACTGGGTTTCAGGGCAAGCAGGCCATTCTTGCCCGCCGTGGCCAGGCGGTTGCGCACTGCCGGGCTTTCCAGGGTCAGGCCCGCTTTCTCTTCCTCGGGAGTAAGCTGGCGAGGAACAATGTCCAACAGGTATACCGGCAAGCCCACGTTGGCCAGGTGAGCAGCGATGGTGGCGCCCATAACGCCGGCACCGAGCACGGCGACTTTGCGAATCTCTTTAACGGCCATTACGTACATAACCTCCTTAAACTTATTCAATTCATGGGAACGCCTTGACGGAGATCAGATTAAAAAACCCCTGCTTAAAAGGCTGAATACGGGTTCGCTTAAATTGCTCAGGGAATAAGGCTTCTTGCTCATGACCCAGCTGGTCACTACTTCGTCGATGGCTCCGAAAATAACCTTGCGTGCCGTACGCACGTTTATTTCCGGCCTAAAAAACCCGGTATCCTGCCCTTCCTTTATCACCTCCTCGATCATTTGGAAGTAATCCATAAGCGGCCGGCTAATGCCCTCGTTGATGGATTGATCGATTTGTCTTAGTTCCAGCTGGGTAACTTTGGCCTGATCGGGCTGCTTCTCCAAGGTCTCCAGGTGGTAGTGAATCAGCTTCTTCAACTTTTCTTCAGCGTTGCCGCAGGCGTCGAGCTCCGTCTGCAGTCCCTGGACGAACTGCTCCATCATTTCTTGAAAGAGAGAGATCAGGATATCTTCCTTGCTGTTGAAGTAGATGTATACTGTTCCGTCGGCGACACCGGCTTCCCGGGCGATATCGGAGACCCGGGTGCGGTGGTAGCCGTAGCGAGCGAAGATCTTGATGGCGGCCAGCAGAATGGAGAGATATTTTTCGCCGGTGCGCTTGGCCATCTATTCCTCCGGAGAAAAAATGAATGAATGTTCATTCGTTATGATCAATTGTATAATGTTTTGGGACAACGGTCAAGATTTTTGTAAGTAGCAAGGATAAGAATTGTCTATCACTTCCGCCCTAATTCTCAATTATTGTAACCGGCATACTTCTGTGTTAAAATAGTTGTGCTGTGCTTGGGACGGGGAATTGGCATGCCAAATCCTCGGCCTTTTGCCGTAGATTCTACTTGGCCCAGGGATTGCACCCTGGCTCTGCCAACCGGTATAAGCCCGGCGCTTTGCCGCAAGAATCTACTTTGCCGGTGGGGTGCATATATATGAGGGAAGAGGGAGGAGCATAAATGGCCGTCAAGTGGGAGAGAATAGACAACACTAAGGTCAAGATGGAGATTGAGGTAGAAGCCCCAGAAGTTGACATCGCCCTGGCCCGGGCTTACCGGGAAGTGGTTAAAAAGATAAATCTCCCCGGATTTCGAAAGGGCAAGGTGCCCCGCCGGGTCCTGGAAGCTCGCTTTGGTCCGGAGATCCTGTACGAGAAGGCGGCGGAAATAATGGTTCCCGCCGCTTATGAAAAAGCCATTGCCGAGGCGCAGCTGGAGCCTATCACCCAGCCCGAATTTGAACTGGTCCAGCTCAAAAAAGGAGAGCCTTTTCTCTTCAACGTCCAGGTCGAGGTTTTGCCCCCGGTAGAACTGGGGGAGTACCGCGGCGTAGAAGTAGAAGAAGAGAAGGTTGAAATCACCGAGGATAAAATAGATAAGCATATTGAATTTTTGCGGGAGCAGCATGCCCGGCTGGTTGCCGTCCCCGAGGGAAGCGTGGCCGAGAATGGTGACCTGGTGATTATCGATTTTACCGGCTACCTGGACGGGGAGCCCTTCCCCGAGGGCGAGGCGGAAAACTATTCTCTGGAGTTGGGATCGGGCACCTTCATTCCCGGCTTTGAGGAGCAGCTGGTGGGCGCCGCGGAAGGAGAGGAGCGGGAGGTCAAAGTTAAGTATCCCGACGATTACAGCAAGAAAGAGCTGGCCGGCAAGGAGGCCCTCTTCAAGGTAAAGGTAAAACAGATAAAGCGCAAAGAGCTGCCCGAGTTCAACGACGATTTTGTTAAAGAGATTAGCGAATGCGATACCGTAGAGGAATTCAGGTCTTTTGCCCGGAAGCGGATGGAAGAGTCCGCCAGGGAGAGGGCGAGAAGAAAGCTGGAGGAAGACCTGATTCGGAAAGTTGCCGACGCCTCCCAGGTGGAGCTGCCCCGGGTCCTGGTAGAACGCCAGCTGGACCGCATTATGGGAGAAATGGAGCAATACCTGCGCTTCCAGGGCTTGAACCTGGAAAAATACGCCGAGCTAACGGGGAAAAGCGTCGAAGAGCTGCGGGAAGAGAACAAGGAAGAGGCGGAGCGGAGGACCAAGGCCAACCTGGTCCTGGATGCCATCATCAAAAAAGAAGGAATTGATGTTGAAGAGAGCGAACTAGATGATAAAATTGCGGAGATTGCCAAACTTTACCAGGATAAACCCGAGCGCGTAAAAGAGGTCTTTGAAAAACAGGGCCGCCTGGCCTTGCTTAAAGAAGAGATTAGAATGCGCAAGGTTATCGATTTGCTGGTTAACGAGGCCAAGATTAAAACCGCCGAATAGGAGGTATAATATGTCCATACTGGTACCGGTAGTAGTAGAGCAGACCAATCGGGGAGAGAGAGCCTACGATATTTATTCCCGGTTGTTGAAAGACCGGATTATTTTTCTGGGCAGTGCCATCGACGATAACGTAGCCAACCTGGTAGTGGCCCAGCTTCTTTTCCTGGAATCGGAAGACCCGGACAAGGATATCAACCTGTACATCAATTCTCCGGGGGGCCAGGTCTATGCCGGGTTGGCCATCTACGATACCATGCAATATATTAAGCCGGCCGTCTCCACCATCTGTGTCGGCCTGGCGGCCAGCTTCGGGGCCGTACTCCTGGCTGCCGGGGCACCGGGCAAGCGTTTTGCTCTTCCCCATTCCCGCATCATGCTGCATCAACCCCTGGGAGGGGCGCAGGGGCAGGCGACGGACATCGAAATCCATGCCCGAGAAATTCTGAAAGTCCGGGAAACCATCAACGGGCTGCTCTCCAAGCACACCAAGCAGCCGGTGGAGCGTATAGCTCAGGATACCGACCGGGATTTCTTTATGTCCGCCACCGATGCCAAGGAATACGGGTTGGTCGACGAAATCCTGATCACCCGGTCCTAAAAACAAAAGAGGTGAAACCTGTTTATGTTTAAATTTAGCGATGATAAAGGACAGCTAAAGTGTTCCTTTTGCGGCAAGATGCAGGAGCAGGTGCGGAAGCTGGTGGCCGGCCCCGGCGTCTATATTTGCGACGAGTGCATTGAGCTGTGCAACGAAATCATTGAAGAAGAGATCGGCGAAGACGCCGAGTTTAACCTGGTTGACCTGCCCAAGCCCCAGGAGATCAAGACTGTCCTGGATCAATACGTTATTTCCCAGGAGGAAGCCAAGAAGGCGCTCTCTGTAGCCGTCTACAACCACTACAAGCGCATTAACGCCAGCCAGAAGATAGAGGATGTGGAGCTGCAGAAGAGCAATATCCTGCTCATCGGCCCTACCGGGGTGGGGAAAACCCTTCTGGCCCAAACCCTGGCCCGCATCTTGAACGTGCCTTTTGCCATCGCCGACGCCACCTCCTTGACGGAGGCCGGCTACGTGGGCGAAGACGTGGAAAACATCCTGCTGAAGCTGATCCAGGCCGCCGATTACGACCTGGAAAAAGCGGAAAAAGGGATCGTCTATATCGACGAAATCGACAAGATCGCCCGCAAGACGGATAACCCCTCCATTACCCGGGATGTTTCCGGGGAAGGCGTCCAGCAGGCCCTGTTGAAGATTCTGGAGGGGACCGTGGCCAGCGTTCCTCCTCAGGGGGGTCGCAAGCATCCGCACCAGGAATTCATGCAGATTGATACCACCGACATCCTCTTTATCTGCGGCGGGGCTTTCGACGGCCTGGAGAAGATTATCCAGAACCGCGTGGGCAAGAAGGGGATCGGCTTTGGCGCCGACGTGATCAGCAAAAGTGGCCCGGAGAAGGAGGCCATTCTGCGCCAGGTGCTGCCCCAGGACCTCTTGAAGTACGGCTTGATACCGGAGTTTGTGGGGCGCATCCCCGTCATCGCCACCCTGGACCCCCTGGACAAGGACGACCTGGTGCGCATTCTTACCGAGCCGCGCAACGCCCTGGTCAAGCAGTACCAGAAGCTTTTTGAACTGGACGGGGTGATTCTGGAGTTCAAGGAGAACTCCCTGCAGGCTATCGCTGAGGAGGCGGTCAAGCGCAACACCGGAGCCCGGGGGCTGCGGGCCATCCTGGAAGAGGTGTTGATGGATGTTATGTTTGATCTGCCCTCCCGGGAGGACGTCAGCCGCTGCGTGATTACCAAGGAGGTAATTCTTCACCGGGAGCCCCCCATCCTGGTTACCCAGGAGAAGCGCAAGAAGAAGGAGGAGACGGCTTAAGGGAGCCGGGAGGAAATGGGCCGCTGGGACAAACGGCATAAAAGGATGCCGGGATAAAAATAAGCAAATTGTTAAGCAGGCGTTCCCTTTGGAGCGCCTGCTTTTTGTTTTGCCTGGCGCCAGGCCGCGAAGCCGGGGAAAGGGTTGCCGAACAGCTTTATTTTTCCATCCTTTTACTTTTCCGCAGGATACTTTTTTTTGCTTTAGGGGATAATAGTTGATACCTTACGGGCCTTGGACAAAGAGAAGGGAAAGGGGATGTTCATGAACAATTTCGCCGGTATTCTCGGTTTGGTCCAAGTTTTTTTTGCCGTGGTCATCGGGCTCTACTTCTTTAACCTGCTCCGGAACCAGCAGACCAGCCGCATCGCCGTGGACCGGGAATCGCGCAAGGAGATGGAGCAGCTGGAGCGCCTGCGGCAGATATCCCTGACGGAACCCCTGTCGGAGAAGACCCGCCCCACCAGCTTTGATGAGATTATCGGCCAGGAGGACGGCCTGAAAGCCTTGCGGGCGGCCCTGTGCGGCCCCAACCCCCAGCATGTGCTTCTCTATGGGCCGCCGGGGGTCGGGAAGACGGCTGCCGCCCGCCTGGTCCTGGAAGAAGCAAAGAAGATACCCGGCAGCCCTTTTGGGCAGAATGCCAAGTTTGTGGAGCTGGACGCCACCACGGCCCGCTTTGACGAGCGGGGCATAGCCGATCCCCTCATCGGCACCGTTCACGATCCCATCTACCAGGGGGCCGGCCCCCTGGGGATGGCCGGCATCCCCCAGCCCAAGCCGGGAGCGGTGACCAAGGCCCACGGCGGAATTCTCTTCATCGATGAGATCGGGGAACTCCACCCCATTCAGATCAACAAGCTGCTCAAAGTTCTGGAAGACCGGAAAGTGTTTATGGAGAGCTCCTATTACAACAGCGAGGATCAGAACATCCCCCGGCATATCCACGAGATCTTTCAAAAAGGGCTGCCGGCAGATTTCCGCCTCATCGGGGCCACTACCCGCATGCCCCACGAACTGCCCCCGGCCATCCGCTCCCGCTGCCTGGAGATCTTTTTCCGCGGGCTGCGTCCCGCCGAGATTGGGGTTGTCGCCGCCAACGCCGTCCGCCGGATCAATTTCCAGATCACCGAGGAGGCGCTGGAGGTTGTCAAGCGCTATGCCGTCAACGGCCGCGAAGCGGTCAACATGATCCAGCTGGCGGCGGGGATTGCCCAGAACGAAAAGCGGCGCACTCTGACCCGGGAGGATATCGAATGGGTGGTCAACAGTACCCAGCACAACCCGCGCCCCGAAATCAAGCCTCCTGCCAAGCCCCAGGTGGGCTATGTCAACGGGCTGGCCGTTTACGGGCCCAACATGGGCACCCTCATCGAGGTGGAGGCCACCACCATGCCCGTCAGGCCCGGGCAGGGCAAGGTAAGCATCACCGGGATTATTGAGGAGGAGGAGATGGGCCGGGTGGGCCATACCATCCGGCGCCGCGGCGCCGCCAAGGATGCGGCGGAGAATGTGATTACCGTCTTGAGCCACCTGATGAGAATCAACTTGAAAGATTATGATATTCACCTGAATTTCCCCGGGGGGATACCGGTGGACGGGCCTTCGGCGGGGGTGGCCATGGCCACGGCCATCTACTCTTCCCTGACCAACAGCCCGGTGGATTCCTTGGCCGCCATGACGGGAGAACTGTCGGTGCGGGGGCTAATCCGGCCGGTGGGAGGGGTTGTGGCCAAGATCAATGCCGCCGTGGAGGCGGGGATCAAGAAGATCCTGCTCCCCGAAGAGAACTACCAGAAGAGTTACGCCCACCATTATCCGGTGCAGTTCGTTCCCGTCAGGCACCTGGAACAGGTCTTCCGGGAAGTAATCATCAAGGATCGGAAGGCGGCCGTGGGCTCCCCCTGAGGGGCCGCCTAAAACCCGCATAAAAAAAGGGAAACATTGAGCGGGAAGCGAATAGTACTTAAACCGTGGACTTCCCGCTTCTTTAATTTCTAGGAGGTGAAGGGATGTGAAGCCAAAGGAGAATTTGCCTCTGCTGCCCCTGCGCGGAGTGCTGGTTTTTCCTCATATGGTTTTGCATCTGGATGTGGGGCGCGAGCGCTCCATCAAAGCCCTGGAGAAGGCCATGGTTAGCGACAACCGGATCCTCCTGGTAGCCCAGAAGGAGGCCAGGGTGGATGAGCCGGAAACGGAAGACCTTTTTCGGGTCGGCACCGTAGCCGAGATCAAGCAGATGATCAAGCTCCCCGGCGGGACCCTGCGCGTGCTGGTGGAGGGTTTGAGCCGGGCCAGGATTGACCGCTTCCTGGCCAGCGAGCCTTATTTTGAAGTAGAGATCAGCGTGATCCAGGAGGATGAGACGCGCACGGCGGAAATTGAAGCCATGATGCGCAGCGTCCTTTATCAATTCGAGCAGTACATTAAGGTGAGCCGGAAGGTTCCTCCGGAGACCATGGCCACGGTGGCCAATGTGGAGGAGCCGGGCCGCCTGGCCGATATTATCGCTTCCCACCTGAACCTGAAGATAGACCAGAAGCAGGAGATCATGGAGGCGATTACTGCCCGGAGCCGCCTGGAGAAGCTGAACGAGTTTTTGGGCCGGGAGATGGAAATCCTGGAGATTGAACGCAAGATCAATCTCCGGGTCCGGAAGCAGATGGAGAAGACCCAGAAAGAGTACTACCTGCGCGAGCAGATGAAGGCCATCCAGAAAGAGCTGGGGGAAAAGGACGAGCGGATGGCCGAAGCGGAGGAGTACCGGGAGAAGATCGCCGCCGCCGGCCTGCCGAAAGAAGTGGAAGAGAAGGCGATCAAGGAAGTGGAGCGCCTGGAGAAGATGCCTCCCGCCGCCGCCGAGGCGGTGGTTATCCGCAATTACCTGGACTGGATCCTGGAACTGCCCTGGTCCAAGTCCACCCAGGATCGCCTGGATCTGGACCTGGCCGAAAAGATTCTCGACGAGGACCACTACGGCTTGCACAAGGTCAAGGAGCGCATCCTGGAGTACCTGGCGGTGCGGCAGCTGGCCGAAAAGCTGAAAGGCCCGATTCTCTGCCTCATCGGCCCTCCCGGCGTGGGGAAAACCTCCCTGGCCAAGTCCATCGCCCGGGCCCTGAAGCGGAATTTCGTGCGCATCTCCCTGGGCGGGGTGCGGGACGAGGCGGAGATCCGCGGCCACCGGCGCACCTACGTGGGCGCCCTTCCCGGCCGGATTATCCAGGGGATGCGCCAGGCCAAGTCCAACAACCCTGTTTTCCTGATGGATGAGATCGACAAAATGTCCACCGATTTTCGCGGCGATCCTTCGGCGGCGCTCCTGGAGGTCCTGGACCCCGAGCAGAACAACGCCTTCAGCGACCATTACCTGGAGGTTCCCTTCGACCTCTCCCAGGTGATGTTTATTACCACGGCCAACTCGGCCTTCAGCATACCCCAGCCCCTTTTGGACCGGATGGAGGTCATCTATATTTCCGGGTACACCGAAGAGGACAAGGTGGAGATTGCCCGGCAGCACCTGGTGCGCAAGCAGATCGCCGAGAACGGCTTGAAGGAGAGCAACCTGGAGATCTCCGAGGGAGCCATCCGCCGGATTATCCGGGAGTACACCCGAGAAGCCGGCGTGCGCGGCCTGGAGCGCTCCCTGGCCTCCATCTGCCGCAAGGCGGCCCGGGAAGTGGTTAAGAACCCGGACCTGAAGCTGCGCGTTACCCGCCAGAACTTGCAGAAATACCTGGGGGTGCCGAAGTTTCGCTACGGCCTGGCGGAGAAGCAGGATGAGATCGGGGTGGCCACCGGCCTGGCCTGGACGGAGACCGGGGGGGATCTGCTAACCATCGAAGTGGCGGTCATGAAGGGCAAAGGGAAGATGATCTTGACGGGGAAGCTGGGCGAGGTCATGCAGGAATCGGCCCAGGCGGCCTTGAGCTATATTCGCTCCCGGGCGGAACAGCTGGGCCTGGAGGAAGACTTCTACGAAAAGGTGGACCTGCATATTCATGTTCCCGAAGGAGCCATCCCCAAGGACGGTCCTTCGGCGGGGATTACCATGGCCACCGCCCTGGCCTCGGCCCTGAGCAAGACTCCCGTTTGCCGGGATGTTACCATGACCGGCGAGATTACCTTGCGCGGCCGGGTCCTGCCGGTGGGAGGGCTGAAGGAGAAGATGCTGGCCGCTCACCGGGCCGGGATAAAGCGCATGCTGGTGCCTGCCGACAACCAGAGGGAGCTCAGCGAAATACCGGAGAATATCCGGCGCAAGGTGGAGGTAATCCTGGTGGAGCACATGGACCAGGTGCTGGAGCTGGCTCTGGTGGGCAGCCCGACGAAGGGCCGGATGGCCTCCAAGCCCGTCCTGAAGAGCGAAGTGGGCGCCGAGCTGCACAACGACGATCCCGTGCTGCGGCATTAAATCATGGGAGAGAGCCCGTGCTGGTCAAAGAGGTTGAACTGGCGGCTGCCGCCTTTGATGCCAAGAGTTTTGTTAAAGCAAGCCGGCCGGAGGTTGCCTTCATCGGCCGCTCCAACGTGGGGAAATCCTCCCTGATCAATACCCTCCTTAACCGCAAGAATTTGGCCCGGACCAGTTCCACCCCGGGAAAAACGCAAGCCCTTTATTTTTACCTGGTAAACCGGTCCTTCTACCTGGTGGATCTCCCGGGGTACGGCTATGCCCGAGTGTCCAAGGAGGTCCGGCGCCGCTGGGCCCCCCTCATTGAAGGCTACCTGCGAGAACGGGAAAGCTTGTGCGGCTGCGTCCACCTCATCGATTCCCGCCACCCGCCCACGGCGGACGACCTGCTCATGGCGGAATGGCTGCGCCATTACCGCCTCCCCACGATTACCGTGGCCACCAAGGCCGACAAGCTGTCCCGCGGCGCCCAGAAACAGCGGCTGGCGCTGATTCGCCGGGAACTGAAGCTGGCCGCCGAAGAGCCCCTGCTTCTCTTCTCGGCGGTGACCGGGCAGGGCCGGGAAGAACTGTGGCGCCATACCTGTGCCCTGATCTCCGGCGGCTTTTCCGACACTTCTGGAAATGGAAGGGGGAAATGAAGATGGCTGTGGCCGGGATAGATATCGGCTCCCTTACTGCCGACGTGGTGATTCTCCGGGATGGGGAGATCATCAGCGACGTTATCATCCCCACGGGCTCCAACAGCAGAGCCGCCGCCGACCGGGCCCTGGAGGCGGCCCTGGAGCAGGCCTCCTTGAAAATGGAAGATCTGGATTATATCGTGGCCACGGGCTACGGGAGAGCCAATGTCTCCCGGGCCCACAAATGTGTTACGGAGATCACCTGCCACGGACGGGGTGCTCACTACCTGGATCCTTCCGTGCGCACGGTAATCGATATCGGCGGCCAGGACAGCAAGGTGATCCGCCTGAACGAGCGGGGGGAAGTGCAGGATTTTGCCATGAACGACAAGTGCGCCGCCGGGACGGGCCGCTTCCTGGAGGTAATGGCCCACGCCCTGGAGGTAGACCTCTCCGAGATGGCCTCAATCAGCGAAAGAGCCTCCCGCTCCGCGCCCATCAGCAGCATGTGCACCGTCTTTGCCGAGTCCGAGGTGGTCTCCCTGATCGCCCAGGGAGTCCCCCGGGAAGAGATTATCAGCGGCCTCCACGAAGCCATCGCCGGGCGGACCGCCGGCATGGTCTTCCGGGTCGGCCTGGAGAAAGAAGTGATGATGACCGGCGGGGTGGCCAAGAACAGGGGCGTGGTGAAAAGCCTGGAGAAGAAGCTGCAGTGCAAAATTATTGTCCCCCCGGAACCCCAGATTATCGGGGCCCTGGGTGCCGCCCTCCTGGCCCGGGAGGAGCTGGAGAGGAGCCGCTAGCGGCTTGGAAGCGGGGCTGGACGGGCAGCAGCAGGCCGTGGCGGTGCAGGATCCGGCGCAGCCTGACGCTCAGGCCGGCGGCGATAAGAAGCTTGGCCAGGTCCAGGGGAAGGTAAGGGGCAATCCCCAGGAGCAGGGCCCGGGGCCAGGAGAGTCCCAGGACCAGGGCCAGCTGCAGCGTTCCCAGCAGGTAGGTGGCGCCCAGGCAGGCGGCCAGGGCGGCGGCGGTGCGGAGCATTCCGGACTGGGGATGCCGCTCCAGGAGGCGGCCGGCCAGGTAGGTCCCGGCGATAAAGCCCAGGAGGTATCCCCCCGTGGGGCCCAGGAGGAGGGCCAGCCCTCCCCGGCCGGCATGGAATACCGGGGCTCCCGCGGCCCCCAGGAGCACGTACGCCAGGACCGCCAGCGCTCCGGCGCGCCCTCCCAGGAGGGCGGCGGCTAAAAATATGCCCAGGAGCTGCCCGGTTAAGGGCACCGGGCTGAAGGGTAGGGGTATGGCGATCTGGGCCAGCAGGGCGATGAGGGCGGCAAAAAAAGCCGCCAGGGCCAGTTGGCGGACGGGCACAAGCAGTAACTCCTTCCCGTGGAATACTCTCTTCAAATCCTCAGATGATTTCCCCGTAGGTAAACCGGTGCCGCTTTCCGCGGTCGTCTTCCAGGAGCAGGGCTCCCTGTTCGTCCAGGTCCACGGCCAGCCCTTCTTGGGAGCCGCCGGCCCAGCTGACCGTTACCCGCCTCCCCAGGGTGGCGTTTAATTGCCTCCAGGAGAGGCGGAAGGGGGCAAACCCCTCCAGGAAGAATTGCCGGCAGCCCTGGAGCAGCTTGCTTCTCAAGCCCAGGAAGAGAGGAGTGCGCGGGAATTTCTCGCCCTTCTCCAGGTAAAGGGAAGAGGCTCTCCCCGCCAGCTCTTCCAGGTCGGAATGCTCCTGGTTTACATTAATCCCGATGCCCATCACCAGGTACTCCACCCGGTCCGGTTCTCCCTTTAACTCCGTCAGGATGCCCCCGATTTTCCGGTGGTTAACCAGCAGGTCGTTGGGCCATTTCACCCGGACCGGAAGGCCGGTCTCCCGCTGCAGCTGCTGGGCCAGGGCTACGGCGGCAGCCAGGGTGATGGGGGCGGCCTCTTCCGGGGCCACTCCCGCCGGCCGGAGCAGGAGGGAAAAATAGAGCCCTTTTCCCGGGGGCGAGAGCCAGCGCCGCCCGCGGCGGCCCCGCCCGGCCCGCTGTTCTTCGGCGATCACCATCGTTTCGTGGGGAGCCCCCTCTTCCGCCATCCGGCGCAGCACCGCGTTGGTGGAATCCACGGTAGTGTAATAAAAGAGCTTTTCGGCGGTGAGCAGGGAGGCGTCCAGGCGGTCGGGCTCTTCTTCCAGGAGGTAGCCCCGCCGGGGGAGAGCCTCAATTTGGTAGCCCTCCCGGCGCAGATGCCGGATATGCTTCCATACGGCGGCCCGGCTGATATTTAGCCGGCCGGCCAATTCCTCACCGGAGACAAAGCGGCCTCGGTTCTCCTGGAGCTGCCGGAGAATGGCTTCCCGGGAATCCTCCATCCAAACCGCCTCCTCCTTGCTGATCATCTACCATCTTAGCCGGCGCGGAAAGCATTGTCAACCGTGGGCTGAGAATAAGGTTTACATTCTCCGAAAAAAATTGGCGCAGCTTCCTGCTGCGCCAAAATCTATGAAATAAGAGGGGGTCAACTTGCCTTCATTATAAATGCAAAATATTACAGTATTATTACAGAGGGATGATATTTTGGTTACAATAAAGATCAATTTCTACCAGGCCCAGAATCTTTTTTAACTGGTTGTTATTTGCGCCAGGGGGATGTTAAGCCGTGAGCCAAGGGGACAGGGACTTTGACTCACCCCTGGCATAACGAGTCAGTACTACGGCTTGGTATGATTGTACATAAGCAAAAGGCATGTCTCCATGATGTATATAGGGAGTACCGCCCCCCGATATGTTTCTGGAAAGAGGTCATTTGCCCGCCAAGTGTTGCCAAGGCGCTGCTGCCCCTCACGTTGACTTTGGATGGGTAAAATTATAATATATTGGAGTAGGCCTGCCAAAAATCGAGGTGAAATCATGAGCAAGAAGATAATTCCGCCGGCCTATGACCCCTCCCAGGTGGAGAGCAGGCGTTACCAGTTCTGGCTGGAAGGAGACTATTTCCGGGCCGGGAAGCGAGCTGACCGTCCCCCCTTTACCATCGTCATTCCGCCTCCCAATGTTACCGGTTCCCTGCACATGGGGCATGCCCTGGACAATACCCTGCAGGATGTATTGATCCGCTGGCGCCGCATGCAGGGCTACGATGCCCTGTGGCTGCCCGGCACCGATCATGCCGGCATTGCCACCCAGATCCGGGTGGAGGAGCACCTGGCCGCCGAAGGGCTCACCCGCCATCAGTTGGGCCGGGAGGCATTCCTGGAGAAGGTTTGGGAATGGAAGGAGACCTACCACCGGCAGATTGTAAACCAGCTGCAGCGGCTGGGGGTATCCTGCGACTGGTCCAGGGAGCGCTTTACCCTGGACGAGGGCTGCTCCCGGGCGGTGCGCAAGGTTTTTGTGGATCTTTATCGAAGAGGCCTCATCTACCGGGGCAACTATATGATCAACTGGTGCCCCCGGTGCAATACCGCCCTTTCGGACATCGAAGTGGAGCACCAGGAGGAGGCGGGAACCCTCACCTATATCCGCTATCCCCTGGTGGACCGGGAAGGGGAGATCGTGGTGGCCACCACCCGGCCGGAGACGATGCTGGGCGATACGGCGGTGGCCGTGCACCCCGATGATGAGCGCTACCGCCACCTGGTGGGCGCCAAGGTTCTGCTTCCCCTCATGAACCGGGAGATTCCCATTATCGCCGACGAGTACGTGGATCCCGAATTCGGTACCGGGGCGGTGAAGATCACCCCCGGCCATGATCCCAACGACTTCGAAATCGGGCGGCGCCACGGCCTGGAGGAGATCCAGGTGGTGGGGGAAGACGGCCTAATGACCGCGGCGGCGGGTCCCTATGCCGGGATGGATCGCCTTGAGTGCCGCGCCCAGGTGGTCGCCGACCTGGAAGCCCAGGGCCTTATCCAGAAGGTGGAGGAGCACCAGCATGCCGTGGGGCATTGCCAGCGCTGCCACACCGTGGTGGAGCCGCTGGTCTCTCAGCAATGGTTTGTCAAGATGAAGCCCCTGGCCGAGCCGGCCATCAAGGCCGTGCAGGAGGGGCGGACGGTCTTTATCCCGGAACGCTTTACGCGGATCTACCTCAACTGGATGGAGAACATCCGCGACTGGTGTATCTCCCGCCAGCTCTGGTGGGGGCACCGGATTCCCGCCTGGTACTGTTCCTGCGGCGAAATAGTCGTGGACTACGATACTCCGGAAAGATGCCCCCGCTGCGGCGGCAGCGAACTGGTACAGGACGAAGATGTCCTGGACACCTGGTTCAGCTCGGCCCTGTGGCCCTTCTCCACCATGGGCTGGCCCGATGAGACGCCGGATCTGAAGCGCTACTTCCCCACCAGCGTCCTGGTGACCGGTTATGATATTATCTTTTTCTGGGTGGCGCGGATGATCTTCATGTCCCTGGCCTTCATGGGCGAGGTCCCCTTCCGGCACGTTTATATCCACGGTCTGGTGAGAGACGCCCTGGGGAGAAAGATGAGCAAATCCCTGGGCAACGGCGTCGATCCCCTGGAGGTCATCGAGGCCTACGGGGCCGATACCCTGCGCTTCACCCTGGTTACGGGACAGGCTCCCGGCAACGACCAGCGCTTTCGCCAGGAAAACGTGGAAGCGGGGCGCAACTTCGCCAACAAAATCTGGAATGCTTCCCGCTTCGTGTTGATGAACCTCCCGGAAGGGGCCGAGAGGGAGCAGTTGATTCTGGACCCGGACCGGCTTCCCGAACACCTGAACCGGGCCGACCGCTGGATCTTGCACCGCTTCAATGAGACCGTGGCCGCCGTTACCGAGCAGCTGGAACAGTACGAACTGGGCGAGGCGGCCCGGCACGTTTACGAATTCCTCTGGAACGACTTCTGTGACTGGTACGTGGAGCTGAGCAAGGCCTACCTGTACCGGCAGGGCGAAGAGCCCGGGGTTGAGCGGGACCGGAACCGGACCTTGAGCATACTTCTTTTTGTCCTGGACGGGGTGATGCGCCTGCTCCATCCCTTTATGCCTTTTATTTCCGAGGAAATATGGCAGCACATGCCTTTCCGGGAGGCGCCCCTGGTGGTCTCCTCCTGGCCCGAAGTGCGGGAGGCCCTGCGCTTCCCCAAAGAGGCGGCGGAGATGGCCCGGGTTCAGGAAGTGATCCGGGTGCTGCGCAACCTGCGCAGCCAGGTGCAGTTGCCTCCGGGGCGGCGGGTGCCGGCGGTGGTTCGTCCCGACGAAGAGATCCGCGCCTGCCTGGAGGAAGAAAGCCACCAGATTTCCCGGCTCTCCTTTTCCGAGCCGCTGACTGTGGACAGCAGGGCGGAAAAACCGGACAAGGCGCTGACGGGAATTGTGGGCAAGGATATCGAAGTATACCTCCCCCTGGCCGGGGTGATCGACCTGGAGAAGGAAATCCGGAGGCTGGAGAAGGAGCTCAAGCAGGTCCAGCAGGACCTGCAGCGCACCCAGAAAAAGTTGAACAGCCAGGGCTTTCTCAGCCAGGCTCCCCCCGAGGTGGTGGCCAAGGAGCGGCAGCGCCAGGAGGAACTCCTCGCCAGGCAGGATAAGCTAACGGAACTCCTTAATGGTTTGAGGTAGGCCAGATGCTGCAAAGTGCCTATAACGAGGCCGTGGATTGGATACACAGTCTCGGCCGCTTTGGAATGAAGCCGGGTCTGGAGCGGATCCAAGCCCTGCTGGAGCGCCTGGGCAACCCCCAGCGCTCGCTTCGCTATCTCCATATCGGAGGCTCCAACGGAAAAGGATCCACGGCAGCCATGGCCGCCTCGGTTCTGCAGGAAAGCGGCTACCGGGTCGGCCTCTACACTTCCCCCTATTTGATTGCCTTCAGCAACCGCATGAGCATTAACGGGGAGGACATTCCTCCCGGTGAACTGGTGGAGTTGGTGGACCGGGTCCGGCCTCTGGTGGAGGAACTGGAAAGGGAGCCCGGGCCGGGAGCCCTCTCCCAGTTCGAGGTGGTAACCGCCCTGGCCTTCCTCTTCTTTGCCCGCCGCCGCCCGGACCTGGTGATCCTGGAGGTGGGCCTGGGAGGGCGCCTGGATGCCACCAATGTGGTGACCCCCCTGGTCAGCGTGATTACCAATATCAGCCTGGAGCATACCGCGGTGCTGGGGGATACCGTCGAGGCCATCGCCCGGGAGAAGGCGGGGATCATCAAGCCGGGCGTGCCCCTGCTGACCGCCGCCCAGGACCCGGCGGCCCTCGCCGTTATTGCCGGCGTCTGCCGGGAGCGGGAAGCGCCCCTATACCGGGTCCTCCCTCCCGGGGAGGAGCCCTGCCGGGAAGGCGCCCAGGGGGCGGCCGCCTTTGCCCCCGGACGGATCACTCCGGAAGGACAATATTTTAGCTACTGCGGCTTTGCCCGGCGCTGGGAGGAACTCTTTGTACCCCTGCGGGGGCGCTACCAGCTAAGCAATGCGGCCACGGCCCTGGCTTCCCTGGAGCTGCTGGAGCGGCACGGCTTTGCCGTGGGGGAGAAAGCCCTGCGGCGGGGGCTGGAGAAGACCTTCTGGCCGGGGCGCCTGGAACGGCTCCGGGAGAAGCCCCTGCTGATCATGGACGGGGCGCACAACCCTGCCGGGATGAAGGCGCTTGCTGCGGCTTTGCCGGATTATTTTCGCTACCGCCGGCTGGTGCTGGTCCTGGGGATAATGGCGGACAAGGATTACAACGCCATGCTGGCGGCTATTTTGCCCCTGGCGGATGCCCTGGTGCTGACCCGGCCCCAGATTGATCGGGCGGCCGATCTGGAAACGCTGGCCGCCGCGGCGGGCCGCTGCTTTAACGGGCCGATGCTTAAGGAAGAAGACGTGGGGCTGGCCCTTAGGAAGGCCCTGGATCTGGCCGGGGAGGAAGATGCCGTTCTGGTTACCGGTTCTCTCTACACCGTCAGTGAAGCTCGCGCCGCCTTTCTGGCCGGCCGCGCGAGCCGGCGACATGGCTTCCCTTCCTAAAATTTAAAATCCTGGAGGATTTTCCCCCAGGAGGGGATAACTATATCAAAGAACCCCATAGTAAAGGAGGAGTTATATGCTCAAGGGAAACGCCATCGTTGCTCAATCGGGGGGGCCGACAGCGGTAATTAACAGCAGCGTTTGCGGAGTGGCCCAGCAGTGGCTGAAAAATGAACAGATCGGCACACTTTACGGAGCCCTTTTTGGAATCAGGGGGGTTTTGGAGGGGCGGCTGGTGGACCTGGGCGCCCAGAGCCAGGAGGTGATTGCCGGACTCCGGTATACTCCCGGGGCCGCCCTAGGTTCTTCTCGCTACAAGCTGAAGACGGAAGAAGATTATATTAAGCTGCTGGAGGCTTTCAAGAAATATAATATCCGCTACTTCTTCTACATCGGCGGCAACGATTCCATGGATACCTGTGACAAGGTAAACCGGCTGGCGGAAAAGAACAACTACGAAATGCGGGTTATCGGCATTCCAAAAACGGTGGACAACGACCTGCCCGTCACGGATCACTGCCCCGGCTACGGAAGCGCCGCTCGCTATATCGCCACTTCCGTGCTGGAGGCCGGGATGGATCTAAAGAACTTGATCACCGGGAACCGCATCGTCCTTTTCGAAGCCATGGGCCGGAACACCGGCTGGCTGGCGGCCGCCTCCGTCCTGGCCCGCCGGGAGCCGGGGGATGCTCCCCACTTGATCTACCTGCCCGAGGTTCCTTTCAATAAAGACCGCTTCCTGGCCGACGTGGAGGCCGTCTACCGGAAAAACGACTACGCCTTTGTGGTGGTCTCCGAGGGGCTGGTGGATGAAAAGGGGGACTACATATTTGCCGGCAAGGAACGGGACTCCTTCGGCCATGCCCAACTGGGAGGCCTGGCCGATACCCTGCGGGGCATGATCGAGGCAGAGACGGGGGTAAAGGTGCGCACCATCATACCGGCCACCCTGCAGAGATCGGCCATGCACTGTGTTTCCGGCAATGATAACGAGGAGGCGTACCGCCTGGGCGTGGAGGCTGTCAATATGGCCCTCCAGGGCCAATCGGGGATCATGCTCACCCTGGTCCGGGAAGAAGGGACGCCGTACCGCTGCTCCATTGGAAGCACCGAGTTGGCCAAAGTAGCCAACGTGGAGAAGAAGGTGCCCCGGGAATGGATCACCCGGGAGGGCAACGATGTGACCGCCGACTTTATCAACTACGCCCGGCCCCTTATTGAAGGGGAGCTAAGCCTGCCGATGAAAGGCGGCCTCCCCCTCTTCAGCAGCCTGGAAGGAGTCTCCTTCCAGGAACTCCGGGTCGCCCTCCGCTAGTTTCGGTGCCAGGCACGTCAACTTTGTCAACTTTAGTGACAATTTAAAAGGCCGGAGAGCAAAAGCTCCGGCCTTTTTTGCTCCCGGCGGTCTTGGCCGGTTTGCCCGCCCCTATTAGGTTGGGTCGGCTCCTATCCCAATCATGCGCAGCGCAATCATCAGCACATCCAGGTGTTCTGGGAGTTTAATTAGGCCGAAGCCGAATTGTAGCCGCCGGCAAATACCCCGGTCTGGTTTTGCTTAAAAGCGGGCTTTATCTGCTGCTTATAGATTTCGGGCAGTTCTTTGTCCGGAAGCGAAACAAAGACAACAACTTGACAGAATTAGCAAAATGTTGACTGGCTCTCTAGCAGGGTGTATGGTGTTATTATGAGCCGGCGGGGGATTGTTTTCCGGAAGCCGGTTGGAAACCGGGGGCATCGATTGATGAGCGGCAGGATTGTTAAAAGGACCATTTCCTTTCCACCGAAGCCTTTAAAGCCATTACCATTAAGGGTATTCCTTTTCTCCCTGCTGGCTGCTGCTTTCCTTTTTGCCGGGGCGGGATGCGGCAAAACGGGGGAGTATAATCGCTACTCCGACAGCTTCTTTGGTACTTTTGATACCGTGGTCCAGGTGGTGGCTTATGCCAGGGACCGCCAGGAGTTTGAAGGCTACTACAACCAGATCCAGGCCCGCTTCCAGAGGCTCCACCAGCTGTACGACACCTACAATGACTACGAAGGGATCAATAACCTGAAGACCGTTAATGACCGGGCCGGAAAAGAGCCGGTCAAGGTGGATCGGGAGATCATCGACCTCCTCCTTTTCGCCAGGGAATGGCACCAAAAAACCCCGGGGCAGACCAATATCGCCCTGGGGCCGGTGTTGAAGATTTGGCATGATTACCGCGCCGAAGGCCTTTCCAATCCGGAGAAGGCCCGGCTTCCCTCCCGGGAAGAGTTGGCCAGGGCCGCCGGCCATACCGACTTGGACCGGGTGATTATCGACGAGGCGGCGGGCACCGTCTACCTTCCCGACAGCAACATGCGGCTCGACGTGGGGGCGGTGGCCAAGGGCTTCGCCACGGAGCTGGTGGCCCGGGAGATGATGGCGGCCGGGATGAAATCGGGGTTAATCAGTGCCGGCGGGAATGTCCGGGCCATCGGAAAACCCCTGGACGGCAAGCGGGACCGGTGGGCCATCGGCGTGCAGAACCCCGATGAATCCATTGCGGGTGAAGAGCCCCTGGTGGATGCGATCTATGTAAATGATGCCGCCATTGTCACCAGCGGCGACTACCAGCGCTACTATATCGTTGACGGTCGTCCCTACCACCATATCATCGACCCCAAAACGCTAATGCCGGCGGAATACTACCGGGCCGTTACGGTAGTGGCTCCCGATGCCGGCGTGGCCGACTATCTTTCCACGGAGTTGTTCCTGCTGCCCCTGGAGGAGAGCATGGCCCTGGCGGAGAGCCTGGAGGGCGTAGAAGCCCTCTGGATCATGAAGGACGGCTCGAAAAAGTTCACCACCGGTATGGGGCAGGTCTTAAAGAGCCAGGGCGCCGGTTCCCAGTAGGCGGACCCCCAAAAGCCGGGCCTAAGAGGCGGCCTAGACTTTAGGCCAGGTTGCTGCGTCCTCGCCTGTTCCCCGTAAAGCCCACAATTTCCGCTGAACTAATTGAATTCAAACAGGGTAGATATCGGTGGGCCAGCGGGACCCTTGGCTTCCGGGGAATAATTACCGGTGGGCTTTTATCTCCCTATAAAACGGCGAAAAAAGGGGCGGGTTAAGCGGCGGAAAAAAGGGGTGGGCACCTGGGCGCCGCCCCCTGGTTTTTGAGGATTTCTTTTTTTGCCTGGACGCACCCAGCTTTCTCTTTCTTTTTTATCTCTATCTCTTTATCTCTCTTTATCTTTCTTTCTTTCTTTCTCTTTCTTTCTTTCTTTCTTTCTTTCTTTCTCTCTCTCTCTCTCTCTCCTTTCTGCTCCCGGCTATAGCGCGGCTTATCGAACCGGAAGGAATTGGATATAAAAAGGAGAAATCTTAAAAAAAGCCAGGCAGCTAGTAATTTCCAGCCCAATAAATCAAGCAAAATTTGCTGCACCAAACTAAAAGTAGAAAGGAGAGTTCATCATTTTACCCATCGATTTTGAGAAGAGACGGCAGGCGGTGGCGGAAAAGGTAGCCGAGAAGGGGTTCGATGCCTATATCGGAACCAGGATGGCTGCCTTGCACTACTTGGGCGGCGCTTTTATGCCCTGGCGGGGCATGGTCGTGGTTACTGCCAAGGGAGATTGCCGCTTTTTCTACTGGGTGGGAGACGCGGCACGGGTCAAGGCGGAAGGAAAATCCATCGATATGGAGACCTACTTCCTGGCCGATCTGTTTGATGTCCTGAAAGGCTACCTGGATCAGCTGGGCATCTCCAAAGGTACCCTGGGCATGGATATTGTTCATGCCGGGAACAATGCCCTGCTGGCCCCCGGCATGCTTACCGCCGGAGAGTACTTGCAGATGTGTGCCACCTTTCCCGAGGCCACGATTAAGAACGGAACGGATTGCCTGGACGAGGTCATGTTAATCAAGGACGAGGCGGAAATTGAACGCTTGCGGGCGGCGGCCCAGGTAGGGGACTATGGCTGGCAGTGCGGGTATGAGGCGGTAGAGGTTGGCGTTACGGAGAACTATATCGCCGGGGTGGCGGAAGCGGCAATCCGGAGAAAGGGCAGCATGTGGTCCTGGTCCGGAACCGCCGGGACGGAAGTAGGCTCCGGGGAGCGCACGGCCTACCCCTTTGGTGTAACCAGGCAGGGCACGGAGCGGAAGATAGGACCCAACGAATTTGTAATCCTGGATGTCCATGCCATGATCGATCTGTACATGGGGGACAACAGCGTTCCCATATTTATCGGGGAGCCCAACGATGCCCAGAAAAAATTGATTGAATGCTGGGAAACAGCCGTAGATACCGTGTTCAATGCTTTAAAGCCCGGCGCCTCCATCGCCGATGTAGCGGCCTTGGGGATGTCCGTTTACAACCGCTACGGTTTGATGGAGTATGCCGTGCCCAGCTTTGGCCACGGCCTGGGGGTGTGCGCCCGGACGGAACCGAATATCACCCCCATGTCCAGCGGCATTTTAATGGAGGGCATGGTCATCGCCATGGGCGCTCACCTCTACCAACCCGGGGTGGGCGGCATGATGCTGGAGTACCCCGTTTTAATTGGGAAGAACGGCCCCGAGAAACTGGGCAATCTCGAATTAAAAGTTCATCGAAAGAAAGTTTGACTCATGGCGGCCCGGATATCCTATCCGGGCCTGCCTTTTTTGCAAAGTGCAAAGGGGGTCAGGTCTTGAATTTTGACTTTTATTTTTACAGAGAAACAAAGTCTTGAAATGTAAATTTCAAAGAGGAGGCAGATCTTGAAATGGAAGATTTTGTCCCATGTTAAGAAGGAGCTTGAAATATTGCATTTCTTCTGCCATGACCAGCAAGAAGAGGAGTAGATCGCCGATAAAAAACATTATGGTCCAAATTGTTGATTCTCTCTGTTAGCTAGTATATAATTTCCCGTATCTGATAAAAGGAGATTATTGATGCACCAGGTACCCGTCGTCTTACTAGGGGCCAATTATCACACTGGGTTAAGCAGTATTCGTACCCTTGGGCGCCGCGGCATTCCCGTTATTGCTCTTGACTATAATTTTTCCTTGGCTTATGGGCTGGCTTCCCGCTATGTAAGCCGGCGCGTATTATGCCCCAATGCCGGCAGCCATGAAAAGGAATTCGTTAAATTTCTCGTTGCCCTGGCTTCGGAATTCGATACAAAACCCGTTCTCATATTCTCTCATGATGTTTATGCCCTTGTGGCCAGCAGGCACAGCGATCTGCTGTCGGAGCATTACCTTTTTCACAGGATGCCCCGGGGCCTGCTGGAACAGATCGTGAACAAGAAGGGTCTTTACCTCCTGGCTTGCCGGCACAACATGAAAATGCCGCTCACTTTTTTCCCCGGCAGCGAGAAGGAGGATGAAGAAGTCGCCTCCCGGGTTGCTTTTCCCTGCCTGGTCAAGCCCTCTGTTTCGTATCTATTTACCAAGAAGTTCAGGAAGAAGCTTTTTGTAGCCCACGATGAAAAAGAACTGTATGAAGAGCTGCGCCTGGCCCGTGAAGCCGGCATCGAGATCATGGTTCAGGAGCTGGTTCCGGGCTTCGATGATAAGATGTATGTCCTGGATGTTTTTATCGACCGGGAGGGGCGGGCTACCCATACCATGACGGCTCAAAAGATCCGCCAGTTTCCCGCCAACTTTGGGTCCTCCACCCTTACGCACCAGCTGCCTGTTCCCGAACTATATGATCAGGGGGTATCTTTCCTGCAGCGCATCGGCTACCGGGGTTATGGGGAAATCGAGTTTAAACGGCACGCGGAAACAGGGGAGTTTTACATGATTGAAGTTAATGCCAGAATGAGTTCCCTTAACCCCCTCTTTGATGCCTGCGGCTTGGAGTATCCATATATTATCTACCGGGACCTGATCGGCGACCCCCTTCCCCCCTTGCACCTGGACCGGCATCTAAACTACGCTTTTTACCACTTCTACGAAGATTATTTTGCCGTGCGCCAGTACCGCCGGGCCCAGCAGCTTAGCTGGAAAGAAATTATTAAGCCTTTCCTGGCCCACAAGAAAAAATATGCCGTCTGGGCGCTGGACGATCCCCTCCCCACCCTCTATTTCTGGAAGGTTGTTTTCGCCAGGCTCTGGGGAAAATTTGTTTCGAAGTGGAGGAAGAAGGCGTTCAGCCTTTGAAATGAGAGAGAATGAGAGAGGGTCAGGTCTTGAAATGTGACTTTTTTTCTTGCGGGGCTTTTGGAGAACAGCAACCGCAGGACAATCAAGACCACAAGATTCAACCCCTGAAACGCAACCCTGAGCTCGAATAGAAAGCTTGAGGAAGCTTTCATGGAAACGAAAAACTTCCCAATGATTTGAGCAAGCTTTTTTGACAATATTTTTAGTTTATTTCTAGTCTTTGCAGGAATATGCTCAGCTTTGCTGAATATTTATTATTGAATGAACAAATAGAAACTTTTTCCGCAGAACCTGTATGTTTAATAAACACTAAATGATTGCCCCAAGAGCCGCAACAAATCCTCATCCAATTATCTCATCGTCGAAATAATATCCAGTTGTGTAAATTTATTGAAAGGAGGGCTGGCATGGTTCAGGTTGATGTAGTCTGGTCTTATGCTTTTGGCGCTTCATTTGCTGCCGCGGCCGCCAGACAGCTGGAAAAAGCGGAATCTCCCTGGGTCAACAAGTATTTTGTATTCACCTTGCTTTTTCTGGCCATATTCTTTGCCCCATCGGGAATTTACCTGGTTATTGAACACCCGCAGTGGGAAACGATGCAGGTAGCCAAAAGCCTGAGCGATTTGCCGGGGTGGCTGGTGCTGCTTTTTGCGGTGACCAATATCACCCAGGGGATCCTGGGCTACTGGGTTTCGTACAAACTGGCCAAGGCCAGGAATTGGCTGGGAGCACATCTAAACTGGATAATCGCTTGGATCATCTTCTGGTTCATCCTGGTATGCGGCTGGGATTGCACGGGATACCAGAGATTCCTCTACGACATGAGCGTTAATAGCGGAGTGCTGTGGTCGCCGGGCATGCACATGGGATTGGCGTTCTTCTATGCCAGCAGGGTATGGTGGACCCTGGTAGTTATGGCCGTATTCTGGGCTCCGATGCTTCTCTACGCCTATATTAAGTACATACGGGAAGGGATGGAAAGCGATTCTTCCATACCGCGGGAAAAGATACCCGGTCCCATCAATTACCTGCTAAGAATAATTGTTCTGGTCTTCGGCACCCAGTGGATAGCCTGTCTGGCCCTGGCTATTTTGGCGTCTCTTCTGGTAATGAAACTCTATGCTTTGCTGGGCAGCCTGCTGCCGGCATATATAATCGGTATTCTTGCCTTTTCCATTGTTGCCTATTTCCTGCTCTTCAAACGCAATATGCTGTTCCACAGGCTGATGAAACTGCTGTATTTGCAAGATTAAGGGCCTGACGCCCTGACCGGCTGACCGGTATTGAACGGCCCGGGCCATTGAAATTTTAAATACACTATGCGCTGTGCGCTGTGCCCCTGCCCGAGCAGGGGCCTTTTTTGTGCAAGCCGTTGGAATAAGCCGGTTTGATTCAACCCCAGGCTGCAGCACAGTTTTTAACGTGCTGTGCAGGCTGAAGTAAGGAAAAAATCGAGAAAAATCAAGTTTATTAGCATTGGGGTATGATTTAGGGTTCTTTTATGAAAACGAGAACAAGCTTTTTTGATAATGATTCACTCGGCATTTTGCAGGAAAATACTGCATTTTATTGAATCCTTGTTAATAAATAAACAAAAAAGTGTTTATTGAGCGGGATCTCTTTGGCATATAACATTAAATAACCAAGACTCCACAAAACATAAAACATACTATTCTATCTTCTTCGCTAAACCTTCGAAGGAGCTACTTTGAAAAGCGGCTGAGAAAAGCAGATAATTACTTGGCCCAAAAAGTTATAATTCAAGACCTGACCCCGTGAACACTAAAATTCAAGATTCAAGACCTGACCCCGTTAACGGTAAAAAAAGGTAATAAAGTCACAATTCAAGACCTGACCCCGTGAAAGGGATGGGAAGCGGATGCGGGTCCTGGTGCTGATGACCTTGGCTTACGTCGCCGGGGTTTTGCTGGGGCGGCTCTGGCTGGTGGAACCCTATCAAGCCTGGTGGGCGGCAGGAATGCTGGGGCTGGTGCTTCTGGCCGCCTCCTTCCGGCGCCTTTTGGCTCCCTTCCTGGCGGTCCTGCTGGTGGTGATGGCCGCAGCCGGGGGGCTTTTTTTTGTTTTCGCTTCCCGGCCCGTCGCCGGCGGGATCCTGGATTACGCCGGGTCCAGGGTGCGCCTGGAGGGGACAGTGGAGGCGGAGCCCCTGGTCTACCAGGACCATGTCGCCTACCGGGTTAAAGTGGAGCAGGTGGAGACCCCGGAAGGCCGCTTTCCCTCGGCGGGGAGGCTCCTGGTGAAGGTTTACGGGGAGGAGCAGGAGCCGTACTGGTTCGGGGAGCGGCTGCGCCTGCAGGGGGAGATCGTGGTCCCCCGGGGGCGTCGCAACCCGGGAGGATTCGACTACCGGCTCTATCTGCGCACCCAGGGGATTGACGCCCTGATGAATCTGAAGCCGTACCAGGTGGCTTCCGCCGGGCCGGGAGAGACGAGGTGGTTTGGCTCCGCCCTGGTGAAGCTGCGCTCCTCTCTGGCGGCGGGGATCCTGGAGCAGCTCCCCTCTCCGGCGGCGGAGCTGCTGGTAGCCATCCTTTTCGGCCAGCGGCACCGCCTCCCCGATCCCGTCCAGGAGAACTTTAAAATGGCGGGAGCCGGCCACATTATGGCCGTCTCGGGCCTCCACGTGGGCCTGGTGGCGGGACTATTTTTGTCCCTGGGGCGCCGCCTGGCCCGGCACTCCCGCCTCTTTCCCGCCCTGGCCATAGGCGTCGCCGTGGGCTATGCCCTGTTAACCGGGGGCAGCCCCTCCGCCCTGCGAGCGGCGATCATGGCCGCCCTGGGTCTGGCGGCCCTGCTCCTGGACCGGGAGCGCGACCTGCCTACCGCCATGGCCCTGGCCGCTCTCATTACCCTGGTGCTTAATCCGGCGGCCCTTTTTAACACCGGCTTTCAACTCTCCTACGCGGCTACCCTGGCCGTTATCTACCTTTACCAGCCGCTGAACGCCTTCCTGCGCGCCCGGCGCCTCCCCCCCTTTATTGCCGACCTGCTTTCAGTCACGGCGGCGGCCCAGGCCGGGGTCTTGCCGCTCAGCGCCTATCACTTCCAGCATATCCCCCTGGGCGCCCTTTTTTTTAACCTGCTGCTGCTCCCGGTGATGGGATTGGTGGTGGGGCCGGGCCTGGGCGCCGCCCTGCTTCACCTGGTTCTCCCGGCTCTGGCCGTGCCCCTCTTTTGGGCCTGCCGCCCTCTCCTGGAGTACCTCCTCTTCTTGACCTCCCTGGCGGATCCCCTGGCCTTCTACCGCCCTGTCTACCCGCCCGGCACGGCGGCCCTGGTCTTGCTGTACGGGGGAGCGGCGGCGGCCCTGGCGCTCTACTACAACCGGCCCCGGCTCTCTTCCTGGATAGCCCTTTGCCGGGCAAAGCTGGCGGCTTGCCGCCGGTGGCTTCCCCGGGGGCGGATGCCGCTGCTGATCCCCGCCCTGCTTTTGGCGCTCCTGCTGACCTGGTGGCCGCTTCTTTTCCCCGCCTCCCCGGTGCTCACCGTTACCTTCCTGGATGTGGGCCAGGGGGCGGCGGCCTTAATCGAGACCCCCGGCGGGGGGAAGATCCTGGTGGATGCCGGGGGAGAACAATGGGGAGAGATCGGCTCCGTGGGACGGGAGCTGCTCCTTCCCTTTCTGCGCCACCGGGGGATTCGCTCCCTGGACTTGGTCATCGTCAGCCACCCCCACGAGGACCACTTTACCGGTCTCTTTCCCCTCCTGGAGACTATTCCGGTCCGGCAAATGCTTATTTCTCCCGTTGCGGGAGATTCCGCCCTTTACCAGGAGCTCCTCTCCGCCGCCCGCCGCCGGGGGGCCGCCCTGGTGGAAGCCCGGGCCGGCCAGCGCTGGTCCTGCTCCGGGGGAACTCGCCTGGAAATCCTGGGACCGCCGGAGGCCCTGGTCCAGGAGGCCGTGGACAATCTAAATGACGCCTCCATCGTCTTGCGCCTGGTTTACCGCCAGGCAGCCTTCCTGTTTTGCGGGGATATCGAGGACCAGGGGGTGCAGGAGCTGCTCCGCCACCGGGGCGACCTGAGCGCCTCAGTGCTCCTGGTCCCCCACCACGGAAGCAGGCTGGAAGCCCTGTCCGATTTGCTGTCGCAGGTGAAGCCCCGGGCCGCGGTCATCTCCGTGGGGGGAAACCCCTTTGGCCATCCGGCCCCTGCCACCCTGGAGACCCTGGAGCAGGCCGGGGTTGAATGCTGGCGAACGGACCGTCACGGAGCCGTGGTGGTCCGCACCGACGGCGGCAGCATAAGCATTAGGCCTACGGAGCGCTCCCCGACTTAGGGGGAAGGGACCGGCGATCGTTAATGCCTGGTAAAAAATTAATTCTCGGGAATAATAAAATTTGACTTCCCCTTTTTGGGGGGAATCTTGGGCCGCGCGCTGGCCGGGGGCGGCCAGGAGCGGCGCCAAAGGATAAGGCTTCACCGGTCTGGGGTCTGGAATCTAAAGGGTAAGGCTTCCCCGGTCTGGGGGCTCCTGCCTCCCCAAGTCGTTTGTCCGGGGGCAGTGCCAGGGGGCTCGCTGCGCTCCCCTGCGGTTCTCCTTTTTCAAGTCGGCAGCGGCCGGGGGCGGCCCCAGGGGATGAAGTTCGGCTGCCCTTAAGTTTTCTTTTTTCAATTTGGGGAACAGGCAGGGCAGCGGCAGGGCAAAGATTCGCCGCGCCGGCTTGCGCTTCCCTGCTTCTTAGCCGGTTGCAGGCAGGGCCGGGTCAGGCTTAAGACTTAGCTGCTCTGAGGTTTTCTTTTCTCTTTTCTTTTTTCCAAGTCTGGACTAGCCGGGGGCAGTGCCAGGGGGGCGAGGATCCGCTGCCCTGGGTTCTCAGGCTTCTTCAAGGGGGCGGCAGCCGGGACAGGACCATTGGGCAGGGTTCCCCGGCCTGGGTTTTCTCCCTTCTCCCCCTGGTTTCCCCCGGTTCCAGCGGGGAACTGCGTCTCCGGTCAAGGCCTTTAAGGCTGCTGTTTGGCGGCCGGCGGTGGAAGAGGCGCCATACAAAAATTCAAGGAGTGTATCTCATGCGCATATTGATGCTGTCCTGGGAATACCCGCCGCGGGTTATCGGGGGATTGGCCCAGCATGTAGCGGAAATCTCCCGGGCCCTGGTCCAGGAGGGGAACGAAGTAAAGGTCATCACCGCTTACGACGAGCATTCCCCCGCCTGGGAAGAGGATGAAGGAGTGGAGGTTTACCGGGTGCCTCCCTATCACGGGCGGCCTCTGAACTTTCTCTCCTGGGTGCACCAGCTTAACTTCTCCATGCTGGAAAAAGGGGTCCAACTCTGCAGGCAGGAAGATTTCGACCTGGTCCATGCCCATGACTGGCTGGTGGCCTACGCCGCCCGGGCCTTGAAGCATATCTTCCACCTCCCCCTAATCGCCACCATCCATGCCACGGAGTACGGCCGCAACGGCGGCCTCCATAACGACGAACAGCGCTATATCAGCGATGTGGAGTGGTGGCTTACCTATGAATCCTGGAGGGTGATCTGCTGCAGCCAGTACATGCGCGAGGAACTGGAGCGGGTCTTCCAGCTTCCCGGGGATAAGATCCGGGTGATCTATAACGGCATCCGCCCCCAGGCTTTCCAGGTAAGCGGGAAGGATCCCGCCGTCCGAGACCGCTACGCCGCTCCCGGGGAGAAAATCCTTTTCTTTATCGGCCGGCTGGTGCGGGAAAAAGGGGTGCAGGTGCTCCTGGAAGCGCTGCCGCTGCTCCGGGACCGCTTCCCTGTGCGCCTGGTCGTTGCCGGCAAAGGCCCTTATGAAGAAGAGCTCCACCGGCTGGCCAGGCAGCTGGGGGTGGACGGGCAGGTTGCCTTTGCCGGTTTCGTGGACGATTATACCCGCAACCAGCTCTATGCCCAGGCCGAAGTGGCCGTCTTCCCCAGCTTGTACGAGCCTTTCGGGCTGGTGGCCCTGGAGGCCATGGCTGCCGGGACGCCGGTGGTGGTGGGCAACTGCGGCGGCTTCATGGAGACGGTCCAGCAGGGGGTGAACGGGCTGCGGGCGGCGGTGGGAGATCCCGTCGACCTGGCCCGCCAGATCAGCCTCCTCCTGGAAGACCGGGAGCTCGCCGCAAAGATTGCCCGCCGGGCCCTGGCAGACGTGGAAGAGAAGTTTTCCTGGACCATCCTGGCCCGGCAGACGGAGGCGTTATATCGCAAAGTGGTCTTCTCTCCCGAAGCCCGCCGCTGGCGCAGGGAGCTTGCGCCGTCTCCCCCGCAAGCCGGGGAGGGGAGGCCTTTTATGGAGAGCGCCCCTGCCCCTCCCTCCCGCTACGAGAGGGAGGAAAAAGTTCCGGTATCCTAACCGTTCTCCAACGGCAACCGTTCTCTTGCCCTTTTCCCACGGGGTTGCCGGAGCATCTCCGCTCCTTTTGCGGAGCCGAACCTACCGAACGCAGCAAGGAGTGAACGAGATTGAAAGCAGTGATCATGGCCGGCGGGGAAGGCTCCCGCTTGCGCCCCCTTACCTGTGACAAGCCGAAGCCCATGGTGCCCGTAATGAACCGGCCCCTGATGGAGTACAGCGTTGAACTCCTGAGGGCTTGCGGTTTGCGGGATATTGCCGTAACCCTGCAGTACCTCCCGGAGCAAATCCGGGAGCACTTCGGCGATGGAAGCCGTTTCGGGGTCAACCTGCAGTACTATGTGGAAGAAGACCCTTTGGGAACCGCCGGGAGTGTAAAGAATGCCGCCCCCTTCCTGGATGAAACCTTTGTGGTGGTTAGCGGCGACGCCTTAACGGATGTCGATCTTACCGAGGCCATCGCTTTTCACCGTTCCCGCGGCGCCCTGGCCACCCTGGTGCTGAAATCCGTGGAGAATCCCCTGGAGTACGGCGTGGTGATGCTGGATCCCGGGGGCCGGATTGTGCGCTTCCTGGAGAAGCCCGGCTGGGGCGAGGTCTTCAGCGATACGGTGAACACCGGCATCTATATCCTGGAGCCCGAGGTGCTGGCTTACGTGGAGCCGGGCAAAATGGTGGACTTCAGCAAGGACATTTTCCCCCGGCTGTTGGAGCGAGGGGAGCCCCTCTACGGCTACGTGATGGAGGGCTTCTGGTGCGACGTGGGGGATCTGCGCGAGTATGCCCGGGCGCACCGCCAGGTCCTGGAGCGCCGGGTGAAGGTCAACCTCAAGGGGCAGGAAGTCAGCCCCGGCCTATGGCTGGAGGAAGGGGTTTATATCCATCCCCGGGCCCAGTTGCAGCCCCCTCTGTACATCGGTTCCGGCTGCAGCATCGGCGCCAACGCCCAGATCAAGGAGGGCTCGGTGCTGGGTTCCCATACCCGGGTGGAGGAACGGGCTACCGTTAAACGGGGGCTCACCTGGGAGGGGGTTTATATCGGCAAAGGGGCCGCCCTGCGGGGGGCCATCCTTTGCAACCAGGTCCAGCTGGCTTCCCGGGCCTCGGTGTTCGAAGAGGCGGTGATCGGGGACGGCAGCGTGGTCCAGGAGGGGGCGGTAATCAAGCCCGGCGTCAAGGTCTGGCCGGCCAAGGTGGTGGAGAGCGGCGTTGTTCTCCAGGACAGCCTCATCTGGGGCGAAAAGGTCTCCCGCACTTTTTTCGGCCGGGACGGGATCCGGGGGGAGATCAACCGGAACCTTACCCCGGAAATGGCCGTCCAGCTGGGGGCCTGCTTCGGCCACTTGCTGCAGGGGGGGACGGTGCTGGTCAGCGGGGACGGCCACAGCGCCGCCGTCATGCTGCGGGAGGCGCTGGTTTCGGGGCTCCTTTCCGCCGGCGCCGCCGTGGTGGAAGCCGGGGAGATGCTGATCCCCGTGGCGCGCCGGGCGATCGCTTACCTTCAAGCCAGGGGAGGAATTCATATCTCCTTCCCCGGGGAGGACCCCGAGGAAGTGCGCCTCTCTTTCTTTGACGGCGAGGGGCTGCCCCTCTCCCGGGGGCAGGAGCGCAAGTTGGAGCAGCTTTTCTTCCGGGAGGACTTCCCCCGCGCCTCGGGCAGGGAGATCCAGGGAGTGGCCAGGATGCCGGGCCTGACGGAGATATACCGGCGGGAACTGCTGCAGAGCGTGCACCGGGAGAAGATGGTGCGAGCCGGCTTCCGCATCGTCCTGGGGAATCCTTCCTCCCACCTGCACCGCTTCCTGGTTCCCCTGCTTCAGCAGCTCTGCTGCGCGGTGATCACCATCAATACCGGCCGGCCGGAAGGGGCTCCTTTTTTGGAGACCGCTCCCCTGCTCCACCTCCCCCGCGAACTGGGGGACGCCGTACGCCGGAACAACGCCTCCCTGGGCGTGATCATGGAACCCGGCGGAGAAAAGGCGCGCCTTTTCGATGAGCGGGGCCGGGAAGTCCACGGGGACCTGTACACGGCCCTGCTCTCCCTGCTGGTGTTAAGGAGGCGCCGGGGAAGCACCGTAGCCGTCCCCGTCCATGTATCCAGCGTGGTGGAGCAGTTGGCGGAGCGCTACCAGGGAACGGTGCTGCGCACCAAGGCGGATCCGCGCCACCTCATGGAACTGGAAAACGAAAACGGGAGGCGGGAAGAGATAACGGCCGGCCTGCATTTTGATGCCGTAGCCGCCCTGGTGTACCTGCTGGACTTTATGGCGGTCCATGACCTGACCCTGAGCCGGCTCCTGGAGGAGATCCCCGCCATCAAGATCAGGGAGCGGGAGATCCCCTGCCCTTGGACCCAGAAGGGAAAGGTTATGCGGCGCTTGATCCAGGAGACCTCCCCGGAACGGAGGGAGATGATCGACGGCCTCAAGGTATACCACCCCCAGGGCTGGGCGCTGATCATGCCGGACCCGGAGAAGCCCTCCTACCGGGTTTACGGCGAAGGCTTCTCCGAGGAGATCTCCGAATCGCTGACGGATTTCTACGTCCGCAGGATAAACAGCCTCCAACTGGATAGTTGAAGGCCGGCCAAGAAGGAATGAATCTGCAAGCCGGAGCGCCGGCAGCTCCGGCTTTTATATTAACTGGATCCCTCTGGGTTGCCGCCTGGGAGGCAGGGACCGGCGGCGGGCTTATCCCCGGCTGCAGTTGCCTTTATTTTGCCGCCTTAGAGGAAAGGGCTCCCCCGGGGTCGAACTAGGTCTGGAGCCATACCAACCTGCTCCCCGGGAGGAAGCGCCTTTGGATCGGGATCGCCTGCAGAGCTTGTTGGAGCAGAACGACCGGCAGGCTCAAAAGGAGCTCTTTGAGCATTACTACCGGCGGACTTATGCCGTGGTTTACCGGATGGTGGGTAGCCGGGAGCTGGCGGAGGATTTTACCCAGGAGGCCTTCATCAAGGCCTTTCAAAACCGCTCCCAGCTGCGGGACCCCGGCAAGTTCGGGGCCTGGCTGGCCGTCATCGCCACCAACCTGGCGCGGAACCATCTCAAGCGCGAGAAGAAGCTTTATTTCAGCGACGACCCGGCCGCTCTTAATACGGGGAGCGCCGCCGCCGGCACCGAGGAGCAGGTGATGAGGAAATTGGAACTGGAGCAGGTGCGCCGGGCCATCCGCCGGCTGCCGCCGGAGCAGTACCAGGTTGTGGTTTTGCAGTACTACTACGACCTCAAGCTGGAGGATATCGCCGCCCTGCTGAAGGTCAACCTGGGCACGGTGAAATCCCGCCTTTTCCGGGCGCGGCAAAAACTGGCCCGGGAGTTGGGAACCATAGACGGCGCTGAAGAATCTATCTAGTGAGCCGCCATCGGGCCGGAGCAACCCAGACGGCAGGCGGGGATATTCGAGGGCAAGGCAAAGGAGGTGGCCGGTATGAAGTTCCGGGAACGGGAAAGCACTGATACGGATAAATTGATCAAGGAGGCCCTTCGCCAGGAGCTGGAGAGCGTCACCCCACCGCCTGCGGGACCGGTGTGGGAGCGGATTGGCAGTCGGTTGGCCTCCGGCGCACCTCCGGTGCCTGCCCGCCGCCCTCTCTTCTGGCAGAGGTGGGCCACCCTGGCCGCTTGCCTGCTGGTGCTCTTCGTGGGAGGCTTCTCCTACTGGTGGTGGTCCCTGGGGCAGGGGCGCCATGGCGACGAATTGCGGGCCACGGCCGACGACCTGCTGGGAGGCCGGCCGGAAGCGGCCGCGGACACGGAAAAAGGCGGGACCTGGGATGGAGGCAGGGATTATCCTGCTTATGACCCCGCCGATGAAGGCTGGAGGCCGGCAGGCGACTCTGCCGAAGAGTCGGGTCTGCCGCCCGGCGGCTGGCCGCTTGTTATCGGGGAGCGCTTCCGGCTGGGGGCGGTTTATGCCCGGGAGGGCGTTGATACGGCCTGCCGGGCCGCCCTCTATGCCGACGGCCGGGGGAACATCCTCCTCTGGATCCGGGGACTGGAGCCGCCGGAACGCTTTGCGGGGGAAGCTTTCTGGCCCGAGTTGGGCATCTCCGTTCGCTGGCTGCCGGCGGAGCAGGACAGCTACCCCTTTGTGGACAGCAGCGGCCTTCCCGGCCTGGCCTGGCCGGGAGAAGAAGGCTGCCAGGTCCTGGTGGTCAGGGCCGGGGATCTCCAGGCCGGCGCCTTGTCCGCCCTAAAGCCGGCCCTGCCCTAGCCCTCCCCGGCGCAGGGGTTGCTCAGCCGGCCGATGGCTTCGATCTCCACGGTGAAGCGGTCTCCCGGCTGGAGGGGGCCGATTCCCGAGGGGGTGCCGGTGATAATCACATCGCCGGGGAGCAGGGTCATGCAGGCGGAGATGAAGGCGATTAACTCCGCCACGGGGAAGATATGCTCGGCGGTGGAAGCCGACTGGACCAGCTTTCCGTTCAGATAGCCCTTAACCTGCAGCTTCTCCGGGTCGTCTACCTCCGTTTCAATCCAGGGGCCCAGGGGGCAGAAGGTGTCAAAGCCCTTGGCGTAGGTCCACTGTCCCGTGGGCGACTGCAGATCCCGGGCGGTAACGTCGTTGGCGCAGGTGTACCCCAGGACGTAGTCCAGGGCCTTTTCCTGGGGGACGTTCTTGGCGGGTCGGCGGATAACCACCCCCAGCTCCGCTTCGTAGTCCACCCGCCGGCTGGCGGGAGGGAAGATGATGGTCTCCTCGGGGCCGATCACGGCGGTGGAGGGCTTCATAAAGAGCACCGGCTTATCCGGCAGGGGCAGCTTCAACTCTTGGGCGTGGCCGCGGTAGTTCAGCCCGATGCAGAGCACCTTGCTGGGCGTGCACGGGGCCAGGATCCGAACCCCGGCCCGGGGGAAGCGGCGCCCCGTTTTCAGGAACTCTTCTCCGCCGACAAAAGGAGAACCAATCTCTGCGATCTCCTCTTCTTCCAGGAGGCCGTAGCCAGTTTCGCTGCCGTATTGAAAGCGGACTATTCTCATTTCCTCTTCAGGCTCCTCCCTTATTCTTCCCTTACTTTCCACGGGCAGTCTTTTTTTCCTTTTTCCCATACAGGATTTTATCCGCCGGCGTTGAAACAAAATAAAACGGCGGTGAAGCGATGACCTGGTTCCGGAACGACCCGCCGCTGGTTCTGGAGCGGACCCAGGGCCTGGGGGGAGAGATCCAGCTCCAGAAGCGGGGGGAACACTTTGAAATCATCTATAACGGCGTCTTTTTGATGGCCACCTACAACGGCCTCTCGGAGCGGCTCATGGTCAGGCGGGCCCTGGAGCTGCTGGGCCCGGAGCGGGAATGCCGGGTGCTCATCGGCGGGCTGGGCGTGGGCTACAGCCTGCAGGAAGCCCTGCTCTGGCCCCGGGTGAAGGCCGTAAAGGTGGTGGAGATCGAGCCGGCGGTGGTGCGCTGGAACCGGACTTACCTTAAGGAGATCAACGGGAGGGCGCTGGAAGACCGCCGCCTTGCCGTGGAGGAAGAGGCCCTGGAAAGGGTGCTGGAGCGTCCGGAGGAGGCGGGCCGGTGGGATCTAATCGTGGTGGATACGGACAACGGGAGCAGCTGGCTCAGCAGGCCGGCCAACCGCCGTCTCTACCAGATCCCGGGCTTGCAGGCCCTCAACCGCTGTCTTTGCCCCGGAGGATGGGTCTCTTTCTGGAGCTCCAGGCCGGAGGCGGACTTGGAGGCAAGATTGAAGCAGTGCTTTCGCCGGGTCCTGCGGGAAGAAGTGCTGGAGGAGACGGGGCAGGCGGCGTACTTCTACCTGGCCTGCCAAAAAGATGACCGCGAGGGGAGATGAAGGGCGACCGTGAGCTGGGCTGTGGAAACCTGGTCCCTGACCAGGGAATTTAAAGGCCGCCGGCTAGTGGATGCTGTTGACCTCAAAGTCCCTTACGGCCAGGTTTTCGGCATCTGGGGGGCGGCGGGGGCGGGGAAGAGCACCCTGCTGAAGATGCTGCTGGGGATCCTGCCTCCCAGCTCGGGAGGCGGCCTCTGCCTGGGCTTGGATATAACCGGCGACAGCTTGACCATCCGGGAGAAAGTCGGTTTTGTGCCCCATCCTTCCTCTCTCTACGGCTTTATGCGGGTTTACCAACTGATTGACTTCTACCGCTCCTTCTACCGGCAGTGGGATCTCTCCCTCACCAGGCGCCTCCTAAGGCTCTTCGATATTCCCTGGAAAGGCAAAGTGGGGAAGCTGACCCCGCACCAGAAGAAGCAGCTCTCCCTGCTGCTGGCCCTCTCCCCCGGCCCGGAGCTGTTAATTGTGGACGAGCCTTTCGAAACGAGCAGCAAGGAGCGGGGCGACAACCTGCTCTTCAGCGCCGTTATCCATGAGTATAAAACGGCCGGGCACACGGTCCTGCTGGCCTCCCGCTGCCGGGAGGAGCTGGCGGCCCTGGCGGACCGGGTGCTCACCATGGAAGAGGGGAAGCTGCTGGATCCCCGGGTGATCATGAAAGGCAACCTGCGCCTGATCAGCAGTTCGCCCCGGCGCAGATCAGGAGAAAAAGATGGTTCATCAGGCTCTATTTAAGAAGGAATTGCAGCAGAACAGAATTAAATTGCTCCTGAGCCTCCTTTTGCTGGGGGCGGGGGCGGTAGCCCTTCCCCTGCTTTTTGGCCGCACCTGGCCGGTGTTTTCCTGGACCCTGGATTTCTCCCGGGAAGCCTATGATCTCTACATCTGGAACCGGTGGACGGCGGGCGTTATGCTCTACGTCTCCCTTTTTTCCGCTCTCCTCTTTGGAGCCGGGGCCATCTCCGGGGAGCGCGCCGCCGGCACGGAAATAGTCTTGTTGAGCAAGCCCCTTTCCCGCCGGGAGATCTACACCAGCAAGGTCGCTGCGGGGCTGTTGCTGCTGCTGCTGGGCGTGCTGGGATCAACCCTGCTCCTCTACCTGGCTTCCTGGTATCGCGGTTATCTCCTTGACCCGAAAAGCCTCTTTACCGCGGCGGCGATAACCTGGATGGGAGCGGTGCTGGTCTACCTGGCGGTGCTGATCTTCTCCGTGCTCTTCTCCTCCCCGGTCAAGGCGGGGGCCGCCGCGGCGCTCTTTATCCTGGCTCTCTCTCTTCCGGCTTATTTCGAAGCCACGGAGTCCTATTCCCTTTTGTATTACATGAAGGCGGTCCCCTACTGGCAGGAGGGGCAGACCCCCCTGGTTCCCCTGGGGTTTTTCCTGGTGGCGGGCGGCTTGCTTTACGAAACGGGAGTAATATTGTATGATCGCTAAGAGTCCAACCAAGCCCGGTACAAGCGGGAAAGAGTATCAGAGAGGAGGAAAAGAGGTGTTCAGGGGGAGACTTTTTGGGAAGGCAGCCCTCTTGCTGCTGTTGTTTGCCCTGGCGATGGGAGGCTGCAGCAGCAATCAATCTCCGGAATGGTCCCCTCCCTGGCAGGAGGGGGAGGTTACCGTTATGGAGATCGAGAAGGAGGGGGAGCTCTTCCTGGTTCAGGAGCTGCAGGTAAAGAAAGAGGGGGAAGCGCTGCTCTTTATTACCGAGCACCTTTCCACCAACTTTCCCCAGCGGCGCCAGGTAACCCTGGACGCCTCCACGCTGCTGCCCCTGCGGACGGAGTTTGACCAGGTCACCGAGGAGGGGAAAAGCACTTTGCTGGCTGTCTACGAGGATCGGAACGTGGGCATCACCAGGGAGGACGAAAACGGTTCCCGGCAGCAGAACGTGACCCTTCCCGGCCGGGCCTACTACGACTTCGAGCAGCTGCCCTTTTTAGTACGGGCCTTGCCCCTGGAAGAAGGGTGGCGGGGGAAGCTGAACCTGCTGGTGGCTCCTACCGCCCGGAAGGTGGTCTCGGAGATAGCCGTTACCGGCCGGGAAGAAGTTAACGTCCCCGCCGGCACCTTCGATGCCTACATCGTGGAGGCAGCCGGGCTGGAGCAAAAGTTCTGGGTGGCCGTAGAGCCTCCCCATCAGCTGGTCAAACATGAGAACGGGATCACCGGCCTGGTCAGCGAACTGGCCCAGTTCTTCCCCCAGGGCAGGTAGGGTAGACATATATCAGAAGAACCGTTCCCATGATTTAACCATGATATAAAAAGGGCGTTCCCTTAATATATTTTATATATTGCCAATTACTGCGGGCCAGTATATAATACTGATATAGATCGTCAAAGGCAAACCTGTCGCAAGGCAGGGACGCAAAGCCATGGATCCCTACCGGGGACCGCCAGGCTGCCGATCAGTAGGAGTACCCATTTTTCTCCCTGATGAGGCAGCTTAGCCGCTGTCTCTTTTTTTTATTAGCGGGCCGCCATCTCCACGGAGCGGGGTACCGTGCTCTCCATGCTTTGATAGAGCCGGTAATCCAAGTTGGCAAAAAGGTTGTCCGTTTCCTGCAGTTGTTTCAGCCATTTTTCGTCTATGGAACCGTCCCGGATCTGGCGGGAGAGGTTGAAGAAACGGGCCAGGTGGCTGTAAGCCCGCCCCCGGGCATATTCATCCATGGTGCCGCTGGTCATGATAAATGCCCAGTCGCTGCTCTGGGCCAGGAGCAGCTCCCGGGCGGCCTGGGCCAGGGCTTTTTCCAGCAGGCCTTCAGCGTCGGGGTTTTCCGTGGCCAGGGCGATCATCTCCTCGGCGGCCCGGTGCAGGTGGCGGTAAAGCCAGTCGTTGCTCCCATTCAGCCAGAACTCGTGGTAGCCCTTGTCGCCCCAGCTGGAGGCGTTGGGCTGGGAAACCTGGAGGGGGTAGCCCAGGTCCAGGTACTCCGCCGGGGTGATCATCTTGAAGCAATCCTGGTCGCAGGCAATCTTGCGGCAGAGGAAGTCCAGCCACTGGGGCCCCTCGAACCACCAGTGTCCAAACAGCTCCGCATCGTAAGGAGATACGATAATGGGGGGGCGGCCCATCAGCTCGCGCAGGTACTTTATCTGCTGCTCCCGGTTGAACATGAAGTTGCCGGCGTGGATGGCCGCCTTCTCCCGAGCGCGTTCGGGCTGGTACGGCTTCTTGTGTTCCAGGCTGGTTCCGCTGATGCGGTAGTATTTAATGCCGGTATCGCTGCGCAGCCCCGGAGGGTGCAGGTACGGGCCGATGTACTCCATAGGCAGATCGTAGCCGATATCCCGGTAAAACTCGCGGTAGTCGTAGTCTCCGGGGTATCCCTCCCGGGAGCTCCATACCTGCTTGGAGGTCTCAGGGTCCCGGCCGAAGACGGCTACGCCGCTGGGTGCCAGGATGGGACTGTACACCCCGTACTTGGGCCGCGGCGCAGCGTAAAGCACGCCGTGGGTGGCGGTAATGAAATAATGCACTCCCAGTTCGCTTAACAGTTCGTCGATCCCGTAGGAGTAGGCGCACTCGGGAAGCCATATGCCCCGGGGCCGCCGGCCGAAAAGTTCCATATGATACTGGACGGCGTTGGCCAGCTGGGCGTAGACGCTTTCCAACTGCGGCTCCAGCAGGGGGAGGTAGCCGTGGGTTGAGGCGCAGGTAATGATCTCGATATAGCCGTCTTCCATGAAGCTGCGATAGGCGTTTAGCAGGCGGCGTCCGCAGCGCTCGTGGTAGTACCGGGCCACGCTGTCAAAGCGTTCCCGATACATGCGGGCCAGGGGATGGAATTCGGGGTCCCCGGCGGTGCGCTCTTCCTCCAGCCGGGCCAGTTCCTGCAGGCGGGAGAGGTAGCGGCTGTAGCGCTCCTGCAGAAAGGGATCTTCCAGCATGGAGAGGAGCGTCGGGGAGAGGGAAAAGGTGAGGCGGAAGTCAATTTTGTCCCGGCGCATAGCCTCCATGGTCTGGAGCAGGGGGATATAGCACTCGGTCAAGCCTTCAAAGAGCCACTTTTCTTCCAGGGAGTACTCGTGTTCCGGGTGACGGACATAGGGAAGGTGGGAATGCAGGATTAAAGCCAGGAATCCTTGGGCCATTAAATGTTAAGCCTCCTCGCGTATTTTTCCTTTCCGGTGTACTAAACTTAAAATTTGCTCTTGGGCCTCCGGAAAAGCTCCGGGGAACTGAGATGAAAAAGAGAGATCCGGCGGTACAGTTTGCGGCTTTTCCAGTCGGGCAGCTGCCACTCTTCATCGATAAGGTCGCTGATCCCGTCCCGGGGGGTGCGGACCGTATTGGAGCGCAGCACGGGTTGAAAACCGGCGGCGGGATGCCTCCAGCCCAGTTCCAGGTGATAATAGCAATCCGGCTGCAGATTGGTCAGGTACCAGTTTTCCGCCTCCGCCTGGATGGTAACCTCAAAACTTTCCTCTACCCGTTCCGCGGGGTTCTGCTTCACCACCCGCAGCTGGGGAAAAGCCTGGTTCCAGGCTTCTTCTCCCCATCTTTCTCTAAGGCGCTCCCTGGTGGCCGGGGTAATTTCCCAGTAAGCAAAAATGCAATAGGGATCCCGCGGCAGAAGAACCAGGCGATCTTCGCCGTAATACCGCGGCAGCACCAGGCCGCGGTTAAGAGCTTCCTGTTGAGCGCTGAGCATGGAACTTTTTTCACCTCTGGCATCTAGCTTTCGGAATCTATCCTAGCTTTCGGAATCTATCTTTAAACGGGTCAGGCGCTGAATAGGGCGGTACCGGCCAGTCTAAAAGCTATTATGCCCTTTCTCTTCAATAATATTGACGGAACATTGCCGGCGCCCGGGGAATAAAAGGGGAGCGCCGGGGGAAGCTAAACTTAATTTTCTGCCTGTTGAATCATTCAACGAAACCGGGTGAAGCTATACTGGAGGGGCCCGCTTTGCGCCCGGGTTTCCCGGCCTTTACCCACATCCAAGGAGGTGTCGTCTCTTTGCCCGAATTCAGGCGGGATATAATCTCGGGGCAGTGGGTGATTATCGCTGCCGACCGGGTCAAGCGCCCGGAGACCTTTGCCTGCAAGGGAAAATACGAGATCGATCATGCCGCCCTCCCCGAACGCATGGAGAGCTGCCCTTTTTGCCCGGGCAATGAAGGGATGACTCCCCCCGAGGTTCTGGCCCTGGGGCGGCGGGAGGGAACTCCCGACAGCCCCGGCTGGCGGGTTAGGGTGGTCCCCAACATGTTTCCGGCGGTAAGAGCCGGGGACGGCTCCGCCGGGGAAGCCCGGCCGGGAGAGGGGGCCTTCTTCTACCGGGAGCCGGGCTGCGGGGTCCATGAAGTGCTCATCGAAACTACTGCCCACAACCGGCACCCCGGCTCCATATCCCGGGAGCAGATGAGGCTGGTAGTCGATTCCTACTACCGGCGCTACCAGGCCTTGTCCGGCAACCAGACCCTGCGCTTCATCATGATTTTTCGCAACCACGGGCGGGAGGCCGGAGCTTCCATCGAGCATCCCCATTCGCAGTTGATTGCCCTGCCCTTTATCCCCGGGCAAGTTAGGATGGAGCTGGAAGGGGCGCACGAGTACTACCTGAACCGGCGGGAATGTCCCTACTGCCGCCTGCTGGAAGAAGAGCGCCGGAGCGGGATCCGGATGGTGGCGGAGAACAGCTTCTTCAGCGCCTATATGCCCTTTGCCTCCCGCTACCCTTTTGAAACCTGGCTCCTGCCCCGGCGCCACCAGTCCTCCTTCCTGGACATGGAGGAGAAGGAGAGGGAAGCCCTGGCGGCCTTGTTAAATGAGGTCCTGGGCAGGCTCTCCCTGGTCCTGGACGATCCCCCCTACAACTTCTACCTGCACAGCGCCCCCCTGCGCCTGGCGGCGCTGCCCCACTACCACTGGCACCTGGAGCTGATTCCCAAGCTGACGGCAACGGCCGCCTTTGAAATGGGGGCGGGGGTCTTCATCAATGTAGTCGTGCCCGAGGAGGCGGCGGCATTCTTAAGGAACAAAGGAGGAGACAGCATTGAAAGCAGGGGAGAAGGTATACTTTGTCCTGGCCTTGCACAATCACCAACCCGTGGGTAACCTGCCCCACGTGTTCGAAGAAAACTTTAAGATCGCCTACGAGCCATTTGTTGAGGTCCTGGAGCGCTTCCCCAACATTAAGGTGGGGATGCACTATACCGGGAGCCTGCTGGAGTGGATTGAAGAAAACCGGCCGGATTTTATTGACCGGCTGCGGGGCCTGGTGGCCCGGGGACAGGTGGAGATCCTGGGCGGGGCCTATTATGAGCCCATCCTGCCGATTATCCCCGATGAAGACAAAATCGAGCAGATCCGCTTCATGTCCCAGCGGCTGGAGGAGCTCCTGGGCACCCGCCCCCGGGGGATGTGGCTGGCGGAACGGATCTGGGAGCCCCACCTCCCCCGTCCCATCGCCACGGCGGGGATGGAGTACCTCCCCATCGACGATGCTCACTTTGAGGCCATGGGCTACAAAGATCTGGATCACTACTACCGGACCGAGGAGGAAGGGTGGCCCCTGGACATCTTCCCCATCAACGAGCAGCTGCGCTACTTGATCCCCTTTAAGCCGCCCGAGGAGAGCATCAACTTTTTCCGGGAGAAGCAGGATCGCCGGCGCCCCCGCCTCTTCGTGCTGGCCGACGACGGGGAGAAATTCGGCGGCTGGCCGGGAACCTATAAAGCCGTTTATGAAAAAGGCTGGCTGGAACGCTTCTTCTCCCTCCTGGAGGAAAACCGGGAGTGGCTGGAGACGGTCACCTTTAGCGAGTACCGCTCCCTGTTCAAGCCCAGGGGGCCCGTCTACCTCCCCGCCGGCTCTTACCGGGAGATGAAGGAGTGGTCCCAGGGTTTCTGGCGCAACTTCCTCACCCGCTACCCGGAAAGCAACCGGATGCATAAAAAGATGCTGGCCCTCCGCCGACGCCTGGACCAACTGAAAGGGGGGGAGCAGTACCAGCAGGCGCGCCGCCTCATCTGGGCCGGCCAGTGCAACTGCGCCTACTGGCACGGCGTTTTTGGGGGGCTCTACCTGAATTTTTTGCGCTCGGCGGTCTGGGAGAAGCTGCTCCAGGCGGAGCGGCTTATCGACAGCGTCCTGGAGGGGGAGCCTTTTGTGCGGGTGGAGACGGAGGATCGCTCCTACAGCGGCCAGGAGGAGATCCAGTTGAGCAGCGACCGCTTTACCCTGCTCCTCTCCCCGCACCTGGGGGGGAGCCTCTGGGAGCTCTCCTGGCGCCCCGGGGCGGTCAATCTCCTGGCCACTTTGACGCGCCGGCCGGAAGCCTATCACCAGAAGCTCATGGAGCAGACCGCCTCGCCGGCTCCTCCCGAGGACCAGGTGGCCTCCATCCACCATCTTCAGGCCGTCAAGGAGGAGGGCCTGCTGGAGCATCTCCACTACGACCCCTATCCCCGGGGAGGGCTCATCGATCACTTCCTGGACAAGGAGATGACCTTGGAGGAATTCAGGAAGGGGCATTACCGGGAAGTAGGCGGCTTTTTGCTGCGGCCGGCGGAGTACGCCATTCAAAATGGCGGCAGCCCGGGAGGCGCCGGGGAAGTGAAGCTGATTTTCCGCCGGGAGGGAGAGTTGGAGGAAAATGTCCGGCTGCTGCTGGAGAAATCCGTTGTCCTGCGGGCGGGAGAGGACCGCATCTCCGTCGCTTACCTGATCGAGAACCGCGGCCGGGAGCGGGCGGAAGCCTGCTTCGCCGTGGAGATGAACCTGGCTTTCCTGGCCGGCTACGATGACTGCTGCTACTATGAGATTCCCGGGCGCCGGCTGGAAGAGAGGCACCTGGCCTCCATGGGTGCGGAAGAGTCCGTGGAGGAGTTGATCATGGTGGACGGCTGGCGCCGGTTCAAGCTGACCCTCCGCTTTGACCGGCCGGCGGTCTTCTGGAGGGCTCCCATCGAGACCGTATCCCAGTCCGAAGGAGGGATGGAGAGGGTATACCAGCAGTCCCTGCTCCTGTTCCGCTGGGACCTTCTCCTGGACCGGGGAGGAAGAGAAGAGCTGGGCATAACCATGGCTTTTGAGTCCCTGGCCGAAAAAGGAGCGGAGCAGGAATCCGCCAAGGAAGAGGTGCGGGGATGAAGACCCTCTATGTCGCCTTTGTCTGGAACCAGCACCAGCCCTACTACCAGGATGCGGAGAAAAAAGAGTATATCATGCCCTGGGCCCGGCTTCACGCCGCCAAGGATTACTACAGCATGGCCGCCATCCTGGAAGAATACCCGGCGATCCACCAGACCTTCAACCTGACCCCTTCCCTGCTGGAGCAGATTGAGGATTACTTGCAGGGCAGCGAAGACTACTACCAGAGGGTGATGAAGGAGGCGGAGAAGCTCACCCCCTGGGAGAAGCGCTTTCTGCTGCATCACTACTTTGACATCCAGTGGGACCGGGTTATCGCCCGCCACCCCCGCTACCACCAGCTCCTTAACCTGCAGGGCCGAACCAGGGAGCCGGAGGCTGTCCGGGAGGCCTTGGAGCGCTTTACTACCCGGGACTACCGGGACCTGCAGGCCTGGTTCAACCTGGCCTGGATGGATCCGGACCTGAGACGGAAGGATCCCTTCTTGAACGGGCTCGAGGAAAAGGGAGAAGGATTTACCGTTCAGGAAGTCAAGACCTTGATGGAGAAGCAGATGGAGATCCTGCGCCGGGTGGTGCCGGAGCACCGGCGGCTCATGGAGAGAAAGCAGATTGAAATCATTACCACGCCCTTCTACCACCCCATCATGCCGCTGATTATCGACAGCCACAGCGCCTTGCGGGCCAGCCCGGGGCTTCCTTTGCCGGGGCACCGCTTCCGCTACCCCGAAGATGCCTATGCCCAGCTGAAGCTCTCCCGGGAGCAGTACCGCCGCCTTTTCGGCACACTTCCCCGGGGAGTCTGGCCCCCGGAGCAGGCGGTCAGCCCGGAATGCATACCTATTTTTAACGATCTGGGTTTTGCCTGGACCATCTCCGACGAACAGGTCCTGGCCCGCTCCCTGGACGTGGAGATAGTCCGGGACGGCTACGGGCACGTGCTTAATGGGGATGTCCTTTACCGGCCCTACCAGGTCAAGGCGGAGGGCGGGGAGATAACCATGATCTTTCGGGACCACCACCTCTCCGACCGCATCGGCTTTGAGTACCAGCACTTCCCTCCCGAGGAGGCCGCCGCCGACCTGGTCCACCGCCTGAACCGGATCTGGGAGAATCTGCAATGGTCTCCCCAGGAACACCTGGTGACCATCTCCCTGGACGGGGAGAACGCCTGGGAATGGTACCAGGGCGACAAGGGGCCGTTCCTGCACAGCCTTTACCGGCGCCTCTCCGGCGAAAAGCACCTACGCTGCGTCACCGTCAGCGAGTACCTGGCCAAATATCCGCCCCAGCGGCAAATCAGCCGCCTTTTTACCGGCTCCTGGGTGGACCACAGCCTGGCCCGCTGGATCGGCACCGGCGGGAAAAATGCCTTGTGGAACCAGCTGGCCGAGGCCCGCCAAGCCATTGAAAGCTACCGGAAGAGGCCCGACGCCGACCCCGGGAAGCTGGAGCAGGCGCTGCGGAACATCTATATCGCCGAGGGCAGCGACTACCCCTGGTGGATTGACAGCATGCCCTACTACCTCTCTGTTCCCTTTGAAGCTCTTTTCCGGAAGCACCTGGCCAATGTCTACCGGGCCCTGGGCCTGAATGCACCTTCTTACCTGGGGCAGCCCCTGGTTGCGCCCCGCCCGGGAGAGGCGGCCTGGCAGATCGATCCCCTGTCCGGCCCTATTCCCATGGTGCCGGCTCATTCTCCAAAGGAGCTGCCGGAGAACTAGGCCTTTTTAATTTTGCCCCTAAAGGATTCCGCCGCTTCTATGGTGAATATTGATGGGGCAAAATGATATTGAGGGAGCACCCGTCATGCTAACCCCTGAAGCGGCCTGGAGCAGAATAAAAGCCGGTCACCTGGTTCCTCTCTATCTTTTCTGCGGAGAGGAATCCTATTTTCGGGAACAGCTTTTAAGCGGCCTGGCCCGGATTTTTCTGGGCCCGGCGGCCCGGCTGGGTCTGGAGAAGGTGGACGGCGCCCAGTTTCCCCTGGAGCAGGCCCTGACCCGCCTGGAGAACAGAAATCTCTTTTCTTCCCGCCAGATCCTGGTCATCGATTCGCCCCCCGGCCTTTCTCCTTCCCGGGAGAAGCAGAGCGATGCCGGCGGAGAGGAGAGGGCAGGGGAACTCTTGAACCGGTTCCTGGAACAGGAGAGGAGGCGCCCCCAGCCGGAGCGGATCCTGGTTTTTTCCGCCGACAAGGTTGACCGGCGGAGACGCTTATTTAAACTGGTCAGCGAGGAGGGCCTGGTGGTGGATTGCGCTCCCTTGAAGGGGGAGGCGCTGAAGCGCTGGCTTCTCCGGAAGGTAAAGGCGGCGGGAAAAGAGATGGAACGGGAGGCGGTGGAGCAGCTTCTCCAGGGCCGGGAGGGCGACCTCTGGGCCCTGAGCCACGAGCTGGAGAAGCTGGTCTGCTACCTGGGGGAGGAGAAGCTGATTACCGGGGAGATGGTGGCCAAACTTAGCCCGGGATCCGTGGAAGGAGACGTGTTTAAGCTGACGGACTCCCTGGGAGCGGGGGACCTGGGCCGGGCCTTGACCGTACTCCGCTTCCTTGTCCAGCGGCGGGAGTCGCCCTTGCTGATCCTGTTTATGATCGCGCGCCATTTCCGCCTGTTGCTGCAGTACCGTTCGCTGCTGGAGGAAGGCTTCCCCCCGGCCCGGGCGGCGTCGGAGCTGAAGCTGGCTCCTTTTATCGCCCGCAAGATCCATTCCCAGGCCCTGGCTTTTGACCGGGAGGTGCTGGAGGAGATCCTGATCCGGCTGCAGGAGATAGATGAGAAGATTAAAACTGGGCGGCTGGATCAGCAGTTGGCTCTGGAACTGGTCCTGGCCTGGATCACCCGCCGGCATAAGAAGAGCGCCCTTTGAGCAATTATTTCCGGCAGCCCGGCAGCGGGAAAAAGAAAAAGCGGCAACCTTGACGTCGCCGGCGCATATTAAGAAGCGGGAAGAAAAATGAGGCTCCGGGAGGGAGCATAGATGAAGTGGTTGCGCCCGGTATTGGCCCTGCTCTTGGTGGCCGCAGCTGTTTTTTTCTTCATCCACCGGACGGATCTGCTGCTCAATCTGGAGGACTTGGTCCGTCATTACAGCGCTCTCCTGTCCAGGGCGGTTTACCAGGGGGAGTTCCCTTTTAATGTGCCGGAAGTCCTGGAGGTCAGCCCCCCTGGAGGCCGGGGCGGGGAAGTGGCCGGCCCGGTAAAGGAGCTGGCCCGGGAGATAACCCAAGGCCTGGAAAGCGATTACGACAAGATGGCGGCCATCTACGACTGGGTTACCCACAACATCGCTTACGACCTGCAGAAGATGGAGAATCCCCAGGCATACGGATCCGGGGCGGAATACGTGCTCCGTACGGGGAAGGGCATCTGCCACGATTACGCGGAACTGGTTCGGGAGCTCTGCAAGGCGGTGGGCCTGGAGGCCACTTACGAAAGCGGCGTGGTTTATCCCGAACCCGGCAAAGAGGAGCGGCACGCCTGGAACCATGTCCGGGTGGACGGGATCTGGTACGGCCTGGATGCCACCTGGGGGGCCGGCTTTGTTATCCAGGAAGAGCAGAAGTTTTACCAGAAGCCCCGGCGCATTTACCTGACTACTCCGGAGGAACTGTTCCGCTTGCACCGGGATCCGGCGTACAAGGAAGAACGGGAAATAGATTACAGCCGGGCCCAGTCCGCCCAGGCCGAGGCGGTTTACCTGCCGGAGTACGAGGAGGCGCTCTTCCGGCTTTTTAACGGGTACCGGCAGGAACAGGGGCTGCCTCTGCTGCGGAAAGAGGAGAGGCTTGCCAACATGGCCCGCCAGAACGGCGCCCGGATCGCCGAGGATATTTGCCGGGGGAAGGAATATTCCCTGGCGGAATTGAAGAGCCAGCTCAACCGGAGGTGGGACCTGGGCCTCCGGAGTGCCGGCATGGCCGCCTTTATAAAGTGGTCGTTCCCTTTGTCCTCCCCGGAGAAGCTGTACCGGGAGCTGGCCCAGGGGGGATTGAACTACCTGGCGGATCAGCGCTACCGGGGGCTGACCCTGGCGGTGGTGCGCAAAGGAGATCTGGTGGTGGTGGTCCATATCTACCTGGAGTACCGCTAGGCATTTATAGCACAAAAGCCCTTTCCGGCACGGCGGAAAGGGCACTTTTTCCTGGAGCGGAGATATCTCCCGGCTGCATGTTTAAGGTATCTCACTTCCAGAGCCGCAGTCACTCAGCTGGCGGCATGCTTATTGTACAGACGAGTCAAGCGGGACTTCTTCCGGGCGGCGTTATTCTTATGCACCACCCCTTTGGCAGCCGCTTTGTCAATCTGACGGATGGCGGCGATCAGCCTGATTTTGCTGGACTCCAGATCCCCGCTCTGAAGGGCTTCTTCGAAGCGGCGGATGGAGGTCTTGATCATGCTCTTGTAGCGACGGTTCCGAGCGGTGCGTACTTTGATCTGCCGGGCCCGCTTCGCTGCTGACTTGGTGTTGGGCAAAACCTGCTCTCCTCCTTCCTACCAGTAAACGCTAAGATTTTAACATTTCGTCACAAAAAAAGCAAGCCCGGAAGGCATTAT
>LFRQ01000078.1:0-29631 GCA_001512835.1 Clostridia bacterium DTU022
CGCCCTGGGGCGCCAGGTGGTGCTCCCCCGTTGGGACGGGACTTCTCCTCCGCCTTCCCCGGGGATGAAATACCGGCATTATGCCCCCCGGGCGCCCCTCATTGTTGTCGTGGGGAGCGAGGCCCGGCGGCACCGGCTGGCCCGCTCTCTTCTTAGCTGGTATGAGCGGCAGGGGCTCAAGGTGGGGTATCTTAATCCTCTCCGCAATTTTCGGGGGTCCCTGGACAAGCGGGAAAAGGCCTTTGCCCGCTCCCTGTACGCCGCTTTAAGGGCCATGGACAAAGGCGGAGCGGATTTAATTGTCGCCGAGGGCTTTCCGGCCTGCGGCTGGGGAGCGGTAATCATGAACCGGCTGTGCAAAGCGGCCAGCCGGGTGATCCGGGTCGTATAATACAACCATACTTTAGCTCCAGGAGGTGGCTTGTGCGAATCCTTTTTGTTTGCAGCGGAAATACCTGCCGCAGTCCCATGGCTGAAGCGCTGTTTCGAGATTTATGGGAACGGGAGGAAAGGCCGGTGCCGCTGACCGTCGGCTCCGCCGGGCTGGCGGCGGTTCCCGGGGAGAAGGCTTCTTCTCATGCCCGGAAGCTCCTGGCGGAGAGAGGCATTGACCTGGAGTCCCATCGCTCCCGGCTGCTCCAGGAGGACCTGGTGAAGGAGACGGAGCTGATCCTGGTGATGACTCGCCTGCAGCGCAACCTGCTCCTGGACCGGTTTCCCGAGGCCCGGGGCAAGGTTCACCTGCTTAAAGAATATGCCGGCATGGAGGACGGGGAGCCGGATATCAGCGATCCCTTCGGCGGCGACCTGGAAAAATACCGCCGAACCCTGGAGGAGATTGAAGCCATTTTACCGAAAGTATTGGCAAATATTCTGAACGAGGGAGGCCGCCAGGATGAAAGTAGCTCTCGGTAGCGACCATGCCGGTTTTCTAATGAAGGAAGAGATCAAAAAACATTTAACGGAACAGAAGCTGGAATGCTTCGATTTCGGCACCTTTTGTGAAAACCCCGTCGATTATCCCGACATCGCTTTGCCGGTGGTGGAGGCTGTCCGCAGCGGCTCGGCCGATTTCGGGATTTTGGTGTGCGGCACCGGGGTAGGCATGGCCATTGCCGCCAACAAATACCGGGGGATTCGGGCGGCCCTCTGCAGCGATACTTTTACTGCCCGCTGCTCCCGGGAGCATAACGATGCCAACATATTGGCCCTCGGGGCCCGAGTAATCGGTTCCGGGTTGGCCCTGGAGATCGTCGACATCTTCCTGAACACCGCTTTCCAAGGGGGGCGTCATCAAAGACGTGTGGAGAAGATTGCCCTGGCGGAAAGGCGAGCCTGAATTTTAACCGGGAGAGTTTGACAAGGAGGCCTAATTGTGGAATCAAAAAAACTAGAACGGGCGGAGGAACTGCGCCAGGTTGACCCTGAGGTGGCCGAGGCTATCGATCTGGAGCTGCGGCGCCAGGAGGAGAACCTGGTCCTGATTGCCTCGGAAAATTTAGCCAGCCGGGCGGTCCTGGAAGCCCAAGGCTCGGTACTGACCAACAAGTATGCCGAAGGATATCCCGGAGCCAGGTACTACGGCGGCTGTGAATTCATGGACCGGGTTGAAGAGCTGGCCCGGGAGAGAGCCCGGGAGCTTTTCTCCGCCGACCATGTCAACGTGCAGCCCCACTCGGGGGCTTCGGCCAACATGGCCGTTTACCTGGCGGTGTTGAAGCCGGGGGACCGGATCATGGGGATGAGCCTGGCCCACGGGGGGCATCTTACCCACGGCAGCAGGGTCAATATCTCCGGGCGCTACTTTGAAGTGGCCGCGTACGGGGTGGAGGAAGATACCGGCCGGTTGAACATGGAGAAGGTGCTCGAACTGGCCCTAAAATTTAAACCGCGCTTGATTGTGGCCGGGGCCAGCGCCTACCCCCGGATCATAGACTTTGAGGCCTTTCACCGGATTGCCCAGGAAACAGGGGCGCTGCTGATGGCGGATATCGCCCACATTGCCGGTCTGGTGGCCGCCGGTCTTCATCCCAACCCGGTGCCCGTGGCCGAATTTGTTACCACCACCACCCATAAAACGCTGCGGGGACCGCGGGGCGGCATGATCTTCTGCCAGAAGCAGTATGCCGCCAAGATTGACAAGGCCGTTTTCCCCGGCTTGCAGGGGGGGCCCTTGATGCATGTCATCGCCGCCAAGGCGGTGGCGCTGAAGGAAGCCCAGCAGCCGGAATTCAAGGCCTACCAGCAGCAGGTAGTCAACAACGCCCGCATCCTGGCCGAGGAGCTGGCGGGCTACGGTTTTGACCTGGTTACCGGGGGCACGGATACCCACCTGCTGCTCATCGACCTCCGCTCCAAAAATATTACCGGTCTGGAGGCGGAGCGGCTCCTGGACCAGGTGGGGATTACGGCCAACAAGAATGCCATCCCCAATGACCAGCGGGGGCCCCAGGTTACCAGCGGGCTCAGGCTGGGCACCCCGACCATCACCTCCCGGGGGCTTCCTCCCGACGAGGTGCGTCTCCTGGCCTCCCTCATCAATGAGGCCATTGAAAATCGCCACCGGCCCTCCAGGTTGAGCCGGATTAGAGAGGAAGTAAAGCGGATGTGCCGGGAATATCCGGCCTATGGCTTTAAGCAGGATTAACTTTGCGGGAGGCCGGCTTCCGGGGACGGCCCGCCGCCGGAGGCCCTCCCGGATAAAGGAGGCGCCTCCATCTTCCAACAGAGAAGGCTGCTTTCCCGGGGAGGGGCCCGGGGAAGCCGGCCGGAGGAGGGGTCCGGTGCCGGGGGCTTCTCCCCGGAGAAGATCATTAAAGGAGCAGGATGGCTTTGGAACGGCCCTCTTGGGACGAGTACTACATGGAGATCGCCCGGGTGGTTAGCAAGCGCTCCACCTGCCTGCGTCGGCAGGTGGGCGCCGTTCTGGTATTGGAGCGCCGGCTACTGGCCACGGGTTATAACGGCGCCCCGGTGGGCTTGCAGCACTGCCGGGAAACGGGCTGCCTGCGGGAACAGCGGGGAGTTCCTTCGGGAGAGAGGCACGAACTCTGCCGGGGCCTCCACGCCGAGCAGAATGCCATTATCCAGGCGGCCCTCTATGGAGTGGCCATCAAAGGGGCCACCCTGTACTGCACCCACTTTCCCTGCGTGGTCTGCGCCAAGATGCTGGTCAATGCCCGGGTGAGCAACTTGGTCCTGGAGCACGATTACCCCGATCCCCTGGCCAAGGCTATATTCCAGGAAGCCGGGGTAACCATCAGCTATCTGGACAAGCCTTGATTGGGCCCTTGCTTCTTGTATCCGCCGGGGCTGCTCTTTTTGCCCCTGGAAGGAGCGGGATCCCTTTCTGAAAAAGCCGGGAGTGCCTCTCGGCCGGGAACCGGTGGGGAAATGCCGGATATGGTTTAATCAAATTATGACGCCCCCAAACAACCCCTTAATTTAGAGAATTTATAGGCACCGGTTTAGTTTTTATATGCCTGCCGGGAGCAGTTGGAGAGCGGCAGGCATCCAATGCGGCCCAGGGAAGAGCCCTTGTCCCGGGGCTTTTTATTTTTGTTTTTGCCAAGCATGGGGGGGTCGGAGGAAAAAGAGCCCCAATCCCCCGGCTTTTGTTTTTTTATGTCCATTTAAAGGTTTTTCGGTAAGTTCCGGGGAGGCGGGCTCTACTTGACAGGGGAATTGTCAAGAACCCGGGAGCATGGACCGCCCGGTTATTCTTTTTTCTACAATTTTCTACGATGGGGATTCTGTAAAGAAGCCGGATAAAGGAGGGAGCGGGTGGCCATAATATTCCTTAGTCTTTAAAAGGGGGTGGCCATCCTGGTCCGGCTTTTGGCCTGTTACGTCCTGATCCTTTTTTTGTTGTTAAGCTTCCCCGCCTCGGGCACACCGGATCCCGGCCAGCCGTGGGAGGAGCTGCTGCAGCCCCTGGAAATTTGCCGGGGGGAAGAGATCCGCCTGCAGGGCTATCTCTTTCTCCCCGCCTCCGAAGCCGGAGGAGAACTCCCGGCGGGAGCAGCGGTCGGGGGCGGTGATGCTGCCCTGCCGCCCTGTTGCCAATGGGTGCGGGTGGCGGGGGAAAAGGGCGATTACCTGGTTTTCCGGGTGGAAGGAGAAGATATTCCCTCCTGCCGCCGGCGGATCGCTTACCTTCACGGGATCCTGAAGAGGGAACCTGCCGCCCGGGCCTGGAGTGCGGAAGCTCTTATCCCCGGGTCGGAGGAGGACCTGGCCTCCCTGGCGAAAAAGATGGCGCGGCTTTGGGGAGCGGAGATCCGGGGTTGGGATGCCGCCGGGGGCGATCTGAACATAACGGCTTTTGTTCCTGCCTTTCCCGCCGCTATCCAACTGGAGGGAGCCGAGGTAAATCTTAACCTGGAACTGCACTATGACCGCTATGCCGAAGGAATCAGGGTTCGGGCCGGAATTCCGCTCCTGATCTCCTACCCGGGCCCCAAAGCAAAAACAGAATAAAAACAGAATAAGGGGAATTATATGGGCAAAATATTAGTCCAAGGGGGAGTCCCCCTGCATGGCCGGATTCGGGTGAAGGGTTCAAAAAATGCCAGCCTCCCCATTATTGCCGCGGCCATGTTAACCGACGAGCAGGTTGTCATTGAAGATGTTCCCGACCTGCTGGATGTCCGGACCATGATTAACGTCCTCCGGTCCCTGGGAGTAGAAGCGAGCTACAATCCCCACACGGAGACGGTAAAAGTATGCGCCCGCCGGGTAAAATACTCCCAGCCTCCGCCCCAGTTAATTCAGCAGATGCGAGCTTCCTTTCTGGTCCTGGGCCCCATGCTCTCCCGTAAAAAGCAGGTGCGCCTGACCCTTCCGGGAGGCTGCGCCATCGGCGCCCGGCCCGTTGATCTGCACCTGAAGGGGCTAACGGCCCTGGGCGCCCGCTTTACCATCGACCAGGGCCTTATTGTCGCCGAGACGGAGGGCCTCCGGGGGGGCTATATTTATCTCGATTATCCCAGCGTCGGAGCCACGGAGAATATAATCATGGCGGCGGCGGCCGCCCCGGGGGCAACCACCCTGGAGAATGCCGCCACGGAGCCGGAGATTGTGGACCTGGCCAATTTTATCAACAGCATGGGCGGCCGGATCAGCGGCGCGGGGACCAGCTCCATTCGCATTGAAGGGGTGGAAGAGTTCCACGGGACTCGCTACACGGTAATACCCGACCGTATTGAAGCGGGGACCCTGCTCCTGGCCGGGGCCATTACCGGCGGCGAGATTACCGTGGAAAACGTTGTGCCGGAGCACTTGAAGTCCCTTCTGGCCAAGCTAAGGGAGACGGGAGCGCTGGTGGAAGAGATCGGTTCCTCCACCCTGCGGGCGGGGAGCATCGGCCGGACTGCGGCGGTGGACTTGAAAACGCTGCCCTACCCGGGATTCCCCACGGACCTGCAGCCCCAGTTCATGGCTCTACTTTGCACCTCCCGAGGGACCAGCATGGTGACGGAGACGGTCTTCGAGAACCGGTTCCAGCATGTCAGCGAACTGGTGCGCATGGGGGCGCGTATCCAGATCGACGGCAATCATGCCATTATCCAGGGGCAGCCATACCTTACCGGAGCCCCCGTCCGGGCCGCAGACCTGCGGGCCGCCGCCGCCCTGCTGCTGGCCGCCCTGGGGGCGCGCGGGGTAACGGAGATCTCCGGTGCTGTACACCTCTGGAGAGGCTACAGCGGGCTGGAAGAAAGGCTGCAAAAGGTGGGCGCCCGCATTCAGGTGGTCTCCGCGCCGGATTGCCAAAAACGGGAGCAGAGAAGTTGCTGAAAAAAGCGGTCCCCTCTTGTTTTGGGGCATAAAATGGGGACAGGTCTCATATATTTTTGATGAGATCCAAGGGAGGGTTCCCCCATGCACCGAGGAGCGGCGCTGGTTTTGCTGGCGACGGTATTTATCGTTATTTTGCTTCCTTCCGCCATCGTGGCCTTTGGCCGGGGCGGCGCCTCGCTTCCCGAGCCGCAGGAGGAGGAAGAAGGAGCGGAGCGGGAAAATGCCGGCCTAACCCTCCGGGTCTTTGAAGCGGACAAGGACCGGGTGGTGGAGATGGATCTGGAAGAGTACCTGATGGGGGTAGTCATGGCGGAGATGCCGGTGGAGTTTGCCCTGGAAGCCCTCAAGGCCCAGGCGGTTGCTGCCCGCACCTTTACTCTGCAGCGATCCCGGCGCCTGGGGGGCGAAGGCTGCCGGAAGGCCCCGGAAGCCGCCGACATCTGCACCGACAGCACCCATTGCCAGGACTGGATCGATCCCGAGCTTGGAGCCGGCCGCTGGCCTGCAGAGAAGAGAGAGGAGTACCTGGACAAGATCCGCCAAGCCGTCCAGGAGACCGCCGGCGAGGTCCTTACTTTTGAAGGTGAGCTCATCGAGGCTGTGTACCACTCTACCTGCGGCGGAGAGACGGAAGTCCCCCAGGCCGTCTGGAGCGGCGGTCCGGTGGCTTACTTGCCCAGCCAGCCCTGTCCCTACTGCGCGCACTCTCCCCATTACCGGTCCCAAATGGAGGTGGCCTGGGAAAAACTGGCCTCCAGCCTGGAGCTGGACTTGCCTATCCCGGCGGTTTCCGGCGTTCAGCCTACCGTTAAAGTCGTCCAGGAGACCCCGGGAGGCCGGGTAGGGCAGCTGCAGGTTGGTGAGGCCGTTATTCCGGGCAAAGAGCTGCGCTTAAAACTGGGGCTTCCTTCCACGGCTTTTGAATGGGAGGCCGACGACCAGGGCCTCCGCTTAACTCTCCGGGGCTACGGCCATGGGGTGGGCCTTTGCCAGTACGGCGCCGACGGCGCCGCTTCCCAGGGCAAAAGCTACCGCGAGATCCTGGATTTCTACTACCCCGGCTGTTCCCTGGTTAAGATCGACTAGCGGCATACATAAAAATCTCCCCGGGGGGACATAATACCCCCTGAGGTGAGTATTATGTTGAACCGGGGAGCCAATTCTACGGAAAAGTCAAAAAAATTTTGGGGTCCCCTTTTTGCCGCCGCCGCCAGGAGCCGGGAGAGGCTGGAGAAAGCCGCGGCCCTTGTTAAACGGCCGCTTTGGCTGAAAAAAACCCGGGTACTTCTGAAACGGCCGCTTTTATGGCTAAATGGGCGCCCCAGGCATGTCAAAGCGATCCTGGTTTATGCCGCGGTCCTTATCATAGCCGGCTCCTTCTTCTTCTGGTGGGCTTTCCGCTCCCGGTTAACCAATCCCTATACCACTGAACCCCGGTTTGATTGGGAAGAGTACAAGCCCGAGGAAGAAGAGAAGGAGCCGGAACCGGCCCCCCAGCCGGATCCGGAGACGGAGCCGGAGGAGGCGCCGGAGCAGGAACCGGTTGTGGCGGAACCGCCTAAACCGGTCCAGGGAGCGTGGCCCCTGGAGGGAGAGCTCCTTTACCGTTTCCACCAGCCGGTGACTTTCCCCCTGCCGGCGGGGCAGCATTCTTTTTATTTTAAAGGCATTGCCATCCAAGCCGACCCGGGAACGGCGGTGAAAGCGGTCTGGGACGGGGAGGTGGCCCGGGTTCGGGAGACGGACTTCCCCCGGGGAGCCTCGGTAACCCTTCTTCACGACGACGGCAAAGTCACTGTTTACGGCGGGTTGGAGCGGTCCGCGGTGCAGAAGGGCGATCTTCTGAAACAGGGGGATAGCGTCGGGGTGCTGGCCCCCGCCGGCGATGATGAGCCGGCTTATCTTTACCTGGAGGTGCATGCCGACGGGCGCCCCGTGGATCCCCTGAACTATTTGCCTTAAAAGAATCCAGAAAGGGATGGCACCGCAAAGCAAGGTATTTTTTGGGCCCCCTGCTCATATAAATTTTACGAAAGCTTAATTAAAGGGGGCCCTGCGGTGCATGACTACATTCAACAGAGAGTTTTAGAGATTAGTCAATATATTCTGGAATCCGGAGCCACCGTTCGCCAGGTAGCACGCAACTACGGGGTCAGCAAAAGTACAGTCCACAAGGATGTTACGGAAAGATTGCCCCAGATCAACAAGCATTTGGCCCAGCAAGTCAAAAAAATACTGGAGCAGAACAAAGCGGAGAGGCATTTGCGGGGCGGGGAAGCCACCAAGCGCAAGTACCTGGCCATGCGCCAGCAGGGGTCCGGAAAAGCAAAATTTTCTAGATAAAGAGGATATACCCAGGTGATGTTGAATTCTCTACTTACAATAACGGTTCAAGAAATGTCCAATGCCCGGCAGCGATTAAGGACAGCCATGGGAGGATGGTCCATGCCCTTTTCCACGGACATCGGCATCGACCTGGGAACAGCCACCACCCTGGTCCATATCAGGGGCCGGGGGATTGTGCTCAACGAGCCCTCGGTGGTAGCTATCGATCAAAAAACCCAAAAAGTGCTGGCTGTAGGCAGCGAAGCCCATAAGATGCTGGGGCGCACCCCCGGCAATATTGTGGCGATCCGTCCCCTTAAGGAGGGGGTTATCGCCGATTTTGATCTTACCGAAATTATGCTCAGGCACTGCATGGCCAAGGTGGGGGAAGCAAAGCGCTTTTTGCGCCCCCGGGTGGTGGTCTGCATCCCCGCCGGCACCACCACGGTGGAGCAGAAGGCGGTGCTGGAAGCCATTGCCCGCATCGGGGCCCGGGAGGCCTACTTGATCGAGGAGCCCCGGGCCGCCGCCATCGGGGCCGGGGTAAATATATTTGAACCCAGCGGCAGCATGGTGGTGGATATCGGAGGCGGAACCAGCGATATTGCTGTTCTCTCCATGGGGGAAGTGGTGGCCAGCACCAGCGTCCGCATCGGTGGAGACAAGTTTGACGAGGCCATTGCCCGCTTTATAAAGAAGGAGTACAACGTCCTGGTGGGGGAGAGGACCGCGGAAGCCTTGAAAATTGCCATCGGTTCCGCCCATCCCTCCAGCCGCTTTCTGCAGGCCGACGTCAGGGGGCGGGACCTGGTTACCGGCCTGCCCACCTCCGTTACCATTACTACCCAGCAAGTGGTCCAGGCCTTGGAAGAGCCCCTGCTGGCCATCCTTCAGGGCGTAAAGCAGATCCTGGAGACCACTCCTCCGGAGCTGGCCGGCGATATAATGGACAAGGGGATCATCCTTACCGGCGGCGGCGCCCTGCTGGACGGTTTTGGGCGATTTTTAAGCGAGGAGACAGGCGTCCCCTTTTTCCTGGCCGACGATCCCGTTAGCTGCGCCGTCCGCGGCACGGCCAGGATACTGGACAACATCAACGCCCTCTCCGGTTCCTTGATCTCCACCCGTAAAATTGCTTCTTTTCTGTAAGGTACCGGCATCCTTTTGATTGCCGCTCTCTTTTCGGCAATACTTTCCCAACAGGTGCCCTATGTTTACGTACGCGGGAAACATCCACATTCACAGCAGCTACTCTGACGGAAGCGGCAGCATTGAAGAGATTGCCAAGGCGGCGGCGAAAGCCGGCCTCGATTATATCGTGATTACAGATCACGAAACCATGCTCGGCCGCCGGGAAGAAGGGCGCTACGGCAAGGTTGTAGTCCTGGTGGGCGTGGAACTCAACCGCCGGGCCAATCATTACCTGGCTTTAAACCTGGACCGGGTGGTGGCGGGGGACGAGGAAGATCCTCAGCAGATGATCGACCAGGTGGCCCGCCGGGGCGGCTTTGGCTTCCTGGCGCATCCTTTTGAGAGGGGCTCCCCTTTTATTGGGAGAGGCGCCGCCTTTCCCTGGGACCGGTGGCCGGTATTCCGCTTCCAGGGCATTGAACTCTGGAACTACAGCTCCCAGTGGCGGGGCAGTTGTCAATCCTTGCCCCGCGCCCTATTTCATTACTTTTTTAACCGGAATGCTCCTTTTCGCCAGGGGCCTCCCCCCGACGCCCTTCGCTTATGGGACTGCTATACCCGGCGGCAGCGGGTGGCGGCCATAGGGGGGAGCGACGCTCACGCCAGCATCGTCCCCCTGTTGGGGCCGTTCTCCCTGGTGATCTTCCCCTACCCCTTTATTTTCCGGACCATCAACACGTACGTGGTCCTGGAAGCGCCCCTGGAAGACGACTTTTCCAGAGCCCGGGAACAGATTTTGCGCGCCCTGAGGGAGGGAAGCTGCTATATCAGCTACGACCGCCTTCATCCTGGAAGAGGGTTTCGGTTTGAAGTCCGCAAAGGGAGCCTGCCGTATGCCATGGGCAGCGAACTGCCCTTCCAGGAGGGGCTGTCGCTGCACCTGGAGTCTCCCGCGGGGAAGAGGTCGCTGCTCCGCCTGATCAAGGACGGAAAACTTGTTTTCCAGGGCCGGCAGCAAAGCCTGCATTACCCCGTGACGGCGCCGGGAGTATACCGGGCCGAAGTCTTCTACCGCCCCGGCTGCGGCCGCTCTCCCCGTCCCTGGATCTACTCCAACCCCATTTACATCCGTGGGGCATCCGTGGGGTCAGGTCTTGAATTGTGAATTTTGGCAGGCAAGCTTGATGGGGTCAGGTCTTGAATTGTGAATTTTAACCCCAGGTTCCATATTGACAATAACCTGAACACCTTCCCCCGGCATAAGTTGAAGCGAGTCAAGGTGCATTTTCCGGTTATATGGTTGACGGCGGCACAGCATAAGCATAGTCTGGGATTAGCCCGGCCTTAGCCTGCACCTACAGGCTAAACCGGATTATGTTGACAACTAAGTGATGGGGTCAGGTCTTGAATTGTGAATTTTTAAGAATGAGGTCAAACTGTGGTGGGGTCAGACTGTGGTGGGGTCAGGTCTTGAATTGTGAATTTTAACCCCAGGTTCCATATTGACAATAACCTGAACACCTTCCCCAGCATAAGTTGAAGCGAGTCAAGGTGCATTTTCCGGTTATATGGGTTGACGGCGGCACAGCATAAGCATAGTCTGGGATTAGCCCGGCCTTAGCCTGCACCTACAGGCTAAACCGGATTATGTTGACAAGCATACCGGGGTGGCCTATAATTCTCCAGGAGACCGGAGCACAAGAGAGGGATGGTTATGGCCAAAGGGAGAATAATCAAGAGAACGGCATGGCTGGTGCTGGCGCTGGTCGTGGCTGTCTTCTTTTTTGCCGCTGGATACCAGCTGGCCGCTTTCTTTCAAAAAATATACTCTACCGACCTGGACATGGAAGAAGGTCAGCCTCCCCCGAAGAAGCCCAACAGCAGCCGGGTGAATATCCTTCTTCTGGGCATTGATGCCCGGGGAGGGGATGCCCACAGCCGTACCGACACGATCATCGTGCTAAGTGTCGACCTAAAAACCAGGGAGGCGGCCATGCTCTCCATACCCCGGGACAGCCGGGTGGAGATACCCGGTTACGGCCTGGACAAGATCAATCATGCCCATGCTTTCGGCGGGGTAGCCTTAACCATTGAAACCGTGGAAAAGCTGTTGGGGGTGCCTATCAATTACTTTGCCCGGATCAATTTCCAAGGCTTCCAGGCCATGGTTGACGCTCTGGGCGGGGTGACCTTGGAGGTGGAGCCCGAGGTGGCCCAGTATATTCCCGGCCTGGATGCGGGTTGGCAGCGCTTGAACGGGGAGCAGGCCCTGGATTATGTCCGCCAGCGCAATATACCGGGGACTAACGGCGATTTTGGGCGGATCCAGCGCCAGCAGAAGTTTCTGCTGGCCGTCGGCCGCAATGTCGGCAGCGTGAACAATATCACCCGGATACCTTCTTTTTTGAGCGCCCTGGGAGACAACCTGCGCACCAATATTCCTATGGCGGAGATGACCCGCCTGGCCAATGCCTTGCTGAGGGTGGACCTGGAAGAGGTTCGCCAGGGCTACCTGCCAGGTCAAAGCCGCATGATAAACGGGATCTATTACTGGATTTTGGATCATGAAGCCAAGGAGGCCATGCTCCAGGAGATGGGCTTGATGGTTTAAAGCCGGGTCAACGGTAGAGCATGAAGTAGCCTCCTGCCGCCAGAAGCACCAGGCCCAGCCCTTTCCACCACGAAAAGGGGATCTTTTCCAGGCCAAACAGCCCCAGGTAGTCGATGAGCACCGCAGTGGCTACCTGGCCGATAATAATGGCGGTAGTGGCATTGGCCACTCCGGCTCGGGCCATGCTGAAGACGACCCCCAGCACAATGATTACGCCCAGGGCGCCGCCCAGGTAGAGGTAGTACGGCACCTTTCCCAGCGCCCCCAGGCTGCCCTCTCCCAGGCGCAGCCCGAAGACAGCAAACAAAGCCACCAGGACCCCGATAACATGGACTACCAGGGTCGCCTCCAGGATGCCGATAACCTTGCCCATGACCGTATTCATGCTTCCCTGCACAGCCATGGCTACGCCGGCCAGGGCGGCTACCAGCAGCCCCGTCAAGGTCATGAGATTCATCAACCGGGTCTCCTTGTTCTTTATTGGCGATGCCGTCCTAGTTTCGGTCATCAGCCGCTGGAATATACCCGGTTTTTTTATAGAAACTAGAGCTCGATCAAATTTTCCATGCCGTAGATCAACTCTTTGTTGCCGGGAGCGCGGCGCACGGCCAGAAGCAGACCGGGCATAAAAGAGCTCCGGTCCATGGAATCGTGGCGCAAGGTTAACAGCTGGCCGTTTCCTCCGAAGATAACCTGCTGGTGGGCAACCAGCCCGGGCAGCCTTACGCTGTGCACGGGGATTCCTTCCACGCGTCCCCCCCGGACCCCGGGGACCTTCTCCAGCTCCTCCTTTTCCATCTCCAGGCACGGATTGGCCTCCCGGATTAACTGGGCCGTCTTTATGGCTGTTCCCGAGGGAGCGTCGATTTTGCCGTCGTGGTGGCATTCAATTATTTCCACCGCCGGCAGGTAGCGAGCGCAGATCTGAGCCATCTTCATCATCAGAACCGCTCCCAGGGAGAAGTTGGGGGCGATGATGGCTCCCGTTTCATACTGCCGCACCCAGCTCTCCACTTGGCGGAGATCGTCTTCGGTAATGCCGGTGGTGCCTACCACGGCCGCTACCCGTTGTTTCAAGGCGGTGTGGATGTTCTCCATGACCGCCAGGGGTGTGCTGAAATCAATTACCACCGCGGCTTCCGTTTCCGCCAGGACCTCCTCCAGCCTTTCCCGGATGATCACGCCCCGGGGCTCCAAACCGGCCAAGGCGGCGGCATCAAAGCCTGCCTTCACCGGGTCGGCGGCCCCCACCAGTTCCAGATCTTCTTCTTGGACGACAGCTTTGATCACGGCCTGTCCCATTTTGCCGGCGGCACCGGAAACTACGATTTTGATTGGACTCATCATGGCCTCCTCCTTGCCTGGTCCTAGTATTGCGCCTTCAGCGCCTCCCATGCACCCCTGGCAGAAAAATATTGCAGTAAGCCTGCAAATGTAATACAATAAATACCAAGGACTGCGCCTGGTGGGTATTATTGTACCATACTCCTTGATTTAATCACAAGATCAGTTATAATGAGGTGGATATAGTTGCCTGCAAGATTCAATAACGGTGCAGGCATAATATATCCATAATACAAAACAATATCTACAGGAAGTGCTACGAGAAGGAGGTACAAACAGATGCTCAAAGTTGGTATCAATGGATTTGGCAGGATCGGACGTCTTTTTTTCCGGGCTGCTTTAGGACGGAAAGAATTTGAAGTCGTAGCCATCAATGATCTGGTGGACAGTGCAACTCTGGCCCATTTGCTGAAGTACGATTCCACATACGGCAAGCTGCAAGAAGAGGTTAAGGCGGGGAAAGACCAGCTTATCGTTGGCGGCAAAAATATACAGGTTTTTGCGGAGAGGGATCCGGCCCAGATACCCTGGAGCGATGCCGGCGTGGAGCTGGTTGTGGAGTCCACCGGCTACTTCCGGACCCGGGAGAAGGCCTCCAAGCACCTGCAGGCCGGAGCGCGCAAGGTCGTGGTTACTGCACCGGGAGAGGTGGATGTGGTCATCGTCCTGGGGGTCAACGAGGAGGAGTACGATCCGGAGCGCCATCAAATCATCTCCAACGCTTCCTGTACCACCAATGCTTTGGCTCCCGTTGCCAAGGTGCTTCACGAGCAATTCGGCCTTGAAAAAGGCTTAATGAATACCACTCACTCCTATACCAATGACCAGGTGCTGCTCGATTTTCCCCATCCGGACTTAAGGAGGGCCCGGGCGGCGGCCTTGTCCATGATTCCTACCTCCACCGGCGCGGCCAAGACTGTGGGAGAGGTGATCAAGGAGCTAAAAGGCAAGGTGGACGGCTTTGCCGTAAGAGTGCCCACCCCCACCGTATCCATGGTGGACTTTGTTGCCGTATTGGGCCGGGAGACCACCGCGGCCGAAGTAAATGAAGCCTTCAAGAAGGCGGCGGAAAACTCTCCCGTTCTGGGTTTCAGCGACGAGCCGCTGGTTTCGTCAGACTACGTCGGCAACCCCAAGTCCTCAACGGTGGACGGCCTCTCCACCATGGTAGTGGGCGGCAATCTGGTCCGGGTTGTGGCCTGGTATGACAACGAATGGGCTTACTCCTGCCGGGTGGCCGACCTGATCGAGTATATTGCCAAGCGGGGTTAGGGGCGCTCTGATTTCCTGTATAAAGGAGATAAAAACATGATTGAGTTGAGTAAGCAAAGTGGGCTTCCCATTCAGTGGAACAGCACCACTAAGCAACTCGTTCTCGGGGAAACCAGGGAAGCAATCAGCCCCGATGTCCGGCTTCGCCAGCAGATGACGGAGGTTCTCTATGACCGGGAAGCCGACGACCTGGATGAACTCTACTACATGTACCGGGGGGTGGCTCTGCCTCAGGATGTAAAGAAGATCGAGGAGCGGGGATTGCGCTACGACATCACCGTCATCCGCCCGGGAACCCTGGGTTCGGAATATGTGAAAACCGCCGGCCACTATCATCCCCTGAAGCCCGGCACCGGAACAACGTACCCGGAAGTGTACGAAGTGCTGCACGGGCGGGCCCATTACCTGCTCCAGCGTTACCATCCCGACAATCCGGATCAGCTGGAAGCGGTTATTCTAATCAATGCCAAGCCCGGGGACAAAGTGCTGATTCCCCCCCACTTCGGGCATATCACCATCAACCCGGGGGATGATTTCCTAATCATGAGCAACTGGGTGGCCGAAGGGTTTTCCTCCATCTACGATCCCATCCGGGAGCACGGGGGAGGGGCCTACTATGAGCTCCAGACGGAGGAAGGGCCTGAATTCGTGCCCAACAAAAACTACAATCCCCTGCCCCCCCTGGAGCGCTGCTCGGTTACTCCGGTGCCCCAGCTTAAGTTGATTACCGGATTGCCCATTTATAGAGTCTTCCAGGAGGACAACAGCGCTTTCGATTTTCTGGTTAATCCGGAAAATTACCAGGATATTTTCGACAGCTATCTTCAGGAGTTATACCACGGCTCCTGATTGCCGGCTAAAGGAATCCGCTTCCCGCCCAAAACCCTCCCCCTGGGAGGGTTCTTTTTTAGAAGGGTAATGACGTCCCCGCCGCCTAGTGTTATAATGATCAAAAACCGGAGGAGGGATTGACCATGGGTGTACACCGCACTTATGAGGAGATCAACGAGAAGATCAGGGCCGGGAAAGCGGTAGTCTTAACCGCGGAAGAGGTAATCGACCTGGTGGAAGAGAAAGGCCTGGAACGGGCTGCGGCGGAGGTGGACGTAGTCACGACCGGCACTTTCGGCCCTATGTGTTCCTCCGGTGTCTTCTTAAATTTCGGGCATCCGAAGCCGCGCATCAAAATGGCGGAAGTCTACCTGAACGATGTCCCTGCCTATGCAGGCATTGCGGCGGTTGACGCTTACCTGGGGGCTACGGCTCTCCCGGCCGCGGATCCGGGCAACCGGAACCATCCGGGCGAGTTTGTTTACGGCGGGGGTCACGTCATCGAAGATCTGGTGGCGGGGAAAGAGATTCGCCTGCGGGCGGCCTCCTACAGTACGGACTGCTACCCGCGGAAGGAAATTGAAACCACCATCCGGCTGGCGGAGATCAACGAGGCCATCCTCTTCAATCCCCGCAACGCCTACCAGAATTACAATGTGGCCGTCAACCTTTCCGAAAAAACCATCTATACCTACATGGGTATTCTAAAGCCGAAGCTGGGAAATGCCAACTACAGCACTTCCGGCCAGTTGAGTCCCCTGTTTAACGACCCGTATCTGAAAACCATCGGCCTGGGCACCCGGATTTTCCTGGGGGGCGGGATCGGCTACGTGGCCTGGCACGGCACCCAGCACAACCCTTGCGTAGAGCGCACCGAGGGAGGAATCCCCAAAGTGCCGGCCGGGACCCTGGCGGTAATAGGCGATCTGAAACAGATGAACAGTCGCTGGCTGAGGGGGCTGAGCTACCTGGGGTACGGCGCCACACTCCAGGTGGGGCTGGGCATACCCATTCCCATCCTCAACGAAGAGATTATGGCTTACTGCTCCGTCAGGGACGATCAGATCGTTGCCCCCATAGTGGATTACAGCCGCTCCTATCCCTACCGGGAGGGAGGCAATCTGGGCTACGTGAGCTACGCCGAACTAAGGAGTGGGATCATTACCGTCAATGGCTGCCGAGTTCCCACGGCGCCCCTTTCCAGCTACTCCGGCGCCCGGGAAATTGCCTTGACCTTGAAAGAGTGGATTCAAACGGGGCAGTTCCTGCTGACTGCACCCTCGGCGCCTCTGCCTTCGGTGGAGTCGAATATAACCTTGAAGCCGCTGCCCCAGCGGGATTGAGAGGAGGCCTGGAACGATGGTCAAACAGAAACTGGTGCTGCATTTTCCGGCAAACCTGGTGGAACAGCCGTTTATCTATTACCTGATCAAGGACTATGACTTGATGGTAAACATACTGCGGGCCGATATTAACCCGCGTAAAGAAGGGCGCCTCTTTATGGAGCTCAGCGGCGACGAGGATAAATTCCGCAAGGCCCTGGACTGGCTTCAGGAAAGTGGGGTAAAAGTATATAATCTCAAGCAGCAGATCACTTGGAACCAGGAACGCTGCACCCAGTGCGGCGCCTGCTCCGTAGTCTGTCCCTCCGGGGCGCTGGTATTAAGTCGGCCGGATATGACCGTTCGCTTTGAGGAAGAGAAGTGTGTTGTTTGCGAGCTCTGCCTGCGCGCCTGCCCGGCCAGGGCCATGGAGGCCTTGCTGGATGGTGATCGATGACGGCGAAAAGGTTTTACCGTCGAGGGGTACAAAATGAGCGCTTTGCTTCCTTCCAGCTAGCGGTCAAGCAGACCGATCTCTGGATTGCCGTGGCCAGAGGCTCTTTCCACCCCTCCCTGCCCCGGCAGGTGGAGCAGGAGGTTTGGCGGCTGCGCCGCTCCCTGGAACTGTTCCTGGAAGAGCACCCGGAGATGGCCGTCACCCTGGAGCCCTACCTGCTGACGGGCCCGGCTCCGGATCTGGTCCTGGAGATGGTCAGGGCCGGGAACCTGGTCGGGGTCGGCCCCATGGCCTCCGTGGCGGGAGCCATCGCCGAAAGAATTGGCCGCTTCCTGATGCCCCTCTCCCCGGAAGTGATCGTGGAAAACGGGGGCGATATCTTTATCTCCGCCGTGGAGCCGGTCCTGGTAGGGGTTTTGGGCGCCGGCTCTTCCCTGGCCCGCAAGCTGGCCCTCCTGATTGAGCCCCGGCAGACCCCCCTGGGCGTCTGCACCTCTTCCGGGAAGCTCGGTCCTTCCCACAGCTTTGGCCTGGCCGATGCCGCCGTGGCCCTCTCCCCTTCCGCCGCCCTGGCCGACGCCGCTGCCACGGCCCTGGGCAACGCCGTCCGGGGAGAAGAAGATCTGGAAAAAGCCCTGGAACTGGCTCGCTCCATCCCGGGACTTACCGGCGCCCTGCTCCTGTGCGGAGAAAAAGTCGCCGCCTGGGGCGATCTCCAGCTCAAACCCCTCTAGTGCCAGGCACGTCAACTTTGTCAACTTTATGCATTGAAAGGCGAGAAATTTGGTGCTGCAGCAGCCTTTGTTGTCGCTATACGGGCAAAAGGCGGCGCTGCCCGGCATATTCACCGCCCGGGTTTTACCCGGATTCTGCCTGGAGCAGGCAAGCGGCTGCAGGAGGGCCTAAGTCAATAGAAATGAACTGCACATGTAATGTATAAATATATCAGCGGAACCCTCCCCGGGATATATTTTTACTGGTCTTGCCATAGGGGCCTTTGTAAGCTATAATATTTGATGATGCCGGCATAGCTCAATTGGTAGAGCGGCTGAATCGTAATCAGCATGTTGGGGGTTCGAGTCCTCTTGCCGGCTCCAAGCAAAACCAAGCTTTGGGTCCCCGGTGAGCAATTCACCGGGGACCTGCTTTTTTGAGAACAATAATTAAAGCCGGCGGCCGGCAAAGGCTGCCTGCGAAACGAGGAAAGCTGATCCCATGGAGCTTCATTTGATCCAGGCTGCCGGCAGGTAAAGGGAACGGGGGTATAAATTTATCTAAATTGTTAAAAATAAGGGGTAAAACAGCCAGGAGGTTATCCAAACGATGCGCGATTTGCTGTTGAACCTATCGGAAACCAGGGAAAACCTGCTGCGGGAGTATTTCATCGCCAGGGGTGCCGAAAAGGCTTCGATTCTTGCCAAAATTTTAGAAATTGAAGCCGAAATTGAGGAAGAAAAAAACCGGCGCCGCCTGACGGAGCAGCTTACCCATTAAAAAAGAGAACTCCCCGCTCAGTGGAAAGGGTGCGCAGAACGCACCCTTTTTGCCGGCTCGACATTTGCGCCCTGTTCCAATTTGTATTATAGTAAGAATAGTCTGGGAACGGGGAGGGATGGCGGTGGAGCTGACCATGGAACAGCTCCGCCGGGGTTTTGCCCGGGTGGGTTACATTTGCGAAGAGAATACGGTGCTTACCGTCTACCTGGCCCTGGTTTTGCAGAAACCGCTCCTGGTTGAAGGAGCTCCCGGGGTGGGCAAAACGGAACTGGGAAAAGCCCTGGCGCAGGTGCTGAATACGGAATTAATCCGCCTGCAGTGTTACGAGGGCTTGGATGAAACCAAGGCGTTGTATGAATGGAATTACCAGCGCCAGCTGCTCCGCCTGCAGATAGATCGCTCCGCCGAGGTGGAGGTGGCGGAAGAGGACCTCTTTTCACCCCGCTATCTTCTGGAAAGGCCTCTGCTGAAGGCCATTCGCAGCGACAAGCGTCCGGTTCTGCTCATCGACGAAGTTGACAAGTGCGACCCCGAATTTGAGGCCTTCCTTTTTGAGGTGCTCTCCGATTTCCAGGTTTCGATTCCCGAAATCGGGACCGTAACAGCCCGGACCGTTCCCGCGGTGGTTTTAACCAGCAACAGCGAGCGGGAACTATCCGACGGCCTAAAAAGGCGCTGCCTTTACCTGTACCTGGATTTCCCTCCCCCGGAGGAAGAGATAAAGATTATCAAGGCCAAGGTTCCCGGGGTGGAAGAGCGCCTGGCCTGGGAGATCGCCAGGGTGGTGGAATACCTGCGCCGGCAGGAGCAGCTGCGCAAAAAGCCGTCCATTGCGGAAACTTTGGACTGGGCCAGGGCCCTGGTTGCCCTGAAACACCGGAGCCTGGACGGGGGGCTGGTGGACAATACCCTCAACCTGCTCCTCAAAAGAAGACAAGATCAGCTCTATTTCCGCCGGGAGATCGGTCCCCGGGGCCTGGATAAAGTTTTGCGCCAGGGGCGGGCAGGAGGCGATGCCGGTGCTCCCTAGCCCTCGGGAAGAGGAGCTTTTTTTGCGGCAGATGGTCGCTTTTGCCGGGCAGCTGCGCGCCGCGGGGGTTGAGGTGGGGACGGCGGAGCTCCTGGATTGCCTGCAGGCCCTGCAGCACCTCTCCCTTGCCCGGCGGGACCATTTCAAGGGGGCGCTGGGAGCCACCCTGGCCAAGTCGGCTCGAAACCGGGAGATCTTTGACCTCCTTTTTGAACGTTTTTTTGATCCCCTCCAGGCGCGAGAACAGCAAACAAAACGTCTGGAACAGCAGGAAAAGCTTATAAAACAGCTGGAAGAAGCGGGAGAGGCGCTGCAGTTTAAAGGGGAACCCCTGCAGCTTTCCGATGACGAGAAGATCTGGTACGCCTCCCTCCCTGAAGAGGGCAAGGCCGGCTTGCAGCGCTTCCTCAAAGCCACGGAAGAAGGGAAAAAAGTGGAGGCCAGTTTCCGCCCCCTTCTGGAGACGGTGGTCCGGGGCCAACTGCGCTACTGGCGCAGCAGGGCCGACGCCCCTGCCGGCGAAGGGGGTGCCGGCAGCAAGCTTGGCGCGCCGGGACTCCGGCACCTGGACCTGAAAGATATCCGGGAGGCGGACCTGCCGGCGGTGGAAGAGCTTATCGCCCGGCTGGCCCGGCAAGTCAGCAGTCAACTGGTGCGCCGCCAGCGGCGCCTATCCGGCGCCGGGGCCGTAGATTTCCGCCGCACCCTGCGCCACAACCTGCAATTCGGGGGCTGCCTGTTCAAGATCAAGTACCGCCGCAAGCAGCCCCGCCGGCAGCAGCTTCTCTTCCTGGGCGATGTCTCCGCCTCCATGAGCCGCTACAGCACCATGATCCTGCAGTTCATCTACGGCCTTCAGACTTCCGTCAAGAACCTGGAGCTCTTTGTCTTTTCCGACAACCTGGAGCATTTAACTCCCCGGCTGCGCCAGGGAGGAGATCCGGGGCAGATCGTAGAACAGCTAGTCCGCCGGAGCAAAACCTGGGGCGGCGGGACGAACATCGCTTCCGCCCTGTCAACCCTGGCCGGCGAATATGCTTCCCTGTTGAACATGCGTACCACCATCATCGTGGTGAGCGATACCAGGACCGTGACCCTGGCGCGAGCCCTGGAGGCTCTGGACCGGGTCAAGACCAGGGTCAAGAGGATACTCTGGCTCAACCCGCTCCCCTTTTCGGAATGGAGCTGCTACGCCTCGGTGAAGGCTTTTGCCCAACGGGTGGAGATGTGGCCCTGCCACACCCTGGCCCAGCTGGAGAAAATTGTTGCCGGGCGGCTGCTGCAGAAAAATGTATCAGGCAAGGAGGTTGGCAATGAACAAGCATATTGCCCTGGCCGGTAAAGGCGGCACCGGGAAGACCACTCTTTGTGCCCTGCTGGTGCGCTACCTGGTGGGCCGCTACCCGGGAAAGAGCATTCTGGCGGTGGATGCCGATGCCAACGCCAATTTGAATGAAACCCTGGGTCTTGAAGTAGCGGAGACCATCGGCACCATCTTGGAAGACACCAAAAAGCCCGGCGCCGTGCCTACGGGGATGACCAAGGATCTTTTCGTGGAATACCGTCTCAGCCGGGCGCTGGTTGAGACCGAGGCCTTCGATTTGCTGGTGATGGGAAACCCCCAGGGCCCCGGCTGCTACTGCTATCCCAACGACCTGCTCAAGCGCTACCTGGAGCGGTTAAGCAAAGGCTATGATTTCGTCGTGGTTGACAATGAGGCCGGCCTGGAGCATCTGAGCCGCAAGATTATCCCCCGGGTGGATATCCTGCTGGTGACCAGCGACGCCTCCTACCGGGGCATTCGCTCGGCGGGCCGGATCCGCCAGATCGTTTCCGACGTGGGGATCCAGGTGGGGGAGATGGGCCTGGTGGTCACCCGCGTCGGGGAAGAGGGCATTGAGCCGCTGAAAGGGGAAATCGAAGCCGCGACCCTCCCCCTGCGGGGAGTAATTCCCTACGACCCCCTCATCGTGGAATACGATCTCCAGGGACGGCCCCTGCTGGAACTTCCTGAGGATTCAGAAGCCGTGAAGGCAGCCGCCCGCTGCTTCCAGCAGCTCTTTTAACCATGCCGGCGTGGAAAGGACTGGAACGGGCTGTCTTTGTCCGGCGGCTCAACCGTTTTTTGGCCGCCGTGGAGTACAAGGGGGAGGTGGCAGCGGTTCATGTGCCCAATTCCGGGCGGCTGAAGGAGCTTTTAACGGAAGGGGCTACCGTATTTTTGCGCCCCGCCCCCGGAAAAGGGCGCAAGACCTTCGCCGACCTGGTCCTGGTGGAGCAGGTCCAAAAACATAGGAAAGTCCTGGTCTGCATCGAATCGGGGATGGCCGGGAACCTTTTTCGTGAAGCCCTGGAGGAGCCGGGGCTCCTGGGGCTGGGCCCGGCAAGGCTGAAGCAGGCGGAGGTTAAATTCTTGCGCAGCCGCCTGGATTTTCTTCTGGAAAGCCGCGGCGGGAGGGAGATCTTTGTTGAGGTGAAGTCGGTCACCCTGGTGCAAGGTTCTACCGCTCTTTTCCCCGATGCTCCCACCGCCCGGGGCCGGAAGCACCTGGAGGATCTGATGCAGGCCCCGGCCCTGGGGTACGGCGCCGCTGCGGTATTCGTGGTGCAGCGGGAGGATGCCGCCTGCTTCCGGCCCAACGAAGGCACCGACCCCCTTTTCGCCGAAAGAGTGCGCCAGGCGGCCCGCCGGGGGGTAAAGATGGCGGCTTTTGCCTGCCGGGTGGAGGAAGAGGGGATTTTCCCCAAGCGGAGGATTCCGGTGATCTTGTAGGGAGTCGGGTCCTGCCGGTGCGAAAGACCTGCTCCGGCGGCCGGCGCTCCCGGTTTATATAGAGAGGCCGGGAGGCATCATGTGAAAAGCCGGCCGGCCAAGCCCGGGTATTTTGGTGAATTTATAGCCGGGGCAATATCGTCATGATGATGGCCGTGGCGTAGGGGCTGCGGCGACTTTTGGTGAACTTATATTATATAGAGCAAGGAGAGAGCCGGGGCGGCGCGTCCGAGGAAGAGACAAGTTTTCTCCTTCGCGCCTTCCGGCAATCTTGCCAGGCTGGGGGTGGGATGATGCGCTTTAAAAACCGCCGGCAGGCGGGAGAGTTGCTGGCCCAGAAGCTGAGGGCTTACGAAAACAGGTCGCCGACAATCCTGGCTGTTCCCCGGGGAGGAGTAGAGGTGGCCTACCCCATTTGGAAGCTCCTGGGGGGTGTCCTGGAGGTGCATATTACCAGAAAGATCGGGGCTCCCCAAAACCCGGAGCTGGCCATCGGGGCCCTCTCCCCCGAAGGCTACCTGCTGCTCAACGAGGACCTGGTCCGGCGCCTGCATGTATCCCGGGAGTATATCCAGGAGTCTTCCCGGGCGGCGGAAGAGGAGATTAAACGCCGCCTGCAGCGGTACCGCGGCCAGGTGCCTCCCCCGCCCCTGGAAGGCCGCCTGGTAATCCTGGTAGACGACGGGGTGGCCACGGGCTTTACCCTCCGGGCCGCCTTGCGGGGCCTGAAGCAAAGCCGGCCGGAGCGCCTGGTCCTGGCTGTCCCCGTAGGCCCTCCGGAAACCCTGGAAAGCCTCTCCCGGGAGGTGGACGAAATCCACTACCTCTCTGCTCCCCCCTGGTTTGAAGCCGTGGGCCAGTTTTACGATGACTTTAGCCAGGTGAGCGATGAGGAGGTAATGGAGCTGCTCCGGCGCGCCGCCAACGGGGAGCAGGAATAAAGCCGGTCCCGGCCGCCCAGTTTGACATCCAGTAAAATTTGGTGTACTTTAGATCCGATTACTGAACAAAACAGCTGCTCTGAACAAGAGGGAAGGAGGGGAAGTCCCGATGAATTCCGGCAACCGGATTGATGAAATCATGGTTCCCGTCCCGCGGGGTGGTACTCGCCCTAAGCGATGAGAGGTCCGGTTAAACCTCTTGCGGAAAGGGGTTTTCTTTATTTTAAATCGAGGAGGCGGCGACAGTGAACGGACAAAATTTCTTGTTTACATCTGAATCGGTTACCGAAGGCCATCCCGACAAGTTGGCCGACCAGATTTCCGATGCAATTCTTGATGCTTTGCTGGCGCAGGACTGTCACGCCCGGTCAGCGGTGGAGACCATGGTTACTACCGGCCTGGTATTTGTGTGCGGCGAAATAACCACCTCCTGCTATGTGGATATACCCCGCATCATCCGGGACAAGGTAAAGGAGATCGGCTATACCCGGGCCAAGTTCGGCTTTGACGGCGATACCTGTGCCGTAATCTGCTCCATCGACGAACAGTCCCCGGATATTGCCCTGGGGGTTAACAGTTCCCTGGAGGTAAAAACGGGGAGCTCCAGAGATCCCTATGATCAAATTGGCGCCGGAGACCAGGGGATCATGATCGGCTTCGCCTGCGATGATACTCCCGAGTTAATGCCCATGCCCATCGCCCTTTCCCACCGCCTGGCCCGGCGGCTGGCGGCGGTGCGCAAGGAGAAAATTCTCCCCTACTTGCGTCCCGACGGCAAGACCCAGGTAACCGTCCGCTACGAATCCGGCAGCCCGGTGGCGGTGGATACGGTGGTGGTTTCGGCACAACACCGGGAAGATGTTTCCCTGGAAAAGATCAAGGCCGATATTACGGAGCACGTCATCTTGCGGGAGATCCCCCCGGAGCTGCTGTCGCCCCAGACCCGGATCCTGGTCAACCCCACCGGCCGCTTTGTCATCGGCGGCCCCCAGGGTGACGCCGGCCTTACCGGGCGCAAAATCATGGTCGATACCTACGGCGGCTTTGCCCCCCACGGCGGGGGAGCCTTCTCGGGGAAAGATCCCACCAAGGTGGATCGTTCCGCCGCCTACGCCGCCCGCTACGTGGCCAAAAATATCGTGGCCGCGGGCCTGGCCCGGAAATGCCTTGTCCAGGTGGCCTATGCCATCGGCGTTGCCCAGCCCGTATCCCTGATGGTGGAGACCTTCGGCACGGAAAAAGTGCCCGTGGCCAGGATTGGCGAGCTAATCCGCCGCCATTTCGATCTTCGCCCGGCGGCCATCATTGAAACCTTCGATCTCTGCCGGCCCATTTACCAGCCCCTGGCTGCCTACGGCCATTTTGGGAGGCCCGACCTGGATCTTCCCTGGGAACGGCTGGATAAGGTGGACGTGCTCCGCGAAGCTCTTTAGGCCGCAGCAAAGGAGGACATGCTGCGCGAGGCCCTGTAGCCCGGTCATGGGAGAAGGGGTAAATATTTTGGAGAAGCGGCCCGCTGCCCTGCATAGGATTATATGGGGGCTGGATCCGCTGCTGGATTTTATTTTCCCGCCCCGCTGCCTTCTCTGCCGCCGGCTGCTGCCGGGAGGGAGCCGGATGCCGCCCCTGTGCGACGGCTGCCTTCCCGGGGTCCGAAAGCCCGGGCTGCTCTGCCCCTACTGCCTGCAGCCGGCAGCGGACGCCGGATGCCGCTGTGGGAACGAAGGCCCCTTGAAGGGGCTCTTTGCCCTCTTGTGGTACGAAGGCGATTGGCGCCGCCTGCTGCACCGCCTGAAGTACGGCGGCCAGCGCCGGCTGGCCCGCCCCCTGGGGCAGTGGCTGGCCCGCTCCCTGCAGGAGAGCGTCTCCTGGCCCCTGGAAGCGGTGGTCCCTTTGCCCCTGCACCATCGCCGCCTGGCGGAACGGGGCTTCAACCAGTCCTTGCTTTTGGCCCGGCAGGTGGCCCGGGTCTGGGACCTCCCCGTGGCCGCCCTGCTCCGGAGGGAGCGGGATACGCCTTCCCAAACGGGGCTTTCCAGGAGCCGGCGCCGCCTGAACGTCCAGGGGGCTTTTGCCCCGGAAGGCCATATCCGCCCGGGCAGCTTCCTGCTTCTGGTGGACGACATCTATTCCACGGGAGCCACGCTTAAAGAGGCGGCCTCGGTTTTGCATGGCCGGGGGGCAGCGGTTTACGCTGCCGTAGTTGCTTACAACCGGCTGCTCTACGACTGACGCCCCCCGCAGCAGGGAAGGAATTTTTGCTCAATTGGGGAATAGTAATGTTAACAGCATTGGCAAGGGGGATTGACCAATGAATATTACCGTAAGAGGGAAAAATATCGAAGTCACACCCGCCCTTAAAGCATATGCCGAGAAGAAAATTCGCAAGCTGGAAAAATTTTTGGAAGGAGCCACCGATGTCCAGGTAGTGCTCAGCGTTATCCGGGAAGAGCATATCGTGGAAGTCACCGTGGGATTTGACGGGCTGCTTCTGCGGGGCGAGGAGAGCACCGGGGACATGTATGCCTCCATAGATTTGGTTGTGGAGAAGCTGGAGAAACAAGCCCTCAAGTATAAGACCCGCTTGAGCAAGGCCCTGCGGAACAAAAACCGCCGCCTCGCTGAAGGAAAGCCGGCGGAGCAGGAGCAGTATCCCGGGGAAGACGAGCCGAAGGTGGTTAAAACCAAGCGGTTTCCGGTGAAGCCCATGGATGTCCAGGAAGCCATCCTGCAGATGAACCTGCTGGGGCATGACTTCTTTGTTTTCGCCAACTCCGAAAGCAACGATGCGGTAAATGTTCTTTACCGCCGGAAGGACGGGAACTACGGTCTTATAGACCCCGATTACTTCGATTGACGGGGCGGGAGGCGGTTGTGTGCCGGGCGATGTCAGCGCCGTAATCTTTGAGGGAATTGCCGCCGGGGGCCCCGTGGAGAAAATGGTTGCCGGCGTACGCCGGGCGGCTCTCCTCGACAACCTGGAAAAGCTGAAGCAGGTCTCTCTTATCGATGCCGTTTACCTGGTCACCAACGACGGCGAACTGGCGGAACTGGCCCGGGCGGAGAACGTCCGGGTATTCTTAAATGATCTCCCCCCCTCCTCCTTCCACTTCGGGGCGGCCCTGCGGGACCTTATTGTGGACCGGAAGTTGAAGAAGGTATTCTACTTGAGCGGGGCCGGCTGCCCCCTCATCACCGTTTCCGAGATCATCTCCATCTGCCGCCGCCTCCAGGAGCGGGATAACCTGGTTTATACCAACAACACCCAGTCGGCGGACATTGTGGCTTTCCATGTCCCGGACCGGATTGCAGAGGCGGAGCTCCCCCCCATGGACAACGCCCTGGCCATGACCCTGCGGGACCAGTTAGGCCTGGAGCAGGAATTGATGCCCCATACCCTGGGGCTTCTCTTTGACCTGGACACGCCCAGTGATATCCTGGTGCTGGGCGGGAGCCCCTTTGGCGGCCCGCGCACCAGGGAGGCCATAAAGGGGCTGGACCTGGATTACAGCACTTTAAACCGGGCCAAGGCGGTGCTGGCCGGCTCCTACCAGGAGGTGGCCTTGATGGGCCGGGTGGGCGCCCCGGTAATGGAGCGCTTGAACTCCACCCTAAAGCTCCGGCTGCGCGTCTTCTCCGAGGAGCGGGGGATGAAGTCCCTGGGGCGGCTCCAATCGGGGGAGGTGGTCTCCCTCATGGGCTATCTGATTCAGGAAGCCGGGATCCCGGCCTTTTTCCGCTACCTCTCCCAGGTGGCCCGCTGCGCCTTTATCGACACCCGGGTCCTGATGGCCCATCACAAGTTTGCTTTTTCCACCGAGGAGCGCTTTAAGTCGGACCTGGGACTCTGGAAGGAGATCCAACACCCCTGGCTGAGAGAGTTTACCCGGGAGGCCGTTTCCTGCCCCATACCGGTAATCCTGGGGGGGCACTCCCTGGTTTCGGGAAGCCTTTGGGCCCTCTCCCTGGAGCTGGATCCCGCCGGCGGTGGACCTTGTCTTTGAGATTAGCTTTTGGTAAAATAAGATAACGCTACGGGCTTGCAAATGAGTAGAGGAACCGCAGGGTTCCTTTTTGCGTAGCCAACGATGGAGGGGTATTTCGTGGGCCTCTTGAACCGAATTTTTGGGGATGCCAATGAGCGGGCCGTCCGCCGCCTCAAGCCGCTCGTGGAGCAGGTTAACGCCCTGGAACCGGAATTTGCCTCCCTGGATGCCGGCGAATTTGCCGGGCAGACCGCTCTCTTCAAGGAACAGCTCTCCAAGGGAGCGACCCTGGAGGATATTTTGCCCCGGGCCTTTGCCCTGGCCCGGGAGGCCGCTCGCCGGACCGTGGGGATGCGCCCCTTCGATGTCCAGGTGCTGGGAGGGGTGGTCCTGCACCAGGGGCGCATCGCCGAGATGAAAACGGGAGAAGGAAAGACCCTGGTGGCCACCATGCCGGCGTACCTGAATGCCCTCACCGGCCGCGGGGTGCATATCGTCACCGTCAACGATTACCTGGCCCGGCGGGACAGCGAATGGATGGGCCCCATCTACCGCCTCCTGGGCTTAAAAGTGGGCCTGATTGTCCACGGCCTGACCCAGCAGCAGCGCCGGGAGGCCTATGCCGCCGACGTGGTCTACGCCACCAACAACGAACTGGGCTTTGACTACCTGCGGGACAACATGGTGCTCTATAAAGAGCAGTTGGTGCAGCGGGAGCTGCACTATGCCATTATCGACGAGGTGGACAGCATCCTCATCGACGAAGCCCGGACCCCTCTCATCATCAGCAGCCGCGTGGAATCCAGCCAGGATTATACCCGCTGGAAGGGAGCCGTGGAAAACCTCCTGCGCAAGCAGGCGCGCCTGGTCAACGAGCTGCTGGCCCAGGCCCAGCAGCACCTGGAGGCGGGCCGGCGCGAAGAAGCGGCGGAGCTGCTCTTCCTGGCCCGGCGCGGGGCCCCGAAAAACAAGCGGCTGCTCAACCTGCTCCGGGAGCCGGGGGTGGAGCGGCTGGTGGAGCGCACCAAGCATCGCTTGATGACGGAGAAGCGCATCCCCCTGCTGGACGAAGAGCTGTTCTTTGTTATCGACGAGGTAACCCGGGGGGTCTCCGTTTCCCAGAAAGGCTACCGGGAGCTGGTCCGGGGCAATCCCGAGCTGGCCCGCCTGCTGGGATTTGAGCAGGCTGCCCGGGCGGGCTCCGGGGAAGAGGAGGAAGAAATTGACCAGGAGATCGCCGGCGAGCACCTGCACTGCATCCACCAACTGCTGAAGGCTTATTCCCTCTACGAACGGGACGTGGAATACGTGGTGCAGGACGGCCGGGTGATCATTGTCGACGAGTTCACCGGCCGCTTGATGTGGGGGCGGCGCTACTCCGACGGCCTCCACCAGGCCATTGAAGCCAAGGAAGGCGTCGCCGTCCAGGATGAAACCCGGACGGTGGCTTCCATCACTTTCCAGAATTTCTTCCGCATGTATAAGAAACTGGCGGGCATGACCGGGACGGCGGCCACGGAAGAAGAGGAGTTTCGAAAAATTTACGGCATGGACGTGGTGGTTATCCCCACCAACCGCCCCATGATCCGCCGGGACCTGCCGGACATGGTTTACAAGACCGAACGGGCCAAATTCAAGGCGGTGGTGGAGGAGATCAAGGCCCGCCACGATCGGGGGCAGCCGGTGCTGGTGGGGACCATCTCCGTGGAGAAGTCGGAGATGCTCAGCAAGATGCTGAAGCGCCAGGGCATTCCCCACCAGGTCCTCAACGCCGTCAACCATGCCCGGGAAGCGGAGATCATCGCCCAGGCCGGCCGCAAGGGCGCCGTTACCATCTCCACCAACATGGCCGGCCGGGGGACCGACATTATCCTGGGGGGCAACCCCGAGTTCCGGGCCCGGGAAAGATTGATCAAAGAGATGGGGCCCCTGGAAGAGGAGACGGATCCCCATGGGCTGGAGGAGAGAGAGCGGCGCTTACGGGAGTTGCTGGAGGAGGAGAGCCGGGCCACCTCCCGGGAGCGGGAGGAAGTGCTGGCCCTGGGGGGGCTGCATGTACTGGGCACGGAGCGGCACGAGAGCCGCCGCATCGACAACCAGCTGCGCGGTCGCTCCGGCCGGCAGGGCGACCCGGGATCCTCCCAGTTCTTTATCTCCCTCCAGGACGACCTGATGCGCCTCTTCGGCGCGGACAATATCTCCAGCCTGATGGATCGCTTCGGCATGGAGGAAGACCAGCCCATCGATCACCCCCTGGTGAGCCGGGCTATCGAGCGGGCTCAGAAGCGGGTGGAGGGGCGCAACTTTGAAAT